>MSDW01000002.1 GCA_001914405.1 Candidatus Methanohalarchaeum thermophilum
GTATTGTTGGGTTAAATCTAACATTAAATATATTTATTATTAACTGTTATATGTTATTATAGGTGGTTATGTATGACTACTGTTCAACTTGATGAGGAAACTCGTGAGAGACTTAAAAAGTTTGGTAAGAAGGGTGAGACTTATGATGAAATCTTAAATAGGATGATGGATTATCTTAGGGAGCTAGAGGTTGAGAAGTTGATTGATGAAAAATGGGAGAGATTGCAGGAGGAGAAGGAAGAGTACATTCCACTGGATGAGGTATAGATGGAGGTAAGAATTCATCCAAGAGTGGTCGATTATATTGAGGAAGTAGGAGAGAAGGAAAGGATCAAAAGGAAATTGGAAAATCTTAAGGAAAAACCTTATAAGTCCAGAAGTGGTACGGATATAAAGAAGCTTAAGGATAAGGAGAACGAGATGTATAGGTTGAGAATTGGGCCACATAGATTTGAATACTTTGTTGAGGAAGGAGTTGTTTGGGTTGAAAATGCTTTTAGGAGAGGAAGAGGATATCGCTAAGATGTGTCTTTTTTATCAGCTTTCCTGAAATTATTTGTTTGTTGGATGTTTTTCTTGGTATTGATTTGTTCTTGGTTGTATTTTGGTTTTTTTGTGTTTTATAGGTAAATAATAGTGTTTAAACTACTTGTGAGTTAGTCTTCTTTTTGTGAAGAATTAGCTTATAATTATGCTCCGATCGTTATTTGGTTTGTTCTTTGTTTTGTGAGGGTTTTTTGTTAGTATTATGCTCCGACGGGGATTTGAACCCCGGTCCTCGGCTCGAAAGGCCGAGATGATTGGCCGGACTACACTATCGGAGCATTAGGGCAAGTTCAACTAAAATGCTACAATTGGATATTCTTTGTTTTATATAATTTTTTTGGAGAGTTTTTTATAAATAGGATTTGTAGACCTGGTCTTCGTTAACTATCTTTTCGAACTCTTCGTTTAATTCTTTTTGTTCCTCTTCAAACTTACTTCTTAGTTCCTTGATCGGTCCTTTTTTCTTTTGGTTGGAATGGGTTAGTGAGCCCTTGATGTTTACTTCTAGAGCTTTCATCACTTGGTCGAAGAAGTCTTTTTCATTAGAAAAATCCTTGTTCTCCAAAAGACCTTTAAGGTTCTTTTTTTGTCTTTTGCCTACTTTTCTGGGTAGTACGCCAAACATTGAATCTGGTGACTTTTTGAATTCCTGTTCTATTTCTTCATCGAGGTTTGATGTTATTTTTGCGCCTATTCCTTTTGATTCTAAGGAATTTTTCATGTAACTTTTGATCTGGTATAATCCTACATCTGAGTGACCTAAAAATAGGTCGTTACTTAGCTTCTGTGAGTCTGTCCCAGCCCACCACTTCTTCGATTGATTGGTTCCTTCACTCTCTTCTCTTATTTCATCAAATGTTTCTTCCAGTGATTTTGTCTTCATATTCTACATCCATCATAACTTAGTCAGGTAAAAAAAGGTTTTTCTTCGAAACGCCCTCGCTTAGTGACATTTACTTGTAGTTTGTTAATCTTGATCTATTTGGATCGTTGATTAATATCTTGAGTTACTACATTTCTTGATCTTTGTTTTAAATTAATTTATTGGCTCAGGTTTTTTGAAGTTTTAGGGTAGGTCTTTTTATTTGATCTTAGATAGATATTTAGTTGTGAGTATTAGTCATAAGCGAAATTAATTTAATTAATAAAATCCTTAAACAAATTTGTAGTTTCTGGGATCTGTAATTGGATGCTGAGTAAAAAGACATTAGTTTAACTAGGGAGTTATTTATAGTTTGAATATATGTTTTAGTTGTTCGATATCTATTCAATGCTTTAAGGTGTATCTAGGTAATTTAGAAGAGGGGATAGATTGGATAATAAAAAGGATTTTCTTACTTTAGACGATGTAAAACTAAAAAACAAATCTATCTTAATTAGGATTGATGTAAACTCTCCTATAGATCCGTCAACGAAGAGAATATTAGATGATAACAGGTTTAGATCTCATTTAAAGACATTCAGATCACTTAATGATTCAAAGACTGTTATATTAGCTCATCAGAGCCGTCCAGGTAAAAAAGACTTCACTAAAACTGAGAAACATGCCGAAAAACTTTCCGAAATACTAAAAAGAGATGTCAAGTACATTGATGATATTTTCGGTTCAAGAGCAAAAGAAGAAATCAGAAAAATGAGAAACGGAGACATACTTTTCCTAGAAAACGTCAGATTCTATTCCGAAGAAACCATCGAAAGAGACAGAGAAAAACAAAAAGATACTTTTTTAGTCGATGAACTAGGTCCACTATTCGATTTCTACGTAAACGATGCCTTTGCAGCCAGCCACAGACGACACCCCTCAATCGTTGGATTTCCCCTAGTACTACCAGGTATCTCAGGCAAATTAATGGAAAAGGAAATAGATATATTGAAAGGAGCAAATAAAGAAGAAGGAACCACTTATTTTGTCCTTGGAGGAGCAAAAGTCGATGACTCTCTTTATGTAACCCAAAATCTATTAAAAAACAATATAGCAGACAAAGTCTTCGCAACAGGGATCCTAGCCAACATATTCCTACGAGCAAATGGAAAAGAAATAGGAGAAAAAAGCCTAAAAGTGATCAAAGACCTAGGATACAAAGACAAACTCCCAGAAGCCAAAAAAATATATAAAAAATACAAAGAAAAAATTGAACTACCAAAAGACATCGCAATACTAAAAGAAAACGACAGAAAAGACATTAAAATAGATAAAATACCAAAAAAAGCACTAATACAAGACATCGGAATAGAAACCATAGCAGATTTCTCAAGTAAATTCAACAAAGCAGACAAAATAATCATGAACGGCCCAGCAGGCGTCTTCGAAAAAGAAAAATTCAGAACTGGAACAGACGAATTACTAAGATCAGCGGCCGAATCAGATGCATTTAACATAATAGGAGGAGGACACATATGTACAGCCGCAGAAGAAGCAGGCCTAAAACTATCCTTCGACCATGTCAGCACAGGCGGAGGAGCACTAATGAAATTTTTCTCAGGAACAGGTCTACCCGGACTAGAAGCTCTAAAAGAATCCAAAAAAAGATTCTGGATTAAAGAAAAATAACTATAAAGCCTCGGTAGCTTAGCTTGGCCAAAGCGATGGCTTCGTATCAAAAAGAGGAAAAGCCATTTACCGCGGGTTCAAATCCCGCCCGAGGCTTATATAAAGAGTCTTCAAAGCCTATTCTTCATTTTATTTGCCATAAGCCAAAAGCCAGTTTTATCTTAGTAGTTGAGAAGACCCCTCCAAAATCACTGATTTTGGTAGTGGAGAAAGTCACTATATCAAGGCCTATTTAAATTTAAATGTTAATCGTTTTAGGTTACAGAAAACTACAAAAGAAGAATAGAAGCCAACAAATAATCTTACCCAAAGATATGATCCTAGGCCTAGAATGGGAAAAAAGAAACAAAATAGACATTAGCTATAACCCGAGTAGCCCAAAGTGCTCAAGGAGCTTTTACCGTGTTCATTCTTTATCCTTTCTCCATTGATTTAAAACAACTTGTCGGTAGTTCATCATCTTTTATTTCTTTAATTCGGACAGAAAACATCTTTTAACTCACCTATCTCCTTTTTTAAATTCAGATTCTTGGCAACTATCTTGGAAACTGTAATATTTACATCTCCATCTCTCGGAAAACGAAAAAAACTCTTCCTTGATCTTTGTTTTAGATAGAAGTAGTTCACAGTTGTGAAATGCCTCCTATTTTTACTCATATCCGTTCGTAAAGGAAAGAGAAAGAGCTTCCAATGTAACCTCATTATCCTGAAGAGTTTGCTTTAACATCCGGGCTTATCCCACAGTATCTAAATTCAACCTCAGGGAACTATTGCCCTAGAGAAAACAGGGACTAGAACCAAAAAAATGCCATAAACTAATTCTATAAATGCTCCCTATATCCTCTCCGGGCCACGGCCACCCAGCTACTACATCCTACAAAACTTCGAGCATAACCTACACACCTATCCTATGCAGAATTTTAGGCTTTATCCGGATGCCTCAAGGAGACATGAAACCACCTTTTGATATATAAAGGGCAGAGAAATGCAATCAACTATAAGTTATCTCCTCAACCACTATCAGAACTACTTAAGTTCTACAGTTGATTTATCTCTCTACCTGAAATCAGAGATTTGAGGAAGAAAGGTCTTCACAACCAATAATATAAAAGAATATAATTTTAGGAAGACTAACTTTAGGTCTTTTGTTCTTAGAATTTGCCAACGATTTTTCTCATTATCTTGTTGAAATAGGATTTAATTCTTTGGTGTTTCTTTACCATTATCACCTGTTTGTCGAATCTTTCCCCAATCTCTTCCGGCACATTACCAAACAGTGCACTTGGTATTAGACCTTTCTCTGTTGCTCCTAATACGATCATATCGACATCCCTATCCTCTGCGTACTCGATTATATCATCTGCAACCCCCTTCTTTTCTCTAATCGCTACATTCTCTACTTTATCCAATCCTTCTTCTATTAAATGTCTTTTATGTTTATCTAAAAGGTTATTAGCTTTCTTTTCACCTTTTTCAAAAACATTAACTAGAATAATCTCTGAATCGTATTTTTTTGCAAAGGATTTAGCTATTGATTCGGATAACTCAACATTTCTACCACCAGCCACAGGTATCAGTATCTTTTCAGGTTTGTATTCCTCCATTGCCTTAGCTACTGAAACATCACAAGGAGCATTTTCAACCACATAGTCTATCGTGGAACCTAAGAAATAATCAGAAAACCTCTTTCGCTTACCTCTCCACCCTAACAAGATTAAATCAACATCTTTTTCGTAAGCCAGATTAGTAATACTTTTTCCTACATCATGGCCCACGGCCGTAATTTTTCTAACAGGAACATCCTCAATATATTCATCGACTTCTTTTAATATCTCTTTTTGTTCTTTACTGATATATCTATGTCCTTCGTCTAATGGAGTCTGTTCTGGTACGGTTACTATCGTTGTTACAATTACCTCTCCATTTTTCTCTTTGGCTATCCTTTCTCCTATCTTTGAAAGTCTCTCCGTGTGAATCGGATTAGCTATCGGAACCAAAACCTCATATGGTCTTTCAGTTGGTTTTCTTTCTTCTTTCACTAACCTAGTTTCTTCTTTTATTTCCTTTTCTCTAAGATGTCCTCTCGAATAAACAAAAAAGATTAGAAACCCTACTAAGATCCATATTATTGCTCCAGCCCACGCGATTGGGCTGTATGCAAATAAATAAACGGCTAGGAAGAGTTTCGTTATTATACCTATTATAGGCACATAAGGAAAGTAAGGCATTACATATCCATAATCTAATTCATCTCCTCTCTCTCTCTTCTTAGTTTTATAGCTGCATAGTTAACCTGTAAGAAAAGTAAAAGAAACATTACATCAGTGGCTGCTGCTACATCTTCTATTGGAAGGGTAACTGCCATTCCAATGATGAGTGCACCACTGAAAAAAACGGAGAGATATGGAGTTTTCTTTTCAGGGTGAACCTTTTTGAATGCCTCTGGCAATACATAGTCTCTACCCATAGCAAAACCGACTCTGGTGCTAGAAAAAGTTGTTGCATTGAGTGCAGACAAAGTAGAAAATATACCAGCCACCAATATCAGCAATGTACCAAAAGGTAATACTTGATTAGCTGCTCTAGCAAATCCTAATTCACCAAAATGACCAAGAACCTGCCAAAGAGCTGGATCCTCTGGTAAGCCTGTTGCATGCCTCTGAGCCGCCTCTAAGAGCCCAGGAGTTAATTCTATTGGACCTAGTAACACCACTCCCACTAACATGTAAATAGTTACTACTGCAAGCATTGAATAGAAAACTGCCTTAGGGACATTTTCCTTAGGGTTTACTACTTCTTCTCCGCTTTGAACAATTATTTCGTATCCCTCAAAAGCTATAAAGGTTAATCCCATAGCGATAAATACACCGCTAAATCCCTTTGGTAAAAATGGACGAAAGTCAGCAGCTGGATTGGGCGTTCCCAAATAAGCTCCTAAGCCAGCTATTATAAAAAGAACAATAACCGTTACTTTAATTAATGTTACTATGTTTCCTGCTAGTCCGGTTTCCTTAGCTCCTCTGTAGTTTATATAAGTGAACAAAACTCCAGCAAAAACCGCAAAAATTTTGTGCAAAATGGATTCGGAAACACCAAATGTTATCCCAAAGTATTCTACTAGTAGTAGGGTTACGAAGGACCCAAATCCTAGGCAGTAGAGTGAACCGGCCACAGCATGAGCAAACCAACTCATCCAACCTGATATGAACGCCTGGGATCGGCCTAGGGCTTCTCTTACCCATAGGTATCCTCCTCCAGCTTCAGGAATAGCACTACCTAACTCAGCGTAAGCCATTCCCGTAAAAATGGTTACAAAACCATTTAGAGCAAAGACCAAAAAAAGTGATGGCCCAGCTTCACCTGCAGCAAGTCCTGATAAAACGAATATTCCTGCACCTATCATTGCTCCTACGCCAATCATCGAGATATCAAACAAAGAAAGAGTTCTAACTAAAGAAGCTTCTTCAGAGGAATCATTTGTTGCCATAGACTTCACCTGAAAGGTCCTTTATTGTATTCGTCTTTTTTTATTTTTTCTACTACATATTTTGAATGAAGAACAAATATAAGTAAACCTAGCCAAGCTAAGATAGATAGAATAATTCCAAGAATTAAATCATCCACTTCAACCACCTCTTTATTTTTTTAATTGAAAAATCTAATTTAATTTGATTTAAAATATTTTTAGAAACTTAATTTATCCTTTAAAGTTTTAAGTCTTTTTCTTTTTTTAATTATTACTACATTCTCGTTTGAATTAAGGGCTATTTTTTTTGGTATTGAACCAAAGGTTGGCTTTTTAAATCTACTTAATTGCGTTGAACCAAGGCATACCGTATCAAAGTTCTTAGATTCATTTATTATGGACTCGACTATATTCTCCCTATTGTATATCCGTAGCTTATAATCTTCTCGAGAGATGTTGGCTTCTTCGATTTTTTCCTTTAGTCTTTCTCTAGTTTTATTTTTACTATTATTTTTTCCATTTATGTGTATGATATTTAATTTGGATTCCTGTGATTCAGTTTGAAATTGATTTGCTCTTTTTAGTGTTTCAAGTGTGTTTGAGTCTTTTTCCTTTTTTATAAATGCTGCAACCTTACCGATCTTTGGTTTACCTGGTTTTATTATATTTACTTTACATGGAACGTATTTTAAGATCTTATCTACTTTAGAACCAAATATAAGTTTATTTTGGCTTCGTTCACCATCCCAGCCCATGTATATTTGGTCTATGTTTTGTTTTTTTACATAATTGATTACCGTCTTCTCAAATTTTCTTCCTGCCATAGCTTTGCTATCGAAATCGAAATTATCGGAAGTTATTTTGTCTCTAGCTATTTTTAAAATAGCTTTTTGTATTTCTACGATTTTTTTGTCTGGTATTTCTACTTTTGGACTATTTAATTTATCTCTTCTTGTTAATGGAGTTTGTTCGGGTAAATTAATAAAGTTGAATCCTATTATTGAACTTTCTTTATATGAGTTTGCAGATGCCTTTGCAAAATTAATTAAATTTTCTTGAATTTCTGGATAAGCTAACAAAACTAGTATTTTTTCCTTTCTTGACTTCTCCTGATCTTTCATGGAAATAACCTCTTAATGACTATAATTTTGCCTAAATAGACATATAAAAAAGAATACTTAAAAATCTTTTGATCCGATAATATCTAGTTAATTTATTACTGAAAAACCAATATATTGCCACAAAAATTACGAAAAATAAAAAAATTAATAATGAATTCAATTAAATAATTAATTAATTTAAACAAAAAACAAAAAAACAAGGTACAAAAAAATGAGTGACCTCGATAAAGTAGACAAAAGAATAATCTACAGGCTATCAAAAGACTCAAAAAACATAAATGCACCAGAGCTAGCTGAAGAACTAAATGTTTCTTCTGCAACAATAAGAAACAGAATAAGGAAGCTCGAACAAAAAGAAATAATAAAAGGGTACCATGCAGAAATAGATTACACAAAAATCAATAATAAACTAACTGTCCTATTTAAATGCTCTTCACCATCAATAAAAGACAGACCAAAATTAGCAAAAAAAACCCAAACACTAAAAAATATCGTCCAAATAAAAGAAATTACATCAGGAAGCGTAGAAGATCTTTTAATAAAAGCAGTCGTACAAGACTCCGAAGAAATAACAAAAACCGCAAACAAACTAGAAGAAATAGGTTTAAAAGTAAAAGACGAAGACTTAATAATAGAAGAATACTTCTCATCTTATAGCAAATTTGGGCCAAAAGAAGACATAGAAGACAGAGTAGTCAAATTCAAAAAACTAAGCGGTAAATCAGAGATAGCAGACATCACACTCACCGAAAAAAGCAGCATAAGCAATAAAAAAATCAAAGAAATCGCCGACATACTACCAGAAGAATGCCTAATAGTAGCTGTAGAAAGAAAAAAATCCATAATCTCACCAAACGGCGAAACCAAGTTAAAACCAGGCGACATCATCTCCCTATTCTCCTCAAAAGGAATAGACCAAGAAACACTAAAAACCATACTAGGCTAAAAAATACGATAGAACACCTCTCCCCCTACTTCATTTAACAGATCAAAGAAACAAAAACAAACGAAATCCAATTAGCCAAAATTTCAATTATCATCCAATTAATTTCACTACTGTACCCCTTACTTAATACTAAAATTTGAGGAATCACTTTATGGTTAAACCAGTTTTAAAGTGGGCTGGAGGAAAGAGACAGCTCTTAGAAGAGATAATTAAGTTATTTCCAAATGGATACGAGAAAAAGAGACTACATGAGCCAATGGTAGGAGGAGGAGCTGTAACATTTGAAATAGAACCTAACAAGGGAACAATCAACGATGTAAACGGTCGATTAACGAGATTTTACGAGGTAATAAGAGACAAGCCGGAGGAACTAATAGAAGAAAACAGATCCCACAGATACAACGAAGACTATTACTACTCTGCTAGGAAAGAATTCAATAAACCAATCCGCAACGAGGACTTAGACAAAGTTAGAGAAGCTAGCCTTTTGCTTTATTTAAATAGAACATGTTTCAACGGATTATATAGAGAAAATTCAAAAGGAGAATTTAATGTCCCATTTGGAGACTACAATAACCCTGATTATGTAAAAGCAGAACAAATAAGAAACTGTAGCCAAGTACTAAAAAACCTCAAAATCGAGAACAATGACTTTGAATATATACTAGATGAAGCTAAAAAAGGAGATCTAGTCTACTTTGACCCCCCATACCAGCCAGTTAGTGAAACAGCTAACTTTACCGAATACTCTAAAGAAGGATTCGAGCTTAAAGATCAAAAAAGACTCTTTAACACCTGTATTAAATTAGATAAAAAAGAAACATACTTCATATTAAGTAACTCATGGGCAAAACCCATTAGAAAACTATACGAAAAACAAAAAAACTTCGAAGTCATCAAAGTTAAAGCAAACAGAGACATAAACAGCAAAGCTAAAAACAGAAAACCTGTCTCAGAGATCCTAGCCACAAACATACCTAAAGACTTAAGAATAGGTAAAAAACAAAAAGCACTCAAAAAATTCCTAAAAGACTAAAAAACAAAAAACATGGCCCTGTTACAACCCTTCTCGGAACCTTCTTAACTTTTCGGTAAAAAGCGAGGTTTGAGGATGGAATAGATGTAGCAGTTGTAGACTAGATTTGGGTGAGCTTCCAGAGGCAGAACTTTACAGATTTGTTAAGGAGATTAAACGTTTAG
Source organism: Candidatus Methanohalarchaeum thermophilum (assembly GCA_001914405.1). GTDB lineage: Archaea > Halobacteriota > Methanonatronarchaeia > Methanonatronarchaeales > Methanonatronarchaeaceae > Methanohalarchaeum > Methanohalarchaeum thermophilum. The sequence goes on from MSDW01000002.1 coordinate 9,831, forward strand.
TAGATAAGAAGGTTACAAGGTATTCTTCTAAGTATTCAAGGAATTAATATGGTTTAAAGCAGCAGCACTGTTCTTGTATGCCCAAAAATAAAAAGGGAGAACACCTATAAGGAATAGTTAATGAAGCTGTGGATATGGTACTTATTAGAAGTGAACTCAACCTAAACAAGATCCCTCATCTCTTCAACACTCTGTAAGAGCATCCAACAAAGCTTTCTATGAGGCCCTGGAAAACCTCTTAAGGCTCTCCATCAAAAAACTGGATCTCATCAGAGTTTATAGGCGTAGATGACTCCATGTTTGAGAGGATCCTGCGCATCAAGACACTACACAAAGAGAACAGGAATGAAGCTGAGTTCGGTAAAAGACCCCATTACTCATAGACGCGAGTGGAGCGATAATTGAACTCCACATAACCACAACAAAGGAAGATATAACACAAAAGACAGCTCCACAGATCGTTAAACACAACTCCAAACCTATAGACGTCCTATTAGGTGACAAGAGATACGACAACCAAAAAATTAGGGAGCTATGCCTCAAGAGAGGACATAAAAACCAATAATCAAATATAAAGAGTTCATTAGGAGAACATAAAAAACTTAACCGGGAGCTAAGAGGGTATGAAAGAGAAACATGAACGAAATCCTTAAATCCTCTTTGAAGAGAATGTATCGGCTCCTATGTTTCTTCTAGAACTTGGTGGAAACAGTTCAGAGAAATAACGGTAAAATGCCTAGTGCAAAACATAGAAAAAACAATAAATTATCTCGCGACCCTCAACCCTTATTGATCCCAGGTAGTCTCAGAAAGGGTTGCAACATAGCCAAAAACATTAATTAATTACTTAGAACAGTATTCTATATCAGGTATAGCTAAAGAAACTTGGATAACATCAAAATGGTAACAATAATTACATAGAAAATGTAAATCTATAATATTGTGGTATATATGACTGGGGAACATGAAGGAAGAGAAAACTTAACCTCTGAAACACTAGATTTAGAGAGAGCTAGAAAATCTATTATGGAAGAACTGGAAGCTGTGAACTGGTACCAAGAAAGAATTGAAAATGCAGATGATAAGGAGCTAATAGAGATATTAGAACACAATAGAGACGAAGAAAAAGAACATGCTGCCATGCTCATCGAATGGTTGAGAAAAAACGATGAGGAACAGGACAGAGTCTTTGAAGAACACGACTAACATATCAGATCAAACTAAAAAAACCTTAAAATATTTCTTTCATATTTTCACCTTATCCTAGATTTATGTTACAAATATTTGGTCAATAACCAATCCCATTCTTTTAAAATAGATTTAAAAACCCACTTTCTTCCCAAAAAAACTCCCAGTTAACTCAATAAAACCAAAAAAACATATCTTTTAAAAAACTCCATAATACAAGTTCTAATAACTCCTTACTCCCACCTATCGATACTAATGAAAGTTAGAGACATCTATTTCTTCCTAAATGATAGAAACTTCCAGCCATTCACACCCACTTTAATCCAAAGATTGAAAATAGTACCAATTGAAGTAACGAAAAATAGAAGAATCATCAGATCATTATAGCCACTCTAAAACTGTCCATCCCTATCAATCCAACATATTTGCAGAAACCATGGTTCATTACTTTCAAAAACCCCATATATAATCAGAAATTGGATAAATATCGCCAAACAACTGATAAGATGAAGTCCTATAAGATTGCCCTAAAATATCCCCCACCCATCACTAACAAGATACTCATCTCCCAAAAGTTCAATGCATCCCATCTAGATGCAGATACAAGATGGAAGAGTTCCTTGCCACAGACCCACCGATAACCCATTATCTTTCTAATAGTAGTTGAAATAATTTAAGCATTGATTGCCTCTTCTCTCAAAGAAAAGAATTATTAACAAATTACTAATGTGACTTCCTCCCCTACCAAAACCAAAAATAGGAGAAAGAGGCTTCCAGAGTCCAGAGAGCTTCACACCCCTACCGCCGTCAAATCATCCCAGTCTAGGGGCAGGGTTATCCAAGAAGCTTTATTCGGGAAGGTTCCCTGGCTCAGCCAGCGACCTTGATAACCAGAACCCCCAACCTGTCCACGGGCTATTGGTTCAGCCACAACCCCTGCCCACGAACCAAAACCTAAGACACGAAGCCATTTAACCCTTATAGGTTAATTCATCCCTCCTACCAAAATCAAAGATCTTGGAAAGAGGCCTTCTCAACCACTAATATAAAAATGGTTTTTGGGCTTAGAGAAAAATCTAGGAATATAAGGGATACAGATTAGTTTGATCCATTAGGAAAACTTTATTTTAAAAATAATACGCTGTTTTCTTTGAAACATGATTTCATTTCCTAACTTAACAAATCAATCGACATAAAAAAGATTGCCTTGATGTTTTTTTGGGATTTCAAAGAATAGTTAAGGTATCACTTGTATATCAATTTTTGTCTCTAACATCACCTTGTGAACTACCCCTACCTAATCAGAGATCTAGGAAGAGGATTTCTCACCAAATAAATTAAAAGGCCTGAATAGAATAAGGTTATTTCTTGGTTTTAGAGTAGGGATTGACTGGGAGAGAAAACTTCTAGTTCTACAAAAATTCCTTCATCTTTTCTTTCTACTTCCATGATTTTTAGGTTATCTTTTTCCTTAACTTTTCTTCTTAACTTGTTGAAGTCAATTAGATTATCTAGTTCTATGTAGAGGATCTCTGAGGTTCCAAAGCTAGGTGTTTCTTTTTTTAGAAACTCTTCTGTTTGTTTTATTAGGCTATTGTAGTTTGTGGACCGCTGCTTAGGATATAGACCCTCTTGATTCAAATATTTGATTACCTCTTTTCTAATTTCATTGGAACTAAGGTCTTCTCCGTTTTCAATCTGATTTTCTATCTCTATAGACATTTTACTGGCTTTTTGAGGCTTAACCCCTATTTTAACCAAGCTTTCAAATATCTTTTCGTTTAAAGTTTCATTCTCTTTATCCTTACTCTCCAATCTATCTGGCATTCTAATTTACCTTAAGTTAATTCCTTACTTTAAATATTACATTCTATATTATATAAAATTAGAGATCACTAGAAATGTTAAGTGCCCCCCCACCTAAATCAGAGATTTAGGGAAGGGATTCCATGTGAGCCTTATCCGGAGTGGAGTTTGCTTTTCTATCAGGCTTCTCTCACTGCACCTAAATCAACACCTGGAACTATTTGTTTTAAAAGAAGAATTGAATCAGGACACAAAGAAGTATCATATACTAATCAAATGGTTCTCTTAATTCTTCATTGGTTGATCCTACGTCAGCCACTAGGAATCCCCTGCTAGAGGTTTCGAGTTCCCCAAATACACCTTATTCGATGTAGAGTTTTGGGGGGTTTTAAATTAGCCATAATACCTCAAGGGACATGGAAATCGCTTTTTGATAGAGCAAACAATCCAACCAACTGCGAGCTACCCTAAATTGCTCTTAAAAACCATTTAAGTGCTAGAATTGATTCGTTCTGTGTGAGAGAAGTTCATGTATTCTCCGCCCTAAAGAACCGGGTCTATACTGGTCTATCACAGACCTACAAAAGATAATTGGGAAAAAAAGAAAGATGTGAACTAAACCTCAGTAGAGTCGAGAGAGGTCCCCCAAGATTAATTATATACGTCCTGTATACCTGGGTAGGATGGCCTCAAGCGGTGTACGAGGACTGACAGTCGGCCCGTTCATGGGACCCGTTTACCAGTTACCCTCATCCTCCTAAAAGAGGGGAGGTAAAAGTTCTTGAGAGACGGTACAGACAGAGACCAATTACCCAAAAGGAGGTCTCTTCTAGGAATTACGCAAAGTATATCGCTCTCAAAACATAAAATTACCGGCATTCATCCCCACGGCAAAGCCATGGGATTCTCTGCCTTAAATACTATAGAAGATATCAAAAAATTGACTAAGATCTGGTTTTAGCTCCAATTAACCAATATATTTTTAATAAGAGGGGTTTCCTTGCTTAGAATAAGTAACTAAATCAATTAAATTGTCTTATAGTTAGATCTATCCAAAAATTGATTAATTAAAGTTTTAAGGGAGATAATCTTAAAAAATTGAGGTGTTAATACTGGTTTTTAGTTATTTAAGTGTAGTTTTAGGTTTTTTGTTTCAGAATTTTGTTTGGAAATCTTTTTTTTTTCTGTCTTTCTCTTTTTTGTTTTTTACGTGATTGCTTTTGTTTTTATGTGATTACTTCGCAGGTTTTTTCTTTTATTATCATTGTGTGTTCTTTTTGTGAGACTCTGCCATTTGATCTATCTTTGAGAGGGCTGTATGTGTTTAGTAGGTTTTTTTTCCTGAGTTGCTTGAGTGAGTAGTCGAGTCTTTTAAAGTCTGATAACCATCTTTTTGCGAATGGTAGTGTCTTGTAGTTTTGTTTTATGTGCTCCAATAGTTTTCTGGATCTTCTGTCTCTTACATTTGCTTTTTGTTTTGCTAAGCTGTAGATCTCTGGTGATCCTGATTCATTTACTCTCCCTGATCCAGCGCTTGCAAATGGTTCTATTGCGATTACTTGGCCCTTATCTAGTTTTGCTTTTGTAGGGGATGATATGTTGGGTATTGTTGGGTCTACATGGGTTTTCCATCTATTTAGTCCGTGTCCGGTTAGGTTTGCTACTGGTTTATAACCGTGTTCGTGTATTTCTTTTTCGATTGTTTCGCTTATTTTTTTGACACTAATTCCTGCTCCTTGTTCTTTAACCAATTTTATGGCTTTTTCTAGAGCTGATTTTGTTGCTTTTATTAGATCTTGGTCTTTTTCTGTTCCTACTGTGAATGCTGAATCTGCTATGTATCCATCTATATGGACGCCTATGTCAATTGTTACTAATGCGTCTTCGGGAATATCGTTTTCGTCATCTTGTTTTGGAGTGTAATGTGCTGCTATTTCGTTCAATGATATGTTGCAGGGAAAAGCTGGTTTGCCGCCTTTTTCGCGTATTCTGTTCTCTACATATTCGGCTAGTTGAAATAAATTTTTACCTGGTTCGATCTCTTCTCTTGTGTCTTTTTTTACTTCTCTTAGTATTTTTCCAGCTTTCCTGTATTTATCGTAGTTAACCATTTTACTCTTCCATTATTTCGTTAAAGTCTTTGTTTCCTACTTCTTTTACGCTTAAGTTTATCTGTGTTATTTTTTCACTTATTTCGCTTCCTCTTACTGTTTTTCTTTCCTTTAAACCATCTCTAGTAGGATTAAACCCTGTTCCTCCTTTCATTAGTACTTTTTCTTTCTGTGGCCCTGACATCCTTTTAGTCATGGGGAAGCCATCTTGGTCCGTACCTCCTTTTATCTCAAAGAGGTATCCTTGAAACCCTATTTTATCTCCTTCAAGCGTGTCACCTATTCTCTTTCCAACTAGTGAATTCGCTTCTTTTCCGGTAACTTCTAGTTGCTTAGCGTTCCCGTCATTTGGATTTGATATTACCAATTTAAATTCTGCCATAATTTATTCCTCCTTATATCGCCCAATACTTGTTTTCTTTTCTTTTTATATCTATTATTTCTTGAAAAACTATTTCTTCTTTTTCGGTTAAGGAATCTTTTAGTTCAGTTTTTAGTACTTCTGCGTGTTTTTCCGGGATATCCACATATAGTTCTTCTCCTTCTTCAATTTGTCTCCCAACTGTCGGTCCTCTTATGGAAACCGCTACCTCGTCTCCCGGATTCGCCTCTTCTACATTTTCTCCTTGATCTTGTATTTCTTTAACCTGGCCAATCCTTTCTCCGGCTTGGTTCATCAAGGGATAACCGGATTTGATCGTGGAAAGGACTCTAACTCCAACAATAGCTGGATCATTTCTTCTGAAGACATGATCAATTAGTATCTTTATTTTTCCTGGTCTTATTATATTCTCCAAACGCTTTTCTTTTTGAAGTTTTTTCCTTCTGTCAATCCACTCTTGGTAATCTTCTATTAACCTGTATATTACATCATCGTTAAATATCTGTATTCCTTCTTTTTCAGCTTTTTTCCTTGCTTCAGGTAATATATCTACATCAAAAGCCAGTATCGCCCGCTCAAGTGGCTCTTGGATAGTATTTGCTTCTATTATATCTCTTCTTGAAACGCTTCCTATATCTGCTCTTCTTATACTAATATCAGAATCCTCTAGATCCTTTATCACAGCTTCAAGTGAACCTATAGTGTCTGCTTTGACTATTATACCTGATTCCTCGGTCCTAATAACTACATCCTCTACCTGTGACTTCATTTCTTCCTTAAGGGAATCAGTATCCCTATCCCCTATAACTCTTATTGGAAAACCCGCTCTAACCGATCCAAGGTCTGGTGCCGCTACCTTTATTCCAGCTGCTGCTCTGACCTCATCGACTTTTGAAAACTCGCTTCCACTTTCTCTAATCTCTTCCATAGGATTCGGCTTTAACAATGCTCTTATCTTAGTCTCTACAGGTTCATCAGCTCTTCCAATTAATACACTGTCCCCAGTTTTCATTAAGCCATCATAAAGTATTACATCAAGCGTTTTTCCCAGGCCTTTTTCTTCTTTTACTTCTAAAACCGTGCCTTCTCCTGGTCCTTCTTCTTCGAATTCTAATTCCGTTTCTAGGTATCTCTGAGCCAATCCTATTAAAACCATCAGCAGGTCAGGGATTCCTTCTCCCGTCTTAGCGCTAACGGGAACTACTCCAACATTGTCCTTAAAGTTCTTTAATCTATCATATCTATCTGAATTAAATCCCTTATCATGGAGTTTTCCCACAATCTCATAGATCCTGTTATCCAGATCTTCTTTAACTCTTTTTTCCTGGTTTTTGTAGGATAATCTAAAGGGAACATCCTTTTTATTTGTTTTCCAACCAGGTATCTTATCTATTTTATTTGCAGCTACTATAAATGGAGTTTGAAAGTCTTGAAGTATGTCTATAGCCTCATGGGTCTGAGGCTGGAATCCATCGGTTACATCTACTAATAAAACAGCTATATCAGCAAGGGATCCTCCTCTAGATCTCAGTGAAGTGAAGGCGTGATGGCCTGGTGTATCGATAAAGAGTAGCCCCGGTACCTTGAACTTGTCTTTTTTAACTAAATCTCCACTTACCTTTGAAATAATATCTAATGGAACTTCAGTAGCTCCTATATGTTGTGTAATAGCTCCTGCCTCTCTTTCTGCTACAGCTGAGCCCCTAATCTTATCCAAAGTCGTGGTTTTCCCGTGATCTACATGTCCTAACAGACATACTATGGGAGTTCTGATTCCTGACATCTTCCTTCTCTCTTATTTGAGGTGGGGCCGCTGAGACTCGAACTCAGGTCCGGCAGCCCCGAACCGCCGAGGATACCGACTACCCCACGGCCCCTTTTTTTACGTCCAAATCCCTTACTATATTCTGATACAACAATAGAATTAATTTTTTCCTAAAATCAATGATCTTGTAATTTTATGAATAGAGTAAAAGGAAAAAAGAATACCCTTTTCTTCTTTCAGTGGTAAGGTGCTATATCTTCTATTAGATCCTCATGAGACATGAAAATCCGTCTACAACAGTATCTATCTAAACCGAGGTCATCTAGAACTTTTTCGGGATCTTCGTTTCCTTCTTTAGCTCTTTCCTTAAATTCCTCCCACCTGTGTGCGATTACTTTTCCACAGGTTATGCATCTCACTGGTATTATCATCTATCTTCACCTGTAGGATTTCTGTCTCCTTGCTCTTGCTCCTCTTCCACCTGCTTTCTTTCTCTCTTTCTGTCTTGGATCATTTATAAGGAAACTTCTATCTCTTTCGAGGTATTTTTGTTTTAGTTCGTCGCTTTCCGTGAATTCTACTAATCCTCTAGCGATTGCTGTTTTGATTGCATCTGCTTGGCTCATTTTTCCTCCTCCTTCTGCTTTTACCTCTATATCTATGTTATCAGCTGAATCGCTAGCGATCATTATAGGTTCTTTAACTTTTAATCTTCTTTCTTCTGGTTCTATCGTTTCTAAGGGTTTCCCATTGATTTTGACTCGCCCACTACCTTCCTTTAATGTTGCTCTCGCTACAGATGTTTTTCTTTTTCCGCTGGTTTGGACAATTTTTTTCATATTAATAACCCTAAGTTTTGTTAAAGAAATTAATTGTGATATAATGGTTTATGTATTTATCTTCAAAAACTTTTTGTAATGATCTATTAATTAGCTCCCTTGGTCCATCCAAGGCTTTTGCTTATCTCTTCTATTTCCACATACCTGCTTTTGCTTATATCACCGGCAGCAGCGTCTTCAACTTCTGTAATTTCTTCATCTTCGTATTCGGCTGGTACTCCCATGTTTACCTCTATCCTATCTAATGCCTTTTCACCTTTCTCTTGTTTGTGTGGCACCATATTTCTGATCGCTCGCTTAACTATTCTATCTGGGACTCTTGGGTAATGTGGGCCCCAGTCTTTACTTCCTCTATCGTATCTCTGTTTGTACTTATCAAATATATGTTCTCTGTTTCCAGTTATAATCGCCTTTTCCGCATTTAGAATAACTATTTTCTCGCCTTCAAGCGCTTTCTCTGCTATATGAGTCGCTAATCTACCTAGTATAGAACCTTTGGCATCTATTATCATTTTATCAACCTATTATCGTTATTCCGCTGCCCTTTGGGTTTTTTTGGATTAATTCTTCTATGCTAAGGTGTTCTCCATCAGCCTGTTTTATTTTAGTAATGGCTGTATCAGAGAAATCTAAAGCGGCTATATTCACCGGTTTTTCTAGTCTACCCGATCCCAAAACTTTTCCTGGAACAATTATATCTTCTCCTTCTTTTACATGCCTATTGATCTTGCTTATATTAACTTCACTGTAATTGCTTCTAGGTTTTTCAAGTCTTTCAGCAATATCCTTCCAGATTTTGGTTCCTTCCTGATGTGATTTTTGTTTGAGTTTTTTAACTAGTTTTCGTATCCTTGGATTCTTTTTACTCATTAAATCCACCTCTACCTCTTTTAGTAGTTATGCAATTCTTCTTCATCGAAGTACATATTTAGCTCTCTTTCAGCTGTTTCTTTTGAGTCAGCAGCGTGTACTACATTTTGTTCTATATCTAGAGCATAGTCTCCTCTTATAGTCCCAGGACTTGCTTCTGAGGGATTTGTTGCTCCTATCATATCTCTTATAACTGAAACTGCATTCTGGCCTTCTATTGCCATTGCTACTATTGGTGAAGATGTTATGTATGATATTAGTTCACTGAAAAATTCCTTGTCTTTGTGCTCTTCGTAGTGTTCCTCGGCCATCTCTTCATCCAACCAGATCATTTTCATTCCTACGATCTTGAGGCCTCTATCTTCAACGCGTTTAATTACCTCTCCAACCAAGCCTCTTTCCACTCCATCTGGCTTAACAGCTAAAAAAGTCTTCATAGTTATTTACAGCCTGATTTAGTTTTACTTTTCTGTTTTTGCCCACTCTACATCTCGAGGTCTTCTTTTCAGACCTAGCATGTTTTTTTGGCACTTGGATGAACAGAAATAATAGACCTCGCCGTTGGTCTTTACATACATCTTTCCTCGGCCAGGCCTAATCGAGTCCCCACAGAAGCTGCATTCTCTTTCTTCAACCACCCTAAATCACCTTGCGGATATCTCTTTGGCTTCTCTTGAGGTATCCAGTAACATCAATATATCTCCTTCTCTTACTGGACCCATCACGTTTCTAGTGATTATTCTTCCCTTGTTACTGTCCTCTAGAACCCTGCATTTAACTTGTACTGCTTCTCCATGCATACCGGTTCTATCTAGGACCTCAATTACTTCCGCTGGAGTTGCTTCATTGTCCGTCATTTTATTTTTCCACTTTTCTTATTTTATTTTTTTATTCCTTCAGTTCATTAACTTTACTAGAAATTTCTTCAATTAATTCATTTGCTTGGCCGGGATCGGTAACGGCAACGGCAGAAGAAGAGACATTTATGCCAGCAGCTGCTCCTAGATCATTCTGGCTAGGGACATAAATATATGGGACATCGTTTTCCTTCGCCAGCATTGGCAAGTGAGCTACTATTTCTTCCGGCTCAACATCTTCTGCTATAACAATTAGTTCCGCAGTTCCTCGTTCCAGTGCCTTGGTTACCTCATTAGTTCCCTTTGAAATTTTTCCAGTATCTCTAGCTAACTCAACAGATTCTAAAGATTTATCTGCCAAATCTTGTGGTACTTCAAAATTTACATAAACTTTTGACACATCAATACCTCCTTCAGACTAAAGTCTTCATTATTCATCGGATAAGGAGAAAACTTAACTCTCTCTTTCAATATTCCTTTTAGTTAATAAAACCAATGTTTCAATATACTTTTTCGAGGGAAATTTAATACAATACCCCTACCTCGAGTAAGTAATCAAATACGTCTATCCCAACTTATCCTGTTAAGGATAATGAAAAATGTGGAGTAACTTTTACCTTGCTCACCTTCTGTTCGCAAGAAGTGAGCTTCCGATGCGACGACGAATGCCTTAGTTAGAGAGTGGTTTGCTTTAACATTGCGGCATATTCCACTGCATCTCGAATAAAATACGTCAAACCTATGTGTTCCTTAAGAGAGGACATGTATCAGGACACGTGCCATGCACTAACCCATAAATGTTCCCTGTATCCACCCTATCAGCCGACTCCACACCAATCTCTCACTTTACTTCTCAGAGGCTTCAAGTTTACCCCAAAACCTATTTGATGTCGGCTATGGGGCCTTAATTATTACCTCAAGGCTTGAGATTGTTTTTTGATAAGGCAGGTAATCCAACTAACTGCCAGTTAACCCTATTTTACTTACTCGAAATATTTAAGTTTTTTTGGGTGATTCATCCTCCTCCCTGAGATCAGAGACTCAAGTAAGAAGTCTATCCAACCAATAGGATAAAACTTTTGGTTAATTATTTTTTACCTATGGGCGTAACAGACCGTTAGAGGGTTCTTTGAATCTACTCTGCAGAAGCCAAATCTTTCGAATTGTATTATTTCTCCAATATCTAGTTTCCCGGTCAATGGCTCTGTGATGCCTCTTATCTCTTTATCTTTTCTTAGGACCTTAGTTTCTATGTTTTCATCTGTTACCCATTGTACAATCTTTACTCCGTCCTGTATCACTGAAAGATCGTTATTGACATATTCTGCTATATAGGGGTCTTTGTTTTTTAATTTGATGTTGTATAGATCCTTTAATCTAATTAATTCGTTTAACTCAATTTTCTGTGCATCTTTTTTTGGTATATACAACTTAGGGTTTTCTTCTACATCTATCTTCCTAGTTTCTTCTTTATCCGGATGGAGTGGAGGGGTTGAATTTTTTGATTTGGCATTTTTTACTTTGATCTCAATGGGATCCGGAACAAAGAAGTATCTATTAGCGTTTTCATCTATAACTTTTCTGTTCTGGGAGTACAAATTTTTCCAGCTAAATTCTGCATCTACTTCGGATAGACCTAATTCCTTGACTGATTCTCTTATTGCTTCTGGTCTGATTCCTCTTCGCTTTAAAGCTCGTATTGTTCCTAGTCTTAAATCATCCCATCCGCTGAATTCTCCGGAGTCAATTCCTTTCTTAATCTTTCTAGTAGATAGTTCGACTTCTTCGATATTTAGATGTCCATGGTGTATGTACTCTGGTTTTTCCCAGTCTAGGTAATCAAAGATGTATTTCTGTCTTTTTTCGCTTGGTATATGGTCCTTACCTCTTATCACATGGGAGACATCAAGGAGGTGGTCGTCTACTGCTACTGAGAAATTCATTAAGGGATATACATTGTATTTTTTACCATATCTTGGATGTGGGGAATCTACTATTCTAAACGCGGGCCACTCTCTTATAGCTGGATCCGGATGATCTAGTTCAGTTTTTATTCTTAAAGCTGCTTTTCCTTCTTGGTACATTCCATTTAACATCTTATTCCATTCTTTGAGATTTTCTTCCGCATTTCTTTCTCTGCAGGGACAAGGCTTTCCTTTAACTCTTAGATCTCTGAACTCTTTTTCTCTGCATTTACATACATAGGCAGCTTCTCTCTTGATTAACTTCTCTGCTATTCTGTAGTATTCGTTTATTTTTTCTCCTTGGATTATTTCTTCATCAACCTCTACATTTAAATACTCTAGATCTTCTCTTATCATATCATATGCTGGTGGGTAGACTCTATTTGGATCTGTGTCTTCTATTCTTAATATGAAATCACCATCGTATCTTTTGACATATTCGTCGTTTAATATCACTGCTCTAGCGTGGCCTATGTGTAGAGGACCGCTTGGATTTGGTGCAAATCTCATTCTAACATCTGAGGTGTCACCAGGTAGGTCCGGAAGGTTTTTTTCTTCTTTTTTATCTTCTTCTAGTAGTCCAGGAGATAGTTCTTTTAGTTTTTCTCTTTGTTTTTCCTTTGATTGGGAATTAATTTCTTCTATAGTTTTCTTGACTAGTTCCTTTACTTCGTTAGCTTTCTTTCTGTACTCAGGGTTTTCTCCCATAACTTTGCTCATTACTGCTCCTATCTCTGCTTCTCCATCGTATTTTACTGCATTATGTAATGTAAACTTCTTTATTTCGTCTTTTATCTCCTTGTTTGTTTCTTTGTTCATTTTATCACTTATCTAGGGTTCTTTTTAGGATTTTAATAGTAGTTCTTGTCCGTTTCTTAGTATATGTACATCTTCTCCAAATGTGTATCCTAGGTTTTCTGCTAGTTCTGCGTAAGAGCTAGCGAAGTCTAGTCCTCCGTGTGCTGGGATCACGTGTTCTGGTTCTGTCATTTCTAGTATATCGTAATGGTCCTGTCTTGAAGCGTGGCCGGAGACGTGGACATCTTTGAATAGTCTTGCTCCTTGCATCTCTAATTTAGTTTCCAGGGAGTATCTATTGGCTTTTGTTAGGGGGTTTGGTATTACATTTGCGGAGAAAATAACTTGGTCGCCTTCATCTATTTCTAGTGGTAATGTTCCGTCGGCTATTCTTTTTAGGCTTGAACCAGGTTCTCCTTGATGGCCCGTTAAGATTATTAGGTAGTTTTCTTTTCCGTTTTTGTTTACTTTTTTAAGGATTTCTTCTCTTCCTCTTGGAGTCCCAAAGATACCTACATTGTCTGGTAGATCTATTATGCCCATTTGTTCAGCTGTTCCTACATATTTTTCCATTGATCTTCCGATTAAAATTGGTCTTCTATCCATATCTTTTGCTGCTTCTACGATGGATTTGATCCTAGCTACATGCGAGGAAAAAGTTGTTACAAAAACTCCTTTTTCTTTGTTTGCTTGATGAAGCGTGTCCCAGACCATTTCTCTTGCTATTGACTCTGAAGGTGTTCTTCCTTCTTCTTTGATTCTTGTTGAATCCATTATTGCTGCAATTATGTTTTCTTCTTGGTTTATCTCTTGTAGTCTATCTGTATCTGTTTTTTCACCTAAAACTGGGTTATTATCAAGTTTAAAGTCTAATGTGTACATTATAGATCCTTCTGATGTATGTAAAACGGGGATAGCACAGTCTGGGATACTATGTTGTGCTTTAACAAATTCGAGTTCTATGTCTGGTGTTAATAGATATTTTCTACCGGTTTCTAGGGTGTAAACTGGGTTATCTACTTCAAATTTTTCCTCCGATTTTATTTCTTTCTCTATCAATTTGACTGTAAAGGGAGTTGCAACTATGGGAGCTTCATATCTGTGCGCTAATTTTGATAGTCCTCCAATATGATCTAGGTGGCCGTGTGAACAGACTATTCCTACAATTTCTCCTTTCATGTCATTTAATACGGTGTCATCTGGGATTGCTCCGATATCTATTAGGTCAAGTGAATGCATTTTCTCTGTACGTGTTTCTTCATGAACCTGGACTCTATCCAAGTATAAGCCAATATCAAAGATGATTATTTTATCCTCTATTCTAATTGCAGTCATGTTCCTTCCGACTTCTTCATATCCTCCAATTGCTTTAATTCCAACATCCATTTCTATCTCTCCTTGTAACTTCTACTTTCTAACCATTCTTTAGTGTATCCTGTTATTACAGGCTTTTTTTTCTTTAATTCATCTACATTTTTGCTTCCTGTTAAAAACATAGCAACCTTCAATCCTTCTTTATAAGCTTTTAAAGTTTCTATTAATTTATCATAGTCATTTAGAGCTGGTTCAACTAGTGGTAAAGCAGCTCCAGCTATATCGGCTCCTAATGCAATAGATTTTGCGATATCCAATCCGGATCTTACTCCACCAGTAGATAAAAGCTGTAGGCCTATATCTGCTTCTATTAAACTTGCGACAGTAGGTATACCCCAATTAGTGAATTCATCGCCTAGTTTCTCCTTCAGACTGTTTCCATCGTTTCTTGCTCTTATTTTTTCGACTGTAGCCCAGTTGGTTCCACCTCTACCGCTTATGTCTATGGCTTGAACTCCTGCATCCTTCAATTTATTTGCGACTTCTCTAGAAATTCCAGCTCCAGTTTCTTTTATTAGTACTGGAAGTTTTAAAGACTCTGTTATCTCTTTTAGTCCATTTAAAAATCCTTTTGCTTCGGTATCTCCTTCCAGTTGAATTGATTCCTGTAAAAAATTTAAGTGGACTGCAAGCACATCGGCGTCTATCATTTTGATTGCTTGTTCGATCTTAGATAGGTCATAATCTTTAGCGATCTGGGGAGCACCTATATTTGCTATTTTCATCGCATCTTCAGCTTCTTCTGCCACCACTTCCAGTGAATCACTCAAATCATCGTTTTCTATTGCCGCTCTCTGGCTTCCTACTCCAATTCCTATGTTCAGTTGGTTAGCGGCTTTTGCCAGTCTTCTGTTGACTTTTTTTAGCTCCGGATGGCCTCCAGTTATTGCTGGTATTAAAAATGGAAAATCGAATTTTTGGCCTAGAAACTGGGTTTTGGTTTTTACTTCGCTTTTATCTATTTCTGGAATAGCATTGTGAACCAATTTAACATCTTTAAACCCGGTTTTTCCCTTTTCGACATCGTAATTTTTACATATTACTATATGATCAAGTTTTCTTTCCTTTATCGTCATATTCGACCTCTGTCCCAATGTTTTTGCCTTTTATGAATTTTTCAAGTGCTTTTCTTTTTTTAGCATTGAAGATATATGATTTGGCTCGGGTTTTTAAAAGCTCATTTACTTTGTTTAACATTCCTCCCGTGACATCAGTTGAATTAGATTCTCCTATATTTTCTAAATCGGTTTGGGTGATTAAATCGATCTTTTGATTGTTTTTATCTAATACGGGAGTAGTTGTAGCCATACCAACTTTATTTGGTTTAAGTTCCTGAGCTAAGAAGGAAACTAATCGATCACCAGATAATACACTTGCTCTATTTTTGGTATCTAAAACCATGTCACCATACAGGAGAGGTATATAGCCCTCCTTGAGTGCTTGTCTTATTGTATTTAATTCTAGATCTATTATCTCTCCATTTTCCGTTCTTGTAATTGATGAAGGATGAATCGTGTAAGCTGGTATTTTTTCTTTATTTAAAGAGTCCTTAAATAACCTATTTAATTCCCTAACTGAATCTTGTACCTTTAGAATAGAAAATAAATCCTTGTTTGTTGATTTTTTATTTAATTTAAATTTCTTGACTAATGGGTGTCCGAAGGACCCAGCTCCATGAATTAGTATTAATCGATCTGAGTTGATTCCCTTACTTATCTCTCTTGCTATACGATTTATCTCGTGGGTATCTGGGGTTTTATAACTGTCCTTATCTGTTATTAAGCTTCCACCGATTTTAATTATTTTCATCTGACTTCTACTCCTTTGGCTGTTATTTGATCGGCTATAACTTCACCGTCTCTTACTTTTATAGCGTTTTTGATTTCTTCTTTTCTATCTCCTAGAGCCACCATACATCCTCCTCCTCCAGCACCGGTTAATTTTGATCCCCATGCACCAACCTTTCTAGTACTATAAATTAGTTCAGATAGTTTTAGGTTGCTTACATTCAGTGCATCTAGAATTCCTTGATTTATATCCATAAGTTGTCCTACTTTTCTGAGTTTTCGGTTTTCTAGTGCTTTTTCTCCTTTTAGAGTAATTTTTCCAATATCATCTATAAGAGGGTCAATTATCTCTGAGTTTTCTATTTTAAGTTTTTTTACTTTTTTCACCAGTTTAGATGTGCTTGATTCCTGCCTTGTAGAGCCTACGACTATTGGGAGATCCATCTTCTCCTTTTTCGTGAGTGTTTCTCCTGGAATTACTTTTGTTATTCCTCCCATCGCTGAGGTAAATGTATCGCAGGGGCTTGCTCCTCCTTGAACTTCTTTCTCGATTTTGTATGATTTATTCGCTATTTCTCGTTTATCGAAATTTAGGCCATAGAACTTATTTAGTGCAGCTATTAGAGAAACTGTTAATGCTGCTGAAGACCCTAATCCTCCTGCAGGAGGTAATTCACTTGTTATATTTATTTCAAAACCAGAATTATCCCTTATTTCCCTTTTTATTAAATCTATTGCAGTTTTTATGTACTCCAAAGAAGGAAAAGATCTCTTTAATTTATTTTTTAATTTAAATCCGTCTTCAGAGTATTCAAAAGATATTTCTTTGAATGAAAGATCATTTGGATGGATCAATATCTCTTTATCACTTCTTTCTTCCAGTTCTATTTTTATTCTTTTATTTATAGCAGACGCCATAGCTGGTTGGTTGTATACAACAGCGTGTTCACCGAATAAGTAGACTTTCCCTGGTGCCGTTGTCGTTATCATATGGTTCACTTACCTTACTTGAAACACATTGATACATAGCCCACTACCTGGCTCTCGTCTCCTGTCTGATCTGCACTGGTTGAGTACTCTATGAACTCAGATTCTAAACCTAACTTCTTAGAGTAATTCATTAATGTAGCTATTGGGCCATATCCACATATAGATAAATTATTTTGTCTAATCAAATCGTAAAATCCTTTTACGTCAAGTTCCTCGATCTTTTTCCTAGCTTCCATGTCCTGTCTTTTTGCAATCTCTAACGGCTGATAGTGTGTGAAATCGCTACTTGCAACTATGGAAATATCCCTTTCCTCACTTATTTCCGCTAATCTCTCTCCTAGTTTTTTCGTTGTTTCTTCATCTTGTATTGACATACATATTGGGATTATCTGAAAGTCATCAAAGAAGTATTGTAATATTGGAACCTGAACTTCTATTGAGTGTTCTCTCTTATGAGCCCTTTCATCGAATACTCCAATATCTCTAAGTCTCTCTGAAATTTCTTTATTGACCTCTACCTGTCCTAGCGGGGTTTCCCAATCTTGGTCTGAAAGCGCTATTCCGCTTCCTATTCCATGGTGATTTGGGCCTAAAATAACATAGTTAGATGCTTCTTTTAAGCTTGCAATTGATTTTACCGCAGTCTTACCAGAATAAATGTATCCAGCGTGAGGAGAAACCGCTGCTTTGGCTTTTTTACTTAAATTATTTCCGGCATATTTTTTTATATCCTGCTTCAGCTTTTTCTTTGAGTTTGGATAAAACTTACCAGCTACTGCAGGTTTTCTCATCCTAATTCCTTTTTATTTATTAAAGAAAAATAATTCTTTGTTTTTTGTTTGATTTTTTTTTATATTTCTGCTTCGAAGTCCTCTACTTCGTATTTGAATTTTTCATCATCAGCTAGTCTTTCTTGTTCTTTCACTGTTTCTCTTGATAAAAGCCAGTAAACCATGGACAGGGCTTTTCTACCTTTGTTGTTTGCTGGTATAACTAGATCTACATTTGAAATCATGTTATTTGTATCGCATAGTGCTATAACTGGTATTCCTGATGTATTTGCCTCTTTTAGAGCCTGTTGATCTCCTATTGGGTCTGTCGCTACCACTATCTCGGGTTCTATGTAGTGATCTAAGTTTGGGTTTGTTAGCATTCCCGGTATCATTCTCCCTACACTTGACTTTCCACCGACTATTTTGGCAAATAATTCCGCTGGTCTTTTACCGTATTCTCTTGCGGAAACTGCAAGTATCTTAGAGGGATCAAACCTAGATAAAAATCTTGCCGCAGTCCTTATTCTTTGATCAGTTTTTCCAATATCAAATATGTATAATCCGTCATCTCTTACCTTATAGATAAAGTCTTCCATGTCATTCGTTTTATGTTGAGTCCCTATATGTACTCCCGCTTTAAGGTAATCTTCTACTGGTATTAGCGTGTCTTCTTCTACCATTTCGGTTTCTTCCAAATTAACACCTCAAGTTTGAAACTTCTATATTTGTTTTTTCTTCGATTCTAATCAATTCATTTAACTTAGAAACTCTTTCTCCTCCAACCGCTCCAGTTTTTATAACTTCAGTACAAGCAACTCCAATATGGGATATGGAGTTATCAGAGGTTTCTCCGGATCTATGGGATACTACTAGCTTGTAATTATTTTCTTTTCCCATCTCAATCGCTTCCACAGTACCGGTTAATGTCCCTATCTGATTTGGCTTGATCAGTATTGAATTAGCAGATTTATTTTTTATCCCTTTTTTTATCCTGGTCTTGTTTGTAGTAAATAGGTCGTCCCCACATATCAAAGTAGAGTTACCAAGTTCACTATTTAAATCGCTAAAGCCATCAAATGCATCTTGATCCAATGGATCTTCTATGTATTTTAGGTCGTATTCCTGGGTTAGTGATTCTATGAAATCTATTTGGTCTTTTTCTCTTTTATCGAGGTCTCTTCTATACCTGTAAACGGATCCATCCCACATTTCACTCGCGGCTAGATCTAAACCTATTCCTATATTAAGATTAAATCGATTCTCTACTCTGTTTTTAGCTTTTTCTAATACATTCAAGGCTTCTTCAGTGTTTAAAGGAGCAACCCATCCTCCTTCATCGCCTTTACCACCTGAAAAATCTCTTTTTCTCTCCGAAAGTATCTTTCCTGCCTCTTGGTGTACCCTAGCATTAGCTAATACTGCTTCTTTTACGGAATCAGGATCTAAGGGAAGAGTTAAAAACTCCTGAATTTCAGTTGCTCCTTCACCAGCATGTTCTCCTCCTTCTATTATATTACCTAAAGGCAAAGGAAGAAGAGGATTATATCCAATCTCATCCGATAAGTGTTCATAAAAAGGCTTATCTGTTTCTTCAGCCACGGCCTTCGCAAACGCTATCGAAAGGGATATACTAAAATTTCCACCCATCTTTGAGAAATTCTCAGTCCCGTCTACTTCTTTCAACAATTGATCCAGTTTTCTTTGATTTAGAGCATCGTTACCTATTAATTTCGGCTTTACTTCGTCTTCAACATATTTTATTCCTTCATCTACTCCTCCATCAGGTAATGCTTTGGCCTCATATTTCCCTACGCTGGCCCCACTAGGTGCAGAAAACCTCCCAACTGAGCCACTACTAAGGTAGACTTCAACTTCCACCGTTTCTTCGCCACGACTGTTTATTATCTTTCTGAGTTTAATGTCATTAATTAAAGTACTCATTCTTACACCGATCTATTTAAAAAATGGTTTTTGGCACTAACTTCACTCAATCTAGGTTTCAATTTCTCCAAAATAGTGTTTCTTCATCTCTTCCTTATTTTCTTTAACGGTAACTGGTATTATTCCTTTCTCAAATTCCATTTTCGCTAGTTCTAGTGACTCCTTTTCCCCATTAGCCTCAACTAGAACTGGAGCTCCCAGAGAAATCTGAAGAGCCCTCGCCCCAATTATCCTAGCTTTCTCAAATTTCGTGTATCCCAAGTAATTACCCCCAAAATAAAAGAAGTTATATCACGGTTTTTTCATTAATTGTTGTAGGTTAAAAAATTTCCCCTAAAAAACCAAAATTTAACAACTTAATTCTAAATTCTACAACAAAATCCCCACCATCCTTTACCTACCAAACGAAACCAAACACACATTTAAGAAGTAACTTCCTCCCCACCAAAATCAGAGATCTAGGAAGGATCTTCCCAACCACTAAGATAAAAAAACGACAATTATATCTAATATTTTTACTTATCTTGTTATGGTAGTTAATTATGGAAGAAAGTTGTGATAAAGATATTCTTTGTGGGGTAAACAAACCCAGCACAGAAGATGTAGAAAAAATGGACGACCTAGAGAAAAAACATGCAGTAATAATTAATGCACCAGACAAAGTCAAAAAAGGAAAACTATTTGAAGTTGAAGTTAAAGTAGGAGAATACATGGAACACCCTAACAAGCCCACTCATTTTATAGAATGGCTTGAACTATACGCAGGTGACACATTCCTGTCTAGACTAAACCTAACACCCCAATATAGCCACTATATAATGAAAACTTCAATTAAACTCGACCACTCACATCCCCTAAAAGCATGGGCCAAATGCAACCTACACGGCCTATGGGAAGGAAAAAAAGAAATAAAAGTCGAAGACTAAAACTTTGAACCTGAATAAACTAATAACCAATATTTATAACTATTTAATTCGTTTAATGGCATTAAAGTTCCTTAAAAAAACATAAAACATTAAAAACACTACAATAACATCCTCTTTGCCTTAGGAGGGCAGAGCTTCCATCCATTCACACCCACATAGTTTCAAGGTAGAGATACTACCATAAAAGTAACGCAAAAAGCCACCAACCCCTCATATGCCATTTTCATAAGTTCCACCCCCAAAACCCCACAACACCCCCACACCCAACTCCAAAAACTAGAAGAAAAACCCCACCACAAACCTTACCATAAACCCAATACTCCTTACTAACATCAAAACCACCCAAAAACTAAATCAAATGTAAACCCCCCTAAAAAACGACATCCTACCAAACCACCAAGAAAAAAATACACCAATAAAAAACATCACCTCCACTGACATCCACCTACAAACAAATTCATGGAGATCATTCATTTACCCCATGTCGTGCCATCCGGCTTTCGAGTTACCTATTGGAAAAGCTTCATAGAGACACTCTGAAAAGGAGTAAACACTCACTTTTTTATATTAGAGCATGGCAGAAAAACCCGCGGCTCTGCCGTAGGGATAAATGCCTTCAGTAACGCTTAAGAGATATTAGGAACTGGTTAGAGATAGCCGGCAGTTGATTGGATTTGTCTGCCTTTTTCAAACCAAAAATCAATCCCATTGTCTCTCGAGGTATTCTGGCTAAGCTAAAGACCCCAAGACACTACATCAAATAAGATATATTAGGGTAAACTCAAAACCTCTAAGGGGAAGTCCTAGTGGCTGGTTTAGGAGCTACCAGAAGAGAATAAGGGAACCATCCTAAGAGTTAAGTTAATATATGGGCTCTTGTGTCTTGATCCAATTTTTCTCTTGGAGCAAATAGTTCCAAGTGTTGATTTAGGTGCATGAGAAAACCCCCGAATGCGAATGGAAAAAAACTCCTTCTATAAATAAGGCTCGTAGGAAAGCTCCACAGCTCTGCTGTGGGGTCACTTCACAACCAGCCTACCACTCTACTCTACTCTACTCTAATCTAATCTAATCTACTCTACTCTACTGTCACAGACTTGTTAGCAAAAGCCTTCAGAGGCCCAGGTTAACAGTTCAACAGTAAAGTAGGTGGCTTAGCTTCAAGTCCTGCCTTAGAGAGTCTTCATTCTGCAGTAGGGGCTTAAACCTATGTTTAGTGAAGGGATTCAACCTCCACTATCCAAAGCGCTTCCATAAACTCTAAAAACTTGGAGATTACCACAAAACCCATTACCTCCAAGCTAGATTTCAGGATACATATAAATTATGAAAGAGTTCATGAATCCTCCCTAAAAGAGAGAGAGCTTACAGTCCTCTAAAACTTCCTCGAGGTTAATTTTTAGATGGGTTTTATTTTTCTTGTCTTAGTTTACCTCTAACCAAGGAACTTCTATTAATGTTGGTATGTGGGTTTCTATATGGTGCTCCCAGACCCCATTTTCACCGAAGGCCTCACCATGATCTGCCGTTACTATGATTTTTCCTTTATCTCTAAGAGAATCGATTAGATTTGAAACAGTTTCTAGTACTAATCTAAGGTTTTCTTCGTAATATTTCATTATTGTTGTCTTAAACCCATTTCTCCATATTTCTTTGACTATTTTCCTGAGATCCAGATCCAGAAGCATTCCAAACATCCATAACGGGTTTTTATTCAAGTATTTTTCTATATTAAACCCAACTTTGTCTTTGATTCTAGTTAAAACCGTGGATTTTGTATCTCTTATTCCATTTCTCATCTTACCTAGTCTATTTCCTCTACCAGCATTTAGTAAAGGAAAATGCGGTTGCATATAGTGAATTATTGTTCTTTCCCTGCCTGGATTTTCAAAGAAGGACATATTAACATCCCTAGGATGAACCGTTCCTAGTTCTTCATCCCATCTTTCATGCCATACATCAATTATTTCCTCAAAATGGTCAGTAGGATTCCATTCGTAACCATATCCCCAGTAAGATTCATCTAAGGGAATTCCAAAGCTATTGACATATGGATTTGCAGAAATATAAGTTAAATCGTATTTATCCTTAAATGTCTTTGCAAGCCATTCCTGGGTTGAAGAACCTCTACTCTGCCTTTTCTCTAAATTACCCTCTAGGTAATCCAAATAAACCTTTTCAAAACTATCGTATCTACATGCATCTAAAACAACTAAATAATCCCATTCTCTATCCGATATTTCTTGTAACTTAACCAACCGAAAAACCCCCTCTTCTCAAATTCTTCAACTAACTTTCTATATAACTCTAAGACCATAAGTTTTTATACAATTAGCGTTCAATTACCCCGAGTTAATCAGTGAACTACCACTACTTTACCCACAATTTATAAGTGATTAAGAGGTCTTATGCACCACTAAAATAAAACTCTTCAAAGTTAACTAATTTCTCGTGAAACCATCAGTCACTAAATTTTCGGTTAAAAAGGTGAATTCCTTGGTAACCTCCTCACCTACCTAATCAAAGATTAGGAAGGTGCTTCCATCCATTCACAAGACCAGTATCCAAGATTTGGAGCCTTGTTACCGAATGGTCTAACAAAGGCAGACACGGACTGCCAAACATTGCAGGCCCACAAGGACTTAAATACTGGTTTACAGTACTTATGGCCATGTCCATCGCCATCATGCGCCTTGGTCCTAGGCTCGATCACAGAGGAGGCCCCCCAACCCCACCACGTATCTATTGCGATGGAGCATTGCGCTCAAGTGCTTGCCCACTCAAACTTGGCTATTGGGCTAGGAATCTCTCAACAAAAACCCCCATTGGCCACCCAAATACAAATACCCTGTAATGATTCACCCTCCCATCCTATCAAAGAAAGGAAGGAGATTTCTCAGCAAATAAGTTAAATGAGATCTAATTTTTCAATTACTTCTCTTACATTATCTGGGATTAAGCTTGTTTGCTCGATTTTAGTTTTTCTTTCTCCATTTATTTGAACCCAGCCCCTCTTTATGGAACAGTGAGATATTTCGTGGTTTTTATTCTCTGATACATGCTCTTGAGCTTTGTATCTGTCTCCTTTCCAGTTACAGTCGCGGCAAAATAAAAACTGAATTGAATTTGTAGTTTCTAACTGATCTTTTATGTACCTTTCTTCGTCTAAAACTTCTAGATCAAATAATCCCTCTGAGTTCATACAGAACAACCCACATTATATCATGAACCAAAGTAATATTTATTTTTTACACAATCCCTTCCCCAAAATTATCCTTCTCAAACTTAATCAGATTTATTTGCTAAAGTAAATGCTTTCTCTGCGGCCTCCAACCATGATAAAACCTACTCTCTTTCATTTGTACTTTGGTTTACTTTACTCAACCAAAAAAGAAGAACTATTTGTTTCTGAGAGAAAAACTGGTGTAAACACAGATATTATCACATATTTGCCAATTAGTCTCCTTATGCTCTCTGCCAACAGCCCCACAAAAAATACTAAAACTTAACCTCCAAGTTTTTGAGATTAGTTCATAAACCTATTCAATGGTGATTCTAAGATGTATACAATTTAAAAAAACTGTGAAATCGGTTTTTAGCATATAGAAGACAATAAAAAGCCAAGGAACTGCCAGCTTCTTTTAATTAATAACCTTTCTCGAACTATTTATATTAAGAGTTACGATGGATCCATCCTCTCTATCCTAAAAACTACACCAATACTCTGATATATTAACAAAGACTTGGGAATAGAGGGTTCTTTCACCAAATAAAGCTAAAACCTATTTTATTTAATTTCATTTACTAAATATCCTCTTAATCTACCAAAAACCCTAATATAAATAATATATAGCCCCTCTATTGATTAAATTATAGTTTACTTATTTAGAGTTTTTTTCTTCTATTATTCCCCATACAATTAAGGCTAGACCGGTTATTATTATGGCCCATATAAGAATTCTTGTTCCTATAAAAATATTTATAGAGTTAAAGGGCGCATTTAAAAACTCTCCATATCTTGATGGGGCTGTAAATTGGCCTCCCCCTAGCAAAGAAAGTCCTCTTCCTATATGAGCAACTGCCCAAAAGAAATGAGGTAACCAAGAATTTATTACTTCAGCCAGCAATCCAAATCCTACCAATATAGCTCCTGTTATTTGTTTCAGTGTATGCACCATCTAAATTCTATATTTCTATGTAATATAAAAATTTCTATCTCAGAACTCATTTCAAAATTATTGGGGTATGCTGTGTTCTTAAAGAAGGTAGAGAGGATGTATCTCTTTAAGCATTTGGTTAAAGCGCTGGGGAGGGGATTTGAACCCCTGAGTGCCGTTAGGCACACTAGCTTTCTTTGTTGTACTCAAGGCTAGCGCCTGTGGCCCCTTTTCTCGGTTGGGCCGGACTTGGCTACCCCAGCTTTGATATATAATAAAAAATAGGGGAGAATTTTTTTTTCTTAGTTTTCTATTACTAGTTCTATGTGAACTCCGTCTGGGACTTGAAGTCTCATTAGTTGTCTTAGAGCTCTTTCATCGCTTTCGATGTCTATTAGTCTTTTGTGGATCCTCATCTCCCAGTGTTCCCATGTGGCTGCTCCTTCTCCATCTGGGGATTTTCTGGTGGGGACTACAAGCGTCTTCGTGGGAAGTGGTACTGGTCCGCTTATCCCTACTTCTGTTCTCTCAGCTACGCTTTTAATCTCTTTGACTACGTCTTTAATTTTTTCTACATTGGTTCCGGTTAATCGTATTCTTGCGCTCTGTTTCACTGTATCACCTGTTTTTCATTATTCTTTCTCCTTTAGGTCCATGACGGCTCCTGTTGCAACCGTTTGGCCCATGTCTCTTATTGCAAATCTACCTAGTTGTGGTATTTCTTTTAGTTTCTCTATTACTAGTGGTCTTTGTGGTTTTACTTTTACTACAGCTGAATCTCCTTGTTTTATGAAGTCTGGGTTTTCTTCTTTCACTTCTCCGGTTTTTGGGTCTTTCTTTTGTAGTATCTCTGTGATTGTGCATGCTACTTGTGATGTATGAGCGTGGAATACTGGTGTGTATCCTGCTGTTATTGCGCTTGGATGGCTTAAAACTATTATTTGTGCTGTGAATTCGTCTACTACTGTTGGTGGGTTATCTGTATGTCCTGCTACATCTCCTCTTTGTATTTCGTCTTTGCCTACTCCTCTTATGTTAAATCCTATGTTGTCTCCTGGACCTGCTTCTGGTACTTCTTCGTGGTGCATTTCTATTGATTTTACTTCTCCAGTTTTTCCGCTTGGTTCGAATCTTACTTCTTCTTCTGGTTTTATCTTACCTGTTTCTACTCTGCCTACTGGAACTGTTCCTATTCCGCTTATGCTGTATACATCTTGGATTGGTATTCTTAGTGGTAGGTCTACCGGTTCTTCTGGTTTCTTTAGGTTGTCTAGTTCCTCTAGTAGGTTTGGTCCATCGTACCAAGGTGATGTGTCTGCTGGTTCTGCGATGTTTCCGCCTTCTAGTGCGCTTATTGGTACATATTGGATGTCTCCTGGTTTGTATCCTATTCTTTTTAGGAGTTCGTCTATTTCGCTTTCTACTTGTTCGTATTTGTTTTCATCCCAGTCAACTTTGTCCATTTTGTTTACTGCTACGATCATTTGGTCTATTCCTAGTGTCTTTGATAGGTAGACATGTTCTTTTGTCTGTGGCATTACGCCTTCACTTGCGTCTACTACAAGTACTGCTGCGTCTGCTTGTGATGCTCCTGTTATCATGTTTTTGACGAAGTCTCTGTGGCCTGGGCAGTCAACTATGGTAAAGTAATAGCTGTCTGTGTCGAATCGTTTGTGGGCTATGTCTATTGTTAATCCTCTTTCTCTTTCTTCTGATAATTCATCCATTACCCACGCAAATTCGAAGGTGGACTTTCCTTTTTCTTCTGCCTCTTTTTTATATTCTTCGATGACATGTTCCGGTACATTCCCTGTTTCGTAGAGTAATCTTCCTACTAGTGTCGATTTACCATGGTCCACATGACCTATTAGAGCCAAATTCAGGTGTGGTTTATCTTCATCCGACATATTCTATACCTCTTTACTCTTTACTTAAAGTTTTTAATCAGATTTTGGGGTTTCAACTTTTAAACCTTTTCTTTCTCTAATTTCTTTTATTAATTCTGTTTGTATATTTTGGGGTACTTCTTCAAAATCAGCTGGTTCTGTGCTCCACATTGCTCTACCTTCTGTAGCTGATCTTATGTCTCCTGCGAATCCGAACATTTCTGCTACGGGAGCTTTTCCTTCTATTACAGATAGGTCTCCTTCTTGTCCCATATTTTCTATTCTTCCTCTTCTGCTTTGTATCTCTCTGGATGCTGATCCCATTGTTTCTTGTGGCGTGTGTACATATACTTCTTGCATTGGTTCTAGTAAGGTGGGTTTTGCGTCTTCTATTGTGGAGTGTATAGCTTTTCTTACTGCTGGTATTACTTGGGCTGGTCCTCTATGGACTGCATCTTCGTGGAGTTTTACATCGTCTAGTTTGATCATTACTCCTCTGCATGGTTCTCCTGCTAGTGGCCCGGAATCCATTGCGTCTTCGAATGCTTCTAGTACTAATTCTATTGTGTCTCTAAGGTATTGAACTCCTTTTGTTCTATCTACGAAAGCGTTGCTGTTGTGTAATGATTTTACATTTTTTGCGTTTTTTTTGCTCATTCCTGCTTCTTTTAGTACTTCTCTTCTCTTTGTTTCTGGCATGTCCATTGTAGCGTTACCTTCTTTTATTTCTTGAACTGCTTGGTCTGGTAGTGGTTCAACTTCTATGTAGAAGCGGTTATGTCCGTTCGGTGATCTTGCCTCTACTGGTCCGGCGTTTCCGGTGACTGTTTCTCTGTATACGACTATTGGCTCGGATGTCTGTATTGGTACGCCCTTGTCTCTTTCTATTCTATGGGTTACAACCTCTAGGTGGAGTTCTCCCATTCCGCTTATTAGGTGTTCTCCTGTTTCTTCGTTTATTTCTACTTCGACAGTTGGGTCTTCTTTGCTAACTTGTCTGAGAACTTCTATCAGCTTTGGTAAGTCATTCATATTTTTAGCTTCTACTGCTACAGTAACTACTGGCTCACTTATGTGTTTTATGCTTTCAAATGGAGTCATTTCTGTACTTGATGCTGTAGACCCTGCTATAGCTTCTTTTAATCCAGTTACAGCTACGATGTTTCCTGCTGGAACTTTGTTAACATCAACTCTATCCGGCCCCATAAAGATACCTACTTGCTGTATCCTGTTTTTACCTGGTACTCCATTAATTTCTAACTCCATTCCCTCTTTTAGAGTACCTGAGAATAGTCTTCCCGTAGCGACTTCGCCTGCGTGTGGATCCACTGATATATCAGTTACCATAAAAGCGGTTTCTCCATCCGGATCACATGCTACCATCTGTTCTCCTACATCTCTCTCTAAATCCCCATCCCAGATAGTTGGAATACGATACTCCTGCGCAGTAAGTGGATTCGGTAGATGCCGAATCACCATATTTAAGACAATTTGATGTAATGGGGATTTTTTATGTAATTCTAGATGTTCTTCATTCCTACAGTGATCAATTATTTCTTTAAAGCTAATACCTGTTTCTTCCATATGCGGGAAACTTAAAGCCCAATTATATAAAGCTGAACCAAAGGCAACGCTTCCATCGTTTACGCTAACCTTCCATTCCTTCTTCTTTTCTTCGTCTTCTATCATTCCCGTTACTTTCTCGTTAACCTCTTCAATGACACTAATGAACTTTTGTTGCATTTCTTGTGGTGAAAGTTCAAGTTCATTAATTAACCTATCTACCTTGTTAATAAAGAGAACGGGCTTTACATTTTCTTTAATAGCTTGTCTTAATACGGTTTCGGTCTGTGGCATCGAGCCTTCAACTGCATCAACAACAACTACAGCTCCATCTACTGCTCTCATCGCTCTTGTGACGTCTCCTCCAAAATCAACATGACCTGGAGTGTCGATTAAGTTAATTAGATAGTTATCATTATCGAAGTCATGGACCATAGAGACATTTGCCGCATCTATTGTTATTCCTCTCTCCTGTTCTTCTTCATCAAAGTCCATAAATAGCTGTTCACCTGCTAAATCCTCTGAAATCATTCCAGCTCCTGCTAAAAGGTTATCTGTGAGCGTGGTCTTTCCGTGGTCAATATGAGCGACTATTCCTATGTTTCTTATTTTCTCTCGTTCGCTCATTAGTTCTTTTACTTTTTTTACCATCTTTTTTTGTCGTCCCATGGTTTTACCTCGCTGCTTTTGCTACTCTTTCTTTTTCTTCTTTTTTGGATACTGCGTAGCTGGACATGTCAAAGTCTGCGGCTTTTATTATTTCTTCGGCTAGGCAGTCTTCGATGTCTTTTTTGTTTTTGAAGGATTCTTTTTTTGCTCCTTTTGCTATTAGCATTAATGCGGTGTTTACTCTTCTTTGGGGTGATATGTCTACTGGCTTTTGTATTGATATTCCTCCTTGTTTTAGTCTAACTGTTCCTTCTCTTGGACCTGAGTTCTGTATTGCGTATACTAGTAATTGAACCGGGTTTTCGTCTGTTTGTTGGTTTATTCTGTCGAATGCGTCTTTGACTATGTTAAATGCTCTGTTTTTTTTGCCGGTATTTTCTTCGCCTCTCATTAGTTTGTTCATTAGTTGTTCTACAACCGGTACTTCTGATTTAAATTTGTTGTCTGCTTTTCTTCCTCCTGAATGCGGTACTACTACTGGATCTAGGTTTATGTATCTTTCTAGTCCTTTGTCGGTTACTTCTACTTCTGTAAGATCGTATTTTCCGAATAGCTTTGTCATCTTATTTACCTCATTGGTTTTTCTGCGTTTCCTCTTACTAGTTCTTCTAGGGAAACTCCGTTTACTTTTATTACTTTAAATCTTACTCCTGGAATGTCTCCCATTGACCTACCCATTCGTCCTCCTATTCCTTCTATTAGGACTTCGTCGTGTTCGTCTATAAATGATATTGCGTTGTCCCCTGGACAGAAGGCGGTTAGTTGCCTTCCATTTTTTATTAATTGAACTCTAACGCATTTTCTTATTGCTGAATTAGGTTGTTTGGCTTCTATTCCTACTTTTTCTATGACTATACCGCTTCCTTGAGGTGCTCCTCCAAGGGGATCTGCTTTTTCATCTAAGTTTAAGACTCTTCTCTGGTAATTTTTATCGCTCCACCTATGATTCTGTCTATCCTTTTTTAGTTTTCTTGCTGCGTACTTTCCATTTCCCATTTTATCAACCTTTAGGTTTATTGTGATGTAATTAAGGTTTAGGTTAGATTAACCTGTCAGAAAGTGAAAATCAACCCTAGTATGTTCTCTATGTTTAAAATAATTTTCGTGATTGATTTTGTTTATCTTAATTTATTATTATGTCGTCTATATCATAATGTCTTTTTGCTAGTAATTTTGCTTTTTCTATGTTTTTTCCATTTTTTCCTATTACTAGGCCTTTTTTGTTTTCGTCTACATTTACGGTAGCTATTTTTTCTTCTCCTCTGTCTTTGACTTCGATTTCTTGGATGTCTGCTGGTGAGAGTGAGTTTTCAATAAATCTGCGTGGTTTTTCTGAGTATTCTACTACTTCTACTTTTTTGCCTATAGTGTTTTTTACTTTATTTATGTTGCTACCATCCTTTCCTATTGCTAATCCCATTTCTCCTTCGCTTACTACGAATATTACTCTACTGTTTTCTTGATCTACTAAGCAGTCTTTTGCTCCTGCGTTTGTTAAGCTTTCAAATAAAGCTATATATCTTATTTCTTCTGATGAGAGTTTAACTTCACTCATCTTGGCCACCTGTTTCTTTTAAACCCAATATGCCTGAATCTCCTGCATCTGTAATTGAAAGTGAAGCTACTGTGTGGGGTCGTCCACAGACTTTTCCTAGCTCGTAGTTCTGGTAATCTGTTTCAATTACTCTTGTTCCCGCTTCTTTTGATTTTTGGTTAATTTCTTCGTTTATTTCTTTGGGACAGTTACTTGCGACTATAACTAACTCGGCTTGCTCATTTTCTAGGGATTTTATTGTTTCATTCGAACCTATTTTTACTTCTCCAGTGTTTAATACATCTTCTATTGCTTTTTCGAAATCCAATTAAATCAATCCTCCTTTTTTATGTTTGGAGACATTGTTAAGTCAACTACACCTGTACCCAGGTCAACTGGTTGACCTACTATCACATTTTCGGGAACGCCCTTAAGTTCATCTTTTTCTCCTCTTTTACCCGCATCAAGCAGGTGGTTTACTGTTACTTCGAATGATGCTCTGGCTAAAACGCTTTCTTTTTCTCCGCTGACTCCGTGTCTACCTATTTGTTTGATTTTACCGTGGTTAGTCATTATGTCAGAAACTAGCATTACATGTCTTACATCAACTTCAAGGCCTTGTTCTTCCAATGTGTCCTTTGCTTCGTCAATTATTGCCTGTCGAGCTGCTTCTATTCCTAGTGCATCGTATATTTCATGTAAATCATTTGTTCTAGTTCTAGAGGCGTCCACGCCATCTACTTTAAGTGCCTCAGTAAATGCTGACCCTTCTGTGTATATAGTGTATTCGCCAGATTCTTTTCTTATTATAACTCTCTTTATTCCTTCTATCCCTGAAACTCTTACTTCCTTTAGATTTTCAACTAATCTTAGGAGTTTCCTATAAGATGAGGATTCAGGCCTAATTATTAGACTATCGTCTTCGAATTTAACTTCATTTCCCAGTTCAGATTCTATTTGATCTGCAACATCTTCTTTTGTTAGGTTTCTCTGTTTAACCATCTCCATATCTAGTTCTAACTTAACTCTCATCTTTGAGTAATCGGTTTCGATGTTGGAGATATCTTCAATCAATGTTTCTTCGATCTCCCATCCTACTTCTCTCGCTTTGTCTCTGTCTTCTGCATATCCTTCTTCAAGTTTAACGGTCATCATTGGACTTGATGGCGTTTTTCTAGCATCTACTATTTCTATCAATCTAGGTAATCCTAAGGTAACATCGATTTCAGCGACACCAGCGTAGTGGAATGTACGCATTGTGTTGTGGGTTACTATTCCTTGATATGTAGTGAAGTTTTCAGTGTCTTTGACGCTGAAGTCGTATACATAGTCATGGCTTGGGTCTTTTTCTTCTATTTCTATTATCTCATCCCATATAACTTCGCTTTCAACTGCTTTTTCAAGTTCTTTTATTTTTTCCTCGGTTTTTCCTTTAATTTTTTCTTGATTAATGTCTTCTAAAAGGTTCTGTAGGGTTGTTCTCTCTATATTTCCTGTTTCAGGGATGTTATCTATTTCTTTAGGTATGTCTATGTCTATTTGTTCTGATATTTCCTTGATTAATTTGGCTGTTCCCGGTACCTTATCTATTTTATCTATTTGATCTGGAGTTGATGGCTCTTTTAGCTCATAAATCTCCTTTGTTTTGTATTCTTTGTTGAAACCTATTTTTTCCTTGAATCTATTGGCGTATTTTTGTGGAATGGTTAGCTTGTTTTGTTGGTTTTGTGTCTTTTTCATTGAAAATATGTTTAGTCTATTCAGAAGTAATGAGATACCATTTATTAATTTAATTGACCTTGATTCGAAGTTAATTTCGTGTTTTTCATTGTCTATAGCTCCTTTTGTGTCAAAGATCCCTTTTAGTAGAGCTGAAACGAATTTGTCTCTGGCTGAGTAAGCAAATTCTGGTATTTTCTTATTGCTTGGTTCGGTGTTGCATGTATTTGTAAGTAGATCGGATAGCTGCTTGGAGTTTATTTTAAGGTCTTTCTCTTGAGAATTGTCTTGTAGAGTGTTTTTTAGGGTGAAATTAAACCTATTTGAGATTGTTTTTATCTTTTTCTCGACATCTTGTTGTTGGCTTGGGAAACTAATTACATGGTTTTTGCATTTTCCCACTGCTAAGTAGGTACCTATTAACCAGCCAAATTCTTTATCTAATTTTATCTTTTCTGGTAGTTTACTTTTAGTCCGTTTTGGTTTAGCGTAGTTGTTGGTTTTTATTTTAGTGATGCAGTTTTGCTTTAATTTTCTCATTGAAGGGATTCTATCTCCTTCTTTCAGTTCTGAACCTGAAACTGGTTTTATATCGTTATTTTTTCTAATTAAGAATGAATGTGATTTTGTTGCTTTTATATTTCTTCCTGACTTAGTTTTTACTTCTATTAATTTATTAGGAGCTGGATGTCTGCTGCATTCTTCTACTGGTTTCCATTCTATTTTTTCTTTTTCGGTCAAGGAGGGTACTTCGATTTCTTCGTTAGAGATATCGGTTACTTCCCAGTTACCTTTTTTCCTAGAGTCTTCTTTGAGTTTTTTGTCTGTAAACTTTCCGATTTCTTGGATTTTTATTTCATCGTCTTTTCTTAGTATTACTTTCTCATTGTAGCTAATGCTCATTTGGGTGCCTGGTTCTCCTATAGACTGTGCAGCTACCGTGCCTACTGGATCTCCATATTCGACTTGTTTTCTATCGAATTCTTCCTTAGTTTTTTCTAGTAATTTGTCTAGTTCTTTTTCTGTTAAATTTTCTTCTTTTGTCTTGGTCTGTATGTCTTTTAGAACTTTTGGAGGGATTTTTCCTTCGTATTTCTTTATTTTTTGTTTTATCTTCATTCTTCGTCCTCCTTTATATCCTCTATTATTCTATCTAGGTCTACTGCTTCTCCTCTGTTACTTTTTGTTGGATCTATTCCGTCTTCCCCAAAGTCGAATTGGACTATTTCACCGCTTGTGTTTCTTACTTTTCCATCTTTTCCTACTTTCAGATCCTGGAGAGCGTTTATTAGTCTTCTTTGCATGTAACCTGATTGCGCTGTTCTGACTGCGGTATCTACTAATCCTTCTCTTCCTCCCATTGCGTGCATAAAGAATTCTGTAGGAGATAATCCGTCTTTGTAGCTTGAGTATACGAATCCTCTGGCATCCGCGCTTAGGTCATCTTTTTCGAATGAAGTTAGGGTTCTATCTTCGAATCCTCTGTTTATTCGTTCTCCTCTTACAGATTGTTGTCCAACGGAAGCTGTCATTTGGGTTAAGTTTAGCATTGATCCTCTTGCTCCGGATACTGCCATTATTACTCCTGCGTTGTCCGGATCTAGGTGTTGGCTTGCTATGTTTCCTGCTTTGTCTCTTGCATTTCCTAGTCTCTGCATGATCTTCATTTCTAGTGTTTCATCGAGTGATCTTCCAGGTATTGGTTCGAGTTCTCCTCTTTCATAGGTCTCTATTAATCTATCAACTTCTTCTTCGGCATTTTCTACTACTCTTTCAATCTGGTTTTCTGCTTCTTTTGGTAGGTCCTCGTCGTCGATTCCTATTGAAAAACCAAATTTTGTTATTGCACTTATTGACATTCTTGTTACTCTGTTCAGGAAATTTATTGCCTTTGATTTATCATATTCTCTAACTATTTCATTTAGTATTTCTCCACTAAATGCCCCGAATGCTTTTTCGTCTATTA
Organism: Candidatus Methanohalarchaeum thermophilum; assembly: GCA_001914405.1. Taxonomy (GTDB): domain Archaea; phylum Halobacteriota; class Methanonatronarchaeia; order Methanonatronarchaeales; family Methanonatronarchaeaceae; genus Methanohalarchaeum; species Methanohalarchaeum thermophilum. The sequence goes on from MSDW01000002.1 coordinate 43,696, forward strand.
CTCCTGTTTTTAGTTCCCCGTTTCTTATTTTTACATATGCTTCGTTTTCGCATTCTTCTTCGTCGCATGTTTCACAGCTTTTGCAGGTTTCTCCTCTATAGGTTAGGTTGATGTCTTCTGGGATGACTTGGCTGAATATTTTTTTACCCGACCAATACTTTTGGCCGCTTTCTTCTTCTGTGGGTTCTGGTAGTTCCTTTATTTCTGCTTTTCTGAGTAATTCTATTGCTTCGCTTTTTTCTAGTTTTGTTTTTTTCCGTGTCAGTAGGTATGACCCTGAAATATGGTCGTGTATACCTCCTATTATTGGTGCTCCAAATCTGGGTGAGAGTAGCTGTGTTTGGACTTTCATTAGTACTTCTGCTTCTGCTCTTGCTTCTTCTCCTTGCAGTACATGGAGGTTCATTTCGTCTCCGTCGAAGTCGGCGTTGTATGGTGGGCATACGCATAAGTTCAGTCTGAATGTCTTGTATGGCATTACTTTTACTTCGTGTGCCATTATGCTCATTCTATGTAGAGATGGTTGCCTATTGAAAAGTACTACATCTCCATCTTTTAGGTGGCGGTCAATGTGCCAGCCTTCTTCAATTTTTTGGGCTATTTCTTCGCAGTTTTCTTCGGTTACTTTTTGTTTTCTTCCGTCTGTTCTTTCCACATAGTTTGCTCCTGGATGGTTTTCTGGTCCTCTTTTAACTAGTTTCCTAGCTTTTTCGATATTTCTCTCTGTGACTTCGAGTGGTATTGTGAGTTCTTTTGCCATCTGTCTGGGTACTCCTACTTCATTAATAGATATATTTGGGTCTGGAGAGATAACTGTTCGAGCTGAAAAATTTACTCTTTTTCCTGATAAGTTGTTTCTGAATCTTCCTTCTTTTCCTTTTAGTCTTTGAGCCAGTGTTTTTAGTGTTCTTCCTGACCTGTGCCTTGCTGGTGGTATTCCAGATACTTTGTTGTCTAGGAATGTAGTTACATGGTATTGGATTAGTTCCCATAGGTCTTCTATTACTAGTTGAGGAGCTCCTGCATCTCTATTTTCTTGGAATCTTTGGTTTATTCTTAGTATGTCAACTAGTTTGTGGGTTAGGTCGTCTTCTGATCTTTGGCCTGATTCTAGGGTTATTGAGGGTCTTATTGTCACGGGTGGTACTGGTAGAACTTCTAGTACCAGCCATTCTGGTCTAGCGTTTTCTGGATCCATTCCAAAGACTCTTACGTCTTTGTCTGGTATGTTGGCAAGCCATTCTCTGACATCTGTTGCGGTTAGTTTTTCTCCGTCTTCTTTGAATGTAGTGGGTTTTTCGAATTTTATGTCGTTTTTAGTTGTTCCGCAGTATATGCACTCGTCTTTTTTTCTTGCTTCTTTGAAGACCTCTCGAGCGACATCTTCCGGGTCTTCACCTATATCTATTCTTTTTTGGATTTCTTCTAGGTATTTTTCTTTTTCGTCTTCTGTTAATTGTAATTTACCACATTCTTTGCATGTGGCTCTTAATATTTTCCTAATCTCTCTCGCATAACCTACATGGACTACTGGTGCTGCTAGTTCTATTCTACCAAAATGACCTGGGCATTCTCCCGGTCGTCCACCACATGTTTTACATTCTAAACCTGGGTCTATTACCCCTAATCTTCTGTCCATGAGACCCATTTCAATGGGATAACCATCGTCATCGTACGTATCAGGAGTTATTATTTTTGTTACGCTCATCTCACGGATTTCTTCCGGAGATAAAATACCAAAATTAATACTACTTATCTTTTTTAAGGGTTGACTCATTTTATCTTCCTCATACCTTGTCTTCTAATTCTATCCGTGGCATTATACACATGCTTTTTATTTCATCTAGTAGAACCTTGAACGCGTAACTCATTTCAACTTGAGAAAGTACTACATCTTCTCCACATACTGGACAGTAGCTAACATTTCTTTTTTTATCGTAGACTGCTACATGTCCACAGCTTTCACATACTAGTTCAACGACTCTGTCTGATTCATCTAGTAACCTATCTTTTAGAGCCATTGATGCTCCGTGACCTACTAGACAATCTCTTTCCATTTCTCCGAATCTTAGTCCTCCTTCCCTAGCTCTTCCTTCAGTTGGTTGCCTAGTTAGTACTTGTACTGGTCCTCTGGATCTGGAATGTATTTTTCCTGATACCATGTGATATAGTTTTTCGTAGAATATTACTCCTGTAAATATGTTTGATTTGAGTTTTTTTCCATTTCTTCCGTCGTAGAGGACTTCTTTTCCTGAGTGGCTGAATCCATATTTTTGTAGTTGTTCTCTGAGTTTTTCTTCGCTTTCACCGCTAAATGGGGTTCCATCTACTTCTTCTCCTCTTAGCGAAGCAACTTTTCCTCCGATCATTTCTAAAACATGTCCTACCGTCATTCTGCTTGGTATTGCATGAGGGTTTACTATGAGGTCAGGTACGACTCCGTCCTCGCTGAATGGCATATCCTCTTGAGGAACAATATTTCCTATCACGCCTTTTTGGCCGTGTCTCGTTGCGAATTTGTCACCTAGTTCTGGTATTCTTTCGTCTCTAACTCTTACTTTTGATAATCTAAGTCCTTCTTCAGTTTCAGTTAATATTACTGTATCTACAGTTCCTTCTTCGTTTGATCTCATTGTCACACTGGTTTCTCTTCTTTTTTGAGGTGATAGACCTAGTTCAGTTGGTTCTTCTAGAAATCTTGGAGGAGCTGTCATACCAACTAATACATCGTTTGGGCCTACATCCATCTCCGGGTTCACTATTCCGTCCTCATCCAGGTGTTTGTAAGCTTCTGACCCTCTTGATCCTCTAACCTCTGGATCAGGTATCTCAAATCGATTTTGTTGTCCACCTGGGTATCTTCTTTCTTCTCCTTCGTACATCCTAAAAAAGTGGCTTCTACCTAAACCTCGGTCTATAGAAGCCTTATTCACTATTAATGCGTCTTCTATGTTATATCCGCCGTGTGAAAGAACGGCTACTACGAAGTTTTGTCCTGCAGGCCGGTCTCCATATTCAATTTCATCTAGGACTCTCGTTTTAACTAAAGGAGTTTGAGGGTAATGGAGTAAATGACCACGGGTATCGCCTCTTAATCTAAAATTTGCTTGTGGAAGACCGAGAACCTGTTTAACCATTCCTGCTCCCATGGTGTTTCTTGGTGATGCGTTATGTTCTGGATAAGGTAGCGCTGAAGCTGCTATTCCTAATATTAAAGCAGGATCAAGTTCAAGATGAGTATGTTTTTCCGTTATATCTTCTTCATTTATAGCTATTAGGCAGTTCTCTTCTTCTTCAGCATCTACATATTCGACTACTCCTTCTTCTACTAGGTCCTGCCAACTGTATTCATCTTCTTTTAATTTCTGTACATGTTCATCGGTTAATAGGGGCTCTCCATCTCTCACCACTATCAGAGGTCTTCTAGCTCTTCCTCCACCTGTTCGAACAATTATTTGGTCTGTTTTTTCCCTATAAGAGGTATTTAGTTCTTCTGGTAACTTATTTTCTCTTCTTGCTTTTCTGATTTCTTCAACTAGTTTTCTAGGTTCATTATGGGTTCCGACTAAACTTCCGTTTAGGAAAACTTTTGATCCTTTCACTTTAGACCCTCTCTATGTTGTTTACTCCAAATTTGTACAGAGTTTCTTCGATTTCCTGAGAGTCTTCTACTCCTTTTGTTAATTCTACTGCCATTGCGTAATTTTTGACCAGACCACAGTTAGGTCCTTCTGGAGTTTCGCTTGGACATATTCTTCCCCAGTGGGTTGGATGCAGGTCTCTTGCCTCGAAATGAGGCTGTGATCTCGATAATGGTGAAACCACTCTTCTAAGATGAGCTAATGATGCCATGTGATCTGTTCTATCCAGTAGTTGAGCTACTCCTGTTCTTCCTCCTACCCATTCTCCTGTTGCCATTGCACTTTGAAGTCTCTGAGATAAGACATCTGGCCTAACTGAAGTTTTAACGCTTAATTCTCTGTTCCTAGTGTTTGCTCTTTCTAGCTGATATTTTACATCTTTTGTTAACCTGTTAAAGCTTACTCTAAATAGGTCTTCCATAAGATCTCCTGAAAGCTTTAGTTTTTTGTTTGAATAGTGGTCCTTATCTCCTTCTTCTCTTCTACCCAATGCTAGCTCAAAACAGCTCTCAGCCATTCTCCCTAGATAGTGAGCCTTTAAAATCCTATCCTCTTCATCATTTCCAAGATGAGGTAGTAGATAATGTTCTAAGACATAATTTGCTCTTTGGTTTCTGTACTCTTTTGCTTGGCCTGCCGCAACCCTATTACCTATTTTTTCTATAGCTTCTTCCTGTGATTCTACTTCAGCCTCTTCTAGGTTTTCGAACATGTACTTCATTATCTCGGTGTCGTCAGAAACAGAGTCAGATATTTCTTTATCACTCTCAAGTCCTAGTGCCCTCATTAAGGTTATGAAGTTTATGCGCCCGGATAGTCCAGGAAAAGAAACTTCTAGCAGACCATCTCTACCTCTTTCGACTATAATTAGTGCTCTATATCCTTCTCTCTTAGAAAAAGTTTTAGCTACTTCTATCTGATCACCATATCGATCATTGTATTCAACCATTATCCTATTAGGAGCTAGATCCTCTAAGGTAACCAAAACTCTTTCAGATCCATTAATTATAAAATAGCCACCAGGGTCTTTTGGATCCTCACCATTTCTTATTAACTCCTCTCTATCAAGGTCATTTAGATTACAGTATTTGGACCTCAGCATAATAGGAAGAATTCCTATCTCAACCCATTCGGCCTTTTCCTCATTACCGTTCCTTATTGGAATCATTTCAAGCTCTAAAGGAGCAGAATAAGTTAAATTTCTTAATCTAGCTTCTGTAGGATACAGCTCACTTGTAGATCCATCGGCCTCCCTAACTATAGGTTTACCTACTCTTATTTCTCCTAATTTGATTTCGTAATTTTCTATCTCATCCTCTTCAATATCAGTTTCAATCGTCCCATGTTCATCTATTACTTTCTGCAGACCTTTATCCAAAAAATCATTAAAAGATTCAATATGATGGCTAGCTATGTCTTTACCCTCTAAATATGATTTAGTAACTTCCTCCCGATTCAAGTTATTCCTCCTTTATAATTCTTCGTCTATAACTAGTCTATACGCTAATGCTTTACCCGCAGTTGGACTTTCCCTGATCACTTTTAAAACATCACCTGGCTCGGCATCAAGTTCTTTAGCAACGGGATCCCTCTTAAGCACCTTTGGGAGGCTACCTAACTGTATATCTTCTTCCTCTTTAAGCTCCTCAACCTCTTTTTCCGACAATAGTTCGTGATCAGGAACTAGATCGTGATCTAATACATTATATTCCTTCGGCAAACTTTTTATCCTCCCATTAAACAAACAGAAACGGGCTCGAGGGGATTTGAACCCCTGACCGTCTGGTTAAAAGCCAGACGCTCTGCCGAGCTGAGCTACGAGCCCAATTAAAAGCTAAAGACCAATACCCTCTTCCAGGCAACAACAAAGACAGCACATTGCTTGACGGATGTTTTTTATTTAACACACATCCAAAACAGGTATTTACCATGCAACGCATTACTTAAACTTTTCTTTTAATAAAACTTTCTTCTTAACCCCCACACCTTATAAATTACCTCAATCAACTTCAGAGATTAAATCTCCCAAAACAAACTTTTTACCTTACCATTTACCTATTCCACTAAAAAATTTATTATTTACCATATCTAATTAAGGGACCTATCTATTTAGTTATGTCCATTGTAGTTACCTCCTTCACCTAGCTAACTGTTGGTTAGGGAAAGGTGCTTCCGTCCTATTCATTCGTGTCGTATAATCTGGTTTTCTGATTACCTAACGGAGTTTTCTACAGAAACGTCCTGCCAGAGATGGAACATCCACCTATCTTGTTTTGTGATTACCTACCTACCTTTGCCTAGCTTGATACACAAAGGCCCAGGTCAATGGTAGTGGCTTCCGGACACCGGCAACAGTGCCCCTGATGTCAGAAGAAACCTTCTTCGTTCAGAAAAACTATTCATACCCCCTTCACCCCCTAACACCCCCCACCAGATCAAAAAACTAGAGAGCTATCCAACCCAACATCCCATATATCATCAAATTACCTCTCAAATCATATCCTACCCTACCCAACGCACCACCACCCAAAACAAAAACTCAGGAAGTCGACCTCCTGGGCCAAAGGTTAAATTGGGCTAAAGTTTTATTTAAGGGGATTTAAATTTGGTTTGATTTTTTATTAGGTCTTAGTCTTTTGATATCTTTCTTAGTTCAGTGAAAGAGGATTTACTGGTCTTTAAGGCTCTTACAAGGAATTTAATATCTTTTTTTTCTTGGAGTAGTTACTTTTACATTACTCGATATAGTTTTATAGATTGTTGGAGTGATTTTATGTGTGTTGGCGTGCCTGGCGAAATTATTGATATAGATGGTAATGAGGCTTTAGTGGATTTTAAGGGTACCAGGCAGAAGGTTAGGATCGATTTTGTTGATGATGTAGAGGAAGGGGATTACATATTAAATCATGTTGGTCATGCTATAGAGGTTTTACCTCAAGAAGAAGCTGAAAAGAGATTAGAATTGTTTGATGAATATCTTGAGTCTTTAGAGTAGATATGGATAAAAAAGAACTTGCTCAGAGGTTTTCTAAAAAGATCAAGGATCTTTGCCCTGAAAGAGAGGTCAGAGCTATTCATGTCTGTGGAACCCATGAACAAGCTATAACAAGATATGGTTTGAGATCTCTGCTTCCAGATAACTTTGATCTTAAGATGGGGCCTGGTTGTCCGGTTTGCGTTACTCCGGCTAGGGTTATTGATAGGGCAATAAAATTGGCAAGAAAGGGATTGACTTTAGCTACTTTTGGAGATATGCTTAATGTCCCTGGTTCTTCCTCTAGCTTGTCTGATGCAAAATCTGATGGGGCTGATGTTAAGGTTGTTTATAGTGTAAATGAAGCTATTAAGATAGCTAAGAAGATTGATAATGACCTAGTTTTTTTAGGTGTGGGTTTTGAAACTACGGCTCCTTCTAATGCAGCTGTTTTAGAGAGAGGGGTTCCTAGTAACTTTTCTATATTAACTTGTCACAGGCTTATTCCTCCGGCAATGGAACTGCTTGTTAATTTAGAAAATGTTAATTTTGATGGTTTTATAGCTCCGGGACATGTTTCTACTATAATTGGAGAAGATCCTTATGAGAAGTTTGTATCCGAATATGATATGTCTACAGTTATCGCAGGTTTTGAGCCTCTGGATATATTATTTGCCGTCTTAAAGTTTGTTAAACAGATAGATGAAGAAATTATTCAATTGGAAAATGCATATGAGAGAGCTGTTAGGCCTGAAGGAAACATTAAGGCTAAGGAAGCTCTGAATAGGGTTTTTAAGGTAGTTGATGCTGAATGGAGGGGTATTGGAGAGATCGAGGACTCGGGTCTAAGGCTCAAAGATGAATACAGTAAATTTGATGCTAGGAAAAAACATGACGTCACTCTCGAAGAAAGCAGGGATGTTCATCCAGGATGCATTTGCCATTTGGTTTTAACTGCCCAGAAAACTCCGAAGGAATGTAATTTATTTAAAGAAAAATGCACTCCCCAGAACCCCTATGGTCCATGTATGGTTAGCGAAGAGGGAGAATGTAACATATGGTATCAATACGGTGAGAGACCCAGTTTGTGATCTACAATGCATGAATTTAGCGTAGCTAAACAGGTTTGTGATAAGGCATTAGAGATTTTAGATGAGGAAGATATGGAAAAAGTTGTTGATGTTTATGTAGGCATAGGTAAATTAAGTCATATTAATGAAAAACAGTTTAGATTCTGCTTTAATAACATTAAAAAAAATTTTGTTGCTTTAGAAGAGTCAGACCTTTCAGTTAATGAAAAAGATGTTTCAATAGAATGTGATTGTGGCTACAAAGGTGTCATAGAGATAAACGACTTCGAAGAGATCCCTAATAAATTTAAATGTCCAAAGTGTGATGACCCTAATCCGTCTATAGAGAAAGGAGACGAAGTTATTATTGAAAAAATTAAATTAGAGGATTAAAGAATGGAAGATAAAGTTATTAAAATGGAACATGGAGCTGGTGGAGAGCTGATGCAGAACCTGATCAAGGACTTGATAATTAAAAATATTGAAAAAAAAGAAGCTGGTGGCGTTGGTCTCGATGAACTTGACGATGGAGGCTCGATTCCTCTGAATAACTTTAGAGGGAATGTAGTACTTACTACAGACAGCCATATTGTAAAACCTCTTTTCTTTCCAGGAGGAGATATTGGAAAGCTAGCAGTTTCAGGAACGGTTAACGATCTTTCAGTTATGGGAGCCAAACCAGTTGCTTTATCTAGCAGTATAGTAGTTGAAGAAGGTTTTGACATGAATAAAATTGAGGAAATAATGAAATCCATCAATAAAACATCTAAAGAAGCAGATACACCAATAATTACTGGTGACACTAAAGTTATGGAAAAAGAAGAGATAAGTGACTTAATAATTAATACTACCGGAATAGGTTTCTGTAAAAACCCAGTTCGTGATTCAGGCCTAAATAGCGGAGATAAATTGATCATTACTGGACCTATCGGAAGACACGGCATTTCCTTACTCTCTTTCAGAGAAGGATTTACTTTTGAATCGGATCTTGAATCCGATGTTCAACCAATAAACTCTCTAATAGATTCTGCCTTAAAAGCAGGAGGAGTAACAGCTATGAAGGATCCAACCAGAGGAGGATTAGCTACTGCCCTAAACGAGATGGCCAGCAAATCTAACCTTGGTCTATTAATAAAGGAAGACAAAATACCTTTAACCGATGGAGTTGAATCTGCATCCAGTATACTAGGCATTGATCCTATGAATGTAGCTAACGAGGGAATCGCTATAATAGGAGTTAAAAAAAATAAAGCTGAAGATGTTTTAAGTGAACTTAAAAAACAAAAAAAGGGTAAAAAAGCTAAAATAATAGGTAAAGCCGTTAAGGAAAACAAAAGAAAAGTGGTTTTAGAAACAAAAGTAGGAGGAAAAAGATTTCTAGAAGCCCCTGACGGAGACCCAGTTCCCAGAGTATGCTAAAGTGAACTACCTCCTACCAAAATCAGAGAATAGGAAGAGGTCTTCTCAACCACTAAGATAAGTGGATTATATTTCTTCTTTTGTTATAACTTCAACTTTTGTTGGTTTTTTTACTACATCTCCAAGTTTTATTCCTAGAACTCTATTTATTCTTTTTTCTTGTGAAATGTCTAATAGTCGTTGAGTTACTACTCCATCGAATATAACTGTTTCTACATTTTCTCCTACTTTTTTTAGTGAGTTTGCTAGTTCTCTGACCGCTACTTCTGTTACTTCTTCGTCTTCTTTGTTTAGTAGCTTTGCCTTTAATGTTCCTTCTAGGGAGTCTAATATATCAAGATAGGATCTATCACTTAGGTTTATTTGGTCTTCGGTTTTTGAACTGGATTTTTCTATTTTTCTCTTTAATTTTTTATTTTCCTCTGATTCTTTCGTACTTTTTACTTTATTAAAGCCCTTTTTTGCTTTTCTTAGTAGTTTACTTCTTGTTGTATTTTCATTGGATTGATCTCCTTGGCTTTCATGTTCACTATTCTTTTTCTTTGTTACTTCTTTATCCCTATCATTCTCTTTTTCTTTTTTTCTTTCTCTTTCTCTTGTGATAGCATCTTCCATTGGTTCTTTGTTTCTGAGTGCTTTCATTATCTCTTCATGGTCTAGCTCTTCTACCTGTTTGCCTTCTGGTGCTCTGGCTACATAGTCTATTTCAGCTCTTTGTGCAATTTCTTTTAGTATTAGGTCTCCTCCTCTGTCTCCATCTAGAAAAGCTGTAACTGTTTTATTTTGGCTTATTTCTTCCATTTGCTTTGGCAGATCTGTTCCTTCTATTGCTATTGCATTTTTGACTCCGTAGTCTAGTAGATTTAGGACGTCTGATCTTCCTTCTACTAATAGTATTGCGTCTGAGGATCCTACATTGGGTCCTGAGCTTAGTCCTTTGTATTTTGTTATACCTGTTTCTCCAAAGGATCTTTTTACTGTTTTTGCTATCTCTTTATTGTCTAGATCTTCTTCTGAGAACATGTCTGAGAGTATTTCCTTAGCCCTATCGACTATTTTGTCTCTTTTACTTTCTCTTATGTCTTCAACATCTGTTACATTTATTTCTGCTTTACATGGACCTATTCTATCTATAGTTTCTAGCGATGCTGCTAGTACAGCTGTTTCTACTTTATTCAGGCTTGATGGTATGAGAACCTTGCCTCTTGATCTTCCATCCTCTGAGTTTATGCTAACTCTTATTCTACCTACACGTCCTCCGTTCTGTAGTTCTCTTAGATCCGAATTCTCACCAATCAACCCCTCTGTTTGACCAAATATCGCTCCTACTACATCTGGTTTTTCTACAACTCCATTTGCTTGAATTTGAGCATGAATAAGATATTTTGCCTCGCCAAAGTTTTGCATTAAGATTCCTCCTAAGGTACTGGGGAACTAATCTAATAAATAATACTAATATCATTATCTTGAACAAGTTGAGTTCTGAACTAAGTTTGATCAAGTTACATTTTGTCATTTAAAGCTCCCCTTAAAGTTAATTATCAATAATTTAGTTTTCCTCTAAAAATATAAAATATTTGGCCAAATTGCTTTGATAAAAATATATAATCTCTCTAAACCTATTATTGCAATTAAAAAATAATTTAAACTATTTTATTAATTCCTGATATCCAATAAGCTCAAAGAGCATTATCTCTATTTAAAAATCTGATGAAACAAAATTTAGAGGTATAATATGATTTAATTGACCTAATTTTGTATTTAATCAATTATTATGGGTTTTTTGTGGATTTGATTCATTTTTTACTTCTGATAACACTTTTTCTATTAATTTAGGTAATTTTTCTTTTATTTCTTTACTTAGTTCCATTGTGTAATTTGTTCTATCTACTTTTCCTATCTCTATGCCGTAAACTTTTATTTCTGGTAATATTTCCATTTCTTCTCCGACTGCAAGGGCATCCAAGAAATCTATGTCGTGTGCTGATAGGCTTAATTTTTCTATATCTGGAGCTTTATTTACCTTGAATTCTACTATGTCTCCTTTTTCTTTCTGCATTTTGACTGCATCTATTATGATCACTTTTTCGTATTCTTCGAAACTGTTTAATAATCGAAAACCTGGAGTTCCACCGTCTATAACGGATACATTGTCTGGTGCTTCTTCTGTAAGCTCCTGAACTGCCTTTATACCTAATCCTTCATCCCCTAAGAGAAGGTTTCCGAGTCCTATTATTGCTGTATTTGTCATAGTAAAAAAGAGAAAAAAGGTTTTGTGTTTTGTTTTTTATTTTCCTAGTTTTTATTCTTCTTTCTTCTTTACTTTACTGTATGGTGTTTTGGATGGATCTTCTGTTCCTCTGTAAAACATAGCTTTTACGTATTCCCATGAATCTGGGTCTGCTAAATTTATCCATGAATGGAATATTACTTCAAAAACGAAGTACCAAGCTGCTAGTACATGCCAGGTTCGTGCGACTGCTAGGAAGTTTGATTGAGGTGCAAAGAACCCTATAATGCCATAGGTTATTGAGTTCATTATTTCAGCTGCTGGTGTTAGTAGCCCGAATTGTCCATTTGGAGCCCAGATTGCAACGCCGGTGAAGAATACTATTAGTATTGGAACTGCTTCTATGAAGATGAAAGGCTTCCAGAAAGGTGCGTGTTTTGTTTCGTGTGTTCCTTCTTCTTCGTCATATATACTAAAGGCCTCGTAATCTTTTTTTCCTATGTAGCTCAGTAATACATTTTTCATTCGCTTTAGGTCATCTTTTTTTATCAGATACATCCCTATATGTCCTTCTAGGAATATAGTGGCTATATTATAAGCTAGGAGTATCCATGCAAAGAAAAGAGCTACTGCCATCCAGAGGTGAAGTGCTCTTGCAAATGCTCTAGTCCCAAACAGTCCTTCAAGCCATCCTCCACCGTAATATATGTAGAAACCTGTTATTAGTAATGCTATAACTGCTATTAGGTGAACCCAGTGTTGTATTATCTCATTTATGCCATATCTCTTTATTAGATCTTTTTTTGGCATTTAGGACCTCCAGCTATCGAATTCATTTTGGTTGCCTTCGGAGTCTATTGTGTGTACTGCGCACGCTATACATGGATCAAATGATCTTATCGTGTGGAATAACTGTACCGGGTTCTCTGCTTTTTCTGGGAGTGAACCGTTTATATCTGGCCCTATACTGTTTACTGCCTGTTCATATGGCCCCATCTTTCCTTCTGGTCCTCTAGGAGACATGTTCCAGGTTGTAGGTACTACTGCTTGGTATTTGTCTATTTTTCCTTTTCCATCTGTACTAACATAGTGTAATAGTGATCCTCTAGGTGGCTCCCACATCCCTATTCCTTCACTGTTTTTACCTTGCTCCCAGTCAGGTTCGTTGTAGAATCTTCCTTCTGGGTCAACCATTTTAACCCACTCAAGTATTTTTGGAACTAATATGAGTAGGTTGTGGGCTCTAGCTATTATTCTAGTAAATGTGTTGACTGGATTTAGTTCTAGTTGATCCCATTCTTTGCTTTGTACTATATTTGGAATTAGTCCTGTAGGATCGCTTATTGCCATTCTAGCTAGTGGACCTACTTCTGCTGGTTTTCCATTGTATCTAGGTGCTTTTGTCCATGTGTATTCTGCTTCTGGTTCATAGGTATTGAAGTCTTCTTCTTTTAAATCTGTTTTAGGTTCTGTTGTTTCTTCTGAGAAATGTCCTCCTGTACCTTCTTTGTAGTATGAGTTAGTTACATACTCTTTTATTTTACCAGTGTCTACTTCGCTTAGATCTCCTGTCTGTATGTCATAGACTCCGGATCCTAGGTATTCCTCGTCTTCCCATTCTTCCCATCCACCGTAACTCATTAGTAGTTGGTTTGTGTTCCCATACCTATGCATTTTTAGGTTTGGTTCTCCTTTTATGTCATTTAAAGCTCCGTATTTCAGTATTAGTGGTATATCTCCTATATTGGATATTCCACCTTTTTCATCGATAAGCGTGTTCACCCACTCTAAAATATCAGTGAGCGGTTGGTCGCTTTTTGACCATTCATTTGCCTTTTCCATATAAGTCTGGTAGGTGATTGGGTCTCCTGGTCTGCCGAGGGCTACTTCTTCTACAAATTTAACTGCTCTTTCCCATAGACCAGCCATTTTTGATAGATCGGAATATGTGGGCACATAGGATATTCCACCGGGTGCAAATGTCCTTGGATGTGGTGACATTCCATTTATTATGCCCGGTACTTTTGCTACTTCTTTTCTAGCTTCGACAGCCTTTAGATATGAGTCTCCTGGCCCATGTGGATCGTTTATTGCTGCAAATCTTTTTATTAGTTCCTTTCTTAGCATCGAATAGTTAGCTAGTATTCCTTCATCTGGATCAACATATCGAGGGCTTGCTAGATCCGGTAAACCTAGAGCATATATTATTTCAGCGTGATCCTCTATTGCCTGGGCCCCATTTGCTATATTTCTCATTATTCGGCCTTGTTTAGGTGGTGTAACATCGTATAGTTCTTCTAGAGCTCTAGTTGATGCGGTTGCATGAGCTAGGTAGCATACCCCACAGAACCTGCTTGAAATATGTATTGCGTCTACTGGATCATTACCTGCCATTATATTTTCAAATCCTCTGTACAGGGTTCCTGAGCTATATGGGCTTTCGTCTACCACATTTCCTGAGTCATCTATTTTTGCTCTTATTTTAAGATGGCCTTCTATACGAGTTAAAGGATCTACAACTACTTCTTTTTCAGACATTCTTTATTCCTCCTCTTTTTCTTCAAAAGCTAATTTTCTTATTGCATGTGCGGCTATTCCTGCTGCCGTTACTACTCCACCGATCTTTGCGAAGTCTCCTACATCATACCCTAAGAAAGTTGACAATCCTTCTACTGGTTCTTTAAATGGGGTGAATGCTTCCGGGAAACCTGGTTCCGTACATCCAACGCATGGTCCACCACTCTCCATGCAGTAGCTGTTGCCTCCGTGCCATTGCTCTTCTGGACAGTTGGCATAGGTCACTGGTGCTTTACAACCTAGTTTCCATAGGCATCCATCGTCTGAATAGGTTTCTGCAAAGTTTCCAACACCGTAGTCCCCTCTTCTCGTGCAATCCTGGTGTTCTATTTCTCCAAAAATGTCTTTAGGCCTATTATATTGATCTAAAAAGGGTCCTTCTGGTTTAAATGGTTTTAATTCTTCAGGTTTTGGTAATTTTCCTAATAAAGCTGCAACTACTACAGTCATTAACCAATGAGGGTTAACTGGGCAACCTGGGATATTTATTACAGGGTATCCTGCAGTTGATCTGTAATCTTTTCCAAGGTATCCTCCTGGTTCGTCTTTTGTAAATTGAACTCCCTTAGCTCCAGTTACTTCTCCTCCTCCTGGCGCACCAGGGATTCCTCCCCAAGCTGCACAGGCTCCTACTGTACAGGTGATCTTTGCGTTATCCTTCGCTTTATCCAGGTGTTCTATAAAGGGTTTCCCCCCTATTCTCAAGAAGTTTCCATTCATTTTGTCTTGTACAGATCCTTCAACAACCAATAGATATTCTTCATCGCTTTCGACTAAGTTTTCAAGAGCGTAATTAGCGTTATATTCTTCTTCAACTTGTTCTCCATCTACTATAACTCCTGTTTGATAACCAATGACTTCATGGTATCCTACATCTACGCTTACTCCATCTATACCTAATACTGCTTCTGCTAAGGTAGGTGTTTCCGAGTTTAGGGTTGAAATTGAGCATCCCGCGCATTCGGCTCCAGATAGCCAGACAAGTTTGGTTCCTGAATCTTGAACTCCTTTTGCTAGGTCAGTTGAATATTTTGATAAAAATGCTCCTGCTCCTAGAGCCCCTGCTACTTTCAAAAAATTTCTTCTACTAAGTTCGAGTACATCTAGGTTTTCTAAATCCATGTCCTGTAGGTCAATCCCTTTTTCCATAACTTAAGTAACCTCCTTATTTAAATTAAACAAATAGACTTCAAACATCCCCTATTTTCTCCATTTTTTCCATAAGTTAAATAATTTCGGGTTTATTAAGTTATATTGAATCCTATACTGTTTATGTAATCTTATCTACTTTTTGATCAAGGTGTTTAACCTTAAGAGAAAAATAATATTATCAAAAAAACCTATTAAATCCTGTCTTTTTCTTTTTCTTGTTTACCTAAATATGTATAGAGAGATTCTACATCAGAAATCTCTTTCAAAAGCATTGCTTTTAATTTTCTCCTATACCAGTCGTTTGGTGTTACACCGTTTTTCTGTAGTAGTTTATGTATTTTACTGGATAATTTTTCCCCATGGGCGTCCCAATCCGTTAAAATTATTGCGTTATCATATTTTTCAGCTATTTGCTCAGTTATCTCAAAAAAAGCCTTAGAATTCTCAGATAGCTTTACTATCTCGTTAGTAACACCTAGATTTCTTAAAGACTTCTTATCTTGGCTTCCTTCTACCAGAATAACGGATCCTTCTTTTTTTAGTTTATCCAACACATCTCTTAGTTCAGATAACTTACTTTGATCCTCCCACTTCAAATTCTCTCACCTTTTCTCTCCTCGAAACCTCCTTTATCATAAACTACATCTCCTCTCAATATTGTTTTTTCGGGGAATATGGCCTCCTTTCCTTCATATGGGCTCCAACCACATTTTGAATAAAGATCCGATCTATTTATTTTCTTTATTTCGTTGAAATCCATTATTACCAAATCCGCATCATTACCTTCTTTTATCTGACCCTTGTTTTTCATATTAAATATCTCCGATGGGTTTCTGGCCATCAACTTGGACAATGTATTTATAGAAATGTTCTTTCTTTTAACTTGATAAGCAAGCAGGGGTAATGTAGTTTGAACTCCAGGTACGCCGGAAGGTGTATCCCAGAAATCTCCTTCTTTTTCTCCTACAGTGTGAGGGGCGTGATCCGATGCAATTATATCAACTGATTCGTTTTTTAAGTAATACCAGAGTCTTTTCCGGTTTCTTTTATTTCTAACTGGTGGATTAGTTTTTATATAAGATCTTTTTTCTTCCAGGTCACTTTTAGTAAAAAATAGGTGATGAGGAGTAACTTCGTATGTCCAATTTTTTGTGTTGGCCACTATCTTTGCGGCCTTTGCCGTACTGACATGGCAGATATGTACACTATTTTTATCTAAAGTTTTTTTAAGTTCCTTAATTGATTTTATTTCAGCTTTTGCTGGCCTAGCTCTTGAAAAATAACCTGGACTTCTATCTCTAAACTTTTTTAGGCCTATATCGACTATCCTCTGATCCTCTGCATGTAAAGTTGGCTTTTTATCTAGTTTATTTATCTCATCAACTTTTCCTTTTAATTCATTTAAGTCTATACCTAGTTCATCGTGAGCCAGAAAAATTTCTCCAAAAGCCGTCGGATCCTCCTTATTTAGTTCGCTGATATCCGTTCCCGACACTACTCCAGCATTTAATCCAAAGTCTACGAAAGACCTCCTAGAAGCTAATTTACTTTTTCTCCTAATAGCTTTTCTGGATAAGGTTGGAGGATCAGTATTAGGTTGTTCAACTACGGTTGTTATCCCTCCAGCAGCTGCTGCTTTTGATCCAGTCCTCCATGTCTCCTTTTGCTTTTGTTTAAAGTCCCTGAAGTGTACATGTGAATCAATAAAACCAGGTAAAACTATTTTGTTACCTGCGTCAATAATTTCTCCATTTAAACCTGTTTTTTTAATTTCGGTTATTTTTCCTCTTTCTATTCCGATATCAGCTTCTATTAAGTTATTTTTATAAAGTATTCTTCCATTTTTAACTACTTTCATCTATATTTCTCTCCACAATCTCTCCATTTGGTGTCTTTTCAGTAAAGATACTCCCCTGAAACTTGTAGATCTCTACATCTTCATCAAGCCAGGCATCTGGTTTAATTCCAGCCTTAGTACATGTATTAGATAAAAACTCAACTTCGCTCCAACCTTGTTCAACAGGAACCTGCGGCAGCAAAAGACCTTTTTTATTTCCTTTTTCTATTATCAATCCATCTTCACCGATTTTCACTTTATCTTCAATGTCTTTAGAATCCTCATTTATCTCTTGTGGCTTAGTTAATATAGTCACTTCAATAGTTACATTACCTAGATCGCTTTCCTTTAAAGGAGGAAACCTTGGGTCGTTGAAGGCTGCTCCCAAAGCAGATTGCTTAACTGCATCTTCAAGCGTCTGATCAGGATATGGACGGCCTATACAACCAAAAAGATCACCATTCTTATGTAATGTAACAAAAACCCCTCTATTTTCCTTAAACACATCTGAAGTCTCTAATTTGGTTTTTTCATTCTTTAAATTAGCCTCAATCGTCTTTCGAGCTAATTTAATTGCCTCAGCTCCTTCTTCTTTACCTAAAATAATAAGACCTCCTAGCCAAATAATAACTCTAAAATGATTTATAATTCTTTAAGTTCATTAAACTTGAATTAAACTAAGACCTTCAAACAACTATAACATTCAAACAACCATAATACGTGTGAACTAACCATTACCTAATCAAAGATTAGGAAGGGACTTCAGGAGAAGTTTAAATTAGGCTCATATTTACATTTGAGCCATATCTTAACCCAAATGGCTTTCTTATTCTTCTCGGCGTGTCCACACCACCACTACCCCCCTACTCCTACTTCAAATGTTTCAGGCTTACCCAACTCCTTCAATCCTTTCTTAGCTACATTCAAAGCACCATCTACATCAACATTAATCAAACTACCATCACCCATCATATATAACCCTCTTTCAATTCTCCCTCCCTCATAGCCTTGCTTTTTCCCCTACCCCACATCCGCTAACCCATTACACTTACTCGAACATAACTCATAAACAAACTCAAACCCTATACCATAATACTCCAGTTCACGCTCCAATTTTTGCTAAAACTCATCAAACAATACCTAAACAAACCTCCCAATGATACAACCACCTAAATCTACCCTCCTCCACCACTCCCCCCACCACCACAAAACACCTCCCCATACCCTACTCTCTTTAAAGCAATCAACAATCACCTAAGCTGCCTCATCCAAACAATCATACACATAGTTGCTCCTGTCCCTAAACAACTTGTTTATTCTCTCCGTGCCCCCTCTCAATACCCTGCTTATCCTTAACAGATTGTAACCTAGCCACTTCCTTATCGAACCACCTGTTATACAATTTAAGCTCACACCCATCCAAAACAAATAAACGCCCAAAATAGCCAACACAAACAACCTAGATAACCAGAACCCAAAACAACACCTAAACAAACACCCTCCCCCGTCTCAACTAATTCCTTCTCTCCCTCACATATAACTCAACACTCAAAATATCGAGCACCCGCCTCAGAGGATTACTTGTAATCGCTTAATCTCCTTTTCCCTAACCTCCCCAAAGATAAACGGTATCCGAATCTCTTTTAATTTTGAGGCTGTATTGTTTTCTGAAGTCCTTGGAGACTCCGATCCTTATGTGATCCTCCTTGACCTGGAACCCCTGCCTTGGGCTAGTTCAGTCAACTACCCCTACCAAAATCAAAGATTTTGGAAGGGGCTTGTGTATGATAGGACCAGACCACATGTACAATTTAATTATCGGTTTCCTCGGAGAACTTCCGTTACACACAGAGAGGTTCTCGCTCATCTAGAACCGATTCCAAGGGCCAGTTGACCGTGACCCATCCACTTCTGGGAACCGAACATGGTCAGTGGTTCCATCGGCTCTCGCGAGCACGCTTTTGCCCGAAGCGGAAAAGTTCAGGTTCTCAAGCATGGTAGCGTTCCCCAAAGAAGCGGTTTTCCCTCCTTTAAGAGAGTGCCTTAAACCAGGAGCCAACCATTCAAACCTATTGACTTTGACCAAAAATATGTGTTCTAGCCATTCAAGCATTACCTCAATTCCTCTCCCACCTAATCAGAGATTAGAAAGGAGTCTCCTTGAGGTGAAAAGATGAATAATACCCTTCTTTGTCTAGGTAAGTTGGTGGTTGAGGTTCTTCCGTGTACTTACCCTCTCTTTTTCTTCTCAATTAATTTAAAAAAGGATTGGAAGGCTTTGTCCACATGCTTCATCGTTTGCTGAGTCACCTGAGAAGGCAAACCTCATAGTTCTCACTCTCACCCCTCAATCCTTTGTAGGCGTTGTAGTAGTTTAGGTATTCTCCGTTTTTGTGGAAATACTCCATATCACCTTGTATAAATGTCTCATTGCATAGGTCTTTACTTCTATGAGTCATTTGCTCAATCACCTTGTGTTCTTCACTGCTTAGGTCTGATAGATGCTGTCTCAACGCCTTCTTCATTCTCTTATCATATACCTTTATATCTCCCTATTTAAGTGTTGAGGTTGATTCATCCCCCACCAAAATCAGAGATCATGGAAGAGGTCTCCTCAACCACCAAAATAAAGAGTTTAATATTATACCATAAACAATATATTTATAAATCAATAATCATCTAAGAGTTGATTTAAATGAGCGATGAAGATGAAATTAGATGCGTGTCCTGCGGTATCACCATAACCGGGCCCGCCTTCACCTCGTTCCCTTGTCCGGAATGCGGGGAAGTAACCATTGCGAGATGTAAAAACTGTAGAAAGCAAAGTAATCACTACAAATGTTCAGAATGTGGATTTATAGGGCCGTGATAAAATGGGAGAAGTAGCAGCCAAAATTAAGGTTATGCCGGAAGGCACTGATGTAAATTTAGACGAACTGGAAGAAGAGATAAGTGACAAAATCAAGGATGAACAGTTGAAAAACATAGAAAGAGAAGCAGTTGCATTTGGCCTAGAAGCTTTAATGCTAACAGTAGTCGTAAAGGACGATGAAGGAGGAACAGACGAAATAGAAGAAAAACTCTCCGAAATAGAAAAAGTTGAGAGCGTTAAAGTAGAAGACATCAATAGATTGATGTAAGTTTGTTTTACTTTTTAGTTACATAGTAGAGACCAGCTAAAAAATCCTTTAAGATTAAACTAAAAAATAATTAAACAATCTAATGCTTTTTTTTATTTTTATTTTTTTTTAAAGTCAGTTGAGATCTAAATTTGGTACTAGATGGGGGGATTAAAGGACTAAAAGTAATTTTTTGAGGTAAATTTTACTTGCGTAGGTAGATTAATGGTTTTATATATTTCTTTGGGTTTTTTGGTTTATTGGAATTGCTTTGAGGTTTTGGGTTTTTTAGTTTTGTTTTAGTAGTTTTAGTAGCAAAGCTTTTTCAGTGTGTAATCTGTTCTCTGCTTGGTCATAGATGACTGATTGAGTGCTTTCTACGACTTCTCTTGTTATTTCGTTTCCTTTTATTGGCATACAGTGCATTACTATTGCATCAGGTTTTGCTTGGTTTACTAGTTCTTGGGTTACTTTGAATTCCTTGAAGTCTTGTTTTATCTCTGATGGGTCTCTGTCATCTCCGGTTGATATCCATACGTCAGTGTATATTATATCTGAATCCTCTACGGCTTTGTATGGGTCGTTGAATATTTTTATATCCCCTTGGTATTTTTGTGCTTCTTTAATTACCTTTTTTTCTGGTTCGTATCCTTTTGGTGAAGCTATTCTAGTTTCAATATCCATCATTGAGTTTCCTAGTATGTTTGAGTTGCATACATTGTTTGCGTCTCCGATCCATGCAAATTTTAAATCTCTTAGTTGGTCTTTTTTTTCTTTTATAGTGTATAGATCTGCTATGGCCTGGCAAGGATGATATTTTTTGCTCATTGCGTTTATTATTGGTATAGTAGAGTGTTGTGCTAGTTTTTTTATTTTTTGATGGTCTAATGCTCTTATAACTAATGAATCTAGGTATCTAGATATCACATTTCCTGTGTCTTTTATGTTTTCTCCTCTTCTTATTTGGAGATCTTCTTCCTTTAGGTAAAGTGAGTGCATTCCTAGGTCGGAGCATCCTACCGAGAATGATATCCTAGTTCTGGTGCTAGGTTCCTCAAATAGTAGGCCAACGCTTTTTGATTCGAGTTCCTTGTGAGGTTTCCCCCTGATCTTTTTTTCTTTTAAGATATCAGTCTTTTTTAGTAAATCTTTTAGGTCTTTTTTTCCTAAATTAGTGATCTTTAGCAGATCCATTGTTTTTTTATCTCCCTATGTTGTTTTCGCTTTCTTTGATGTGTTCTTTTGAAGCTACATCCCATCTATTCCATAATGGTGCATCTATTTTTTTAATTGATTTTAGGGATATCTCTCTAGCTTTTTCGATTTGGTCTGCAACTCCTACCATTGCTATTGATCTAGAGGTACCTGCTTTTATTTCCTCGTCTAGTTTTTCGAGATTTGCTTCGTATATTCTTAATTTATTTTTGTATCTTTTCTTTAAATCGTAGCACTTGCTGAGATCTACTTTTTTGTCTCCGCTGTATTGTTCTCTGGCTCCTCCATAGGTCATTGGAACGGCATAAGTGAGAACCGTTTTAAGGTCTTTGAAGTTTATTTCTGTGAGATTTCCTTTGATGATTTTTAAGCAGACATCTACAAAGTCGTCTTTCATCTGTATTAAAGTATTTATACCTTCCGGGTCTCCAAACCTACTATTTATTTCAAGTGTTTTAACTTGGTCTCCATCAGTGATGTATGCCATATATAGAGGAATTCCTCTCAGTTCTTTACTGGCTCCTTCTTCCCTTAGTTTCTCAAATACCTTTTTTGCTATTTCCTTGCCTTTTTTCCAATCATTCTTATCCATAAAAGGTAATTTAGTTTTTTGATAAGTGTAAGATCCCATTCCACCTGTATTGGGGCCTAGATCTCTATCAAATGCTCTTTTGTAGTCTCTCACTGGAGGGGTAGGTATTAGATGATGTCCATCCGAAATAAATTGGACGCTAAATTCTTCTCCTTCTACTTTTTCTTCAACTATTACTTTACCATCTTTTAGATTTGGAATAAACCAATCTTTGATTAATTCCTCTTCAGAACTGAAGTGATCTCCCCAGACTCCAACTCCTTTTCCAGCAGTAGGCGTATCCGGTTTAACTGCTACTTGCTTTCCGAACTCAGAGAGCCATTTTTGAAGCTCTCCTATAGCTTCTTCCTTATTTGCATAGTCTTCCGGGTCAAATACCTTATATTCTGGATTTGAAGCTGGTGCTACTTCGCTTAGTATTTTTCTTTGTCTTACTTTACTTGCTTCTAGAGCGTATTCCGATGTAGGAGCTATTACGGGTGTATTAGTTTCTTCCTCTACTCTTTCTCTAACTGAATTAATTATAGGATCCTCGGGACCTACTATACAGAAGTCTAATTCATCTTTTATTTTTTTAGCAAATTTGACTATATTTTCTACATCTAATCCTGTTTTCCTATGCTTACCACCGGTTTCTTGGGCCATCTTTATGTTATATGGGTTTTTTTGTTTATCAGCTATATACAATTTAACATCATATTCAGTGCTATCAGAAAATGCTTTTACCATTGCAGCGGCCCTAGCACCATATGAAACAATTAGTATTCCAATTTCTTCCATATAATACCTCAATAATTTTTTCTTTAGTTTAAACTTTTACCTTCATCTTCACAATTTATTTAGATCCTATCCATAAAATTTGATATTTCTAGTACCGGCTTTAGCTCTACTTGGTGATCCGCTAGATTTTGTTTTGCCCCTTGTTCTCTATCAACTATCACTATTGCTTCGCTTACTTTCATTTCTAGGTCTCGAAGTGATTTTATCCCATCTAATAGTGAATTTCCAGTTGTCGAGACATCTTCTATAACTAAAACTTCTTCTCCTGGCCTGAAATCGCCTTCAATCATTTCTTCAGTTCCATAGTCTTTCTTTTTTTTCCTTACCATAAGATAAGGTATATTCGTTGAAATTGAAGCGGTTACAACTAATGGTATTCCACCTAGAGCTATGCCCGCTAGTTTATCGGGTTCTCCTATTTTTTGTTCAAAGTATTCACCTAATTTACTTAGGAAAAGAGGATTAGTACTCGCTTTTTTTATGTCAATGTAGTAATCACTTTTTTTCCCTGAAGACAACTCAAACTCACCATACTTAACGGAGTTCGTTTCTTTAAGTAATTCAATTAATTCTTCTTTCATTTTAATCATCCAATGGAGCACAAGATGTACATACTCCCATCATTCTCCTAAAATGCGTTGAACAGACCTTTTTACCACAAATAATACACTCTTTTCCATTAGATGTTTCTTTACCACAGATTTCGCATTTTACCATGGTTCCTTCTTCTCTCCTATCTTATATCCTAAATAATTAACGGCTAGATGTATTAGTGGTGTAACTAATAATATAAATATTATTTTCCATAAAGTGAAGTTTATCTTAAACCAATTTCCATGAACCAAGTAGGTTAAAAATAAGGCTCCAAAAACAAAATCCAGTTGATCGAATAATGGGAAAGGCGCTCCTCTATCTAATCCTAACCTCCTTTTAATAAAACTAAAAGCCATATCACCTAACATTGCACCTAGAGCTAAAGTAAACACGATCAGCGGATCTCCATTGAAATCCGGTAAGTTTAATTTACCTGAAATCAATATCTGAAAAACTCCGATTGTTGTCCCGCATAGCGTACCTCCGATTAAACCCCTAAATGTCTTCCCGTTTCCCAAGATCCTACGACCGTCAATAAATCTCTTGCCAAAATCAATTGGTTTTTTACCCTTAAAGATTACAGCGGTAGAGTTCGGTAAGTAGGCAGGAATGATTAACCACAGAGCAGAAATGAAAAACCCGATCACGAGAGCCACCATCAAAAAATTTAATCTTTACAATTACTTAATGAATATAGATACACCATTATAGTTAACCTCAAAGGAGGAATTCGTTGCTTCCCAAACAAACTACTTCCATTTGTCCCGAATGTAATAAAAAAATTGAGGCGGAAATATTTGAAAAAGATGACGAAGTTTGGATCAAAAAAAGGTGCCCCAAACACGGAGAGTTTAAAGATGTCTACTGGTCAGATGTTGATTTGTACAAGAGAGCCCACAAATACTCTTATGATGGCCGTGGAATAAGTAATCCTCAAAAAGACATCGAAGATGGATGCCCTTACGACTGTGGGTTATGTGACAATCACTTCAGCCACACCTGTCTGGCTAACATAGATTTAACTAATAGATGTAATCTAAACTGCAGTTTCTGTTTTGCACACGCCAAGGCACGGGGCTATGTATATGAACCTAGCTTCGATCAAGTTGTTGAAATGCTCAAATTACTGAGGAAAGAAAAACCTATTAAAACTCCAGCTGTTCAGTTTTCTGGAGGAGAACCCACTTTAAGAGACGATCTATTAGATATAATAGAGAAAGCTAAGGACTTAGGATTCTTACAGATACAGATAGCAACTAATGGAATAAAACTAGGTAAAAATAAGGAATTATCCCAGGACCTGATTGACGCCGGCTTAAATACCGTTTATTTGCATTTTGATGGAACCGAAGAGGATGTTGAGCCATTTATTGAAACAAAGAAACAGGCTATTGAAAACTGTAGAGAAGCTGGTTTAGGAATTGTCTTGGTTCCAACAATAATTAAAGGGCAAAACGAAGATGAGATAGGAAAGATAGTGGACTTCGCAGCAGAAAACATAGATATTATTAGAGGAGTAAACTTCCAACCAATCGCATTTACGGGGGCAGCCCAAAAAAGCCAAGAAGAAAGATTAGAAGAGAGGTTTACAATACCAGATCTAGCAGAAGAACTCGAGAAGAGTACTGAAGGAGAAATACTTAAAGACGATCTATATCCAGTTCCTTCCGTTATTCCGATTTCAAAAGCCGTTGAAGCACTTACAGATGATCCACAAATAGAATTTTCCTGCCACCCTAACTGTGGAGCAGCAACTTATGTATTTTTAACAGAAGATGGATACAAACCAATAAATAGGTTCATCGATGTCGACAAGTTCTTTAAGACCCTTGAAAACCTATCTGAAGACCTAGAATCAGGTTTCCTCCATAGGGTATCAGAAAGACTCGGCAAATCAAGAGCTATTGCAAAAGCCCTAAGAAGACTAAATAAGAGCATAAACTACGAAAAACAGCCCGAAGATCTAGAACTAGGGAAAAAGATCAAGAAAATAATAAAAGACCATAACTACGATGCATTAGGAGATTTCCATCTAGATACTCTATTTATTGGTTCAATGCACTTTCAAGATAGCTATAACTACGACCTAGAAAGACTCAAAAGATGTGTAATACATTATGCAACCCCGGATGGCAGAATAATACCATTCTGCGCCTACAACTCAGGTCCAACATATAGAGAAGAAATAGAGAAAAAATTTAGTGTTCCAGTAGAAGAATGGGAAAAAAGAAAAGGTAAATTAGAAAAAATTGAGGAATAGATAAGTATGTTTCCAGATGATAAACTAACGGATCTAATTAACAGCAAAATCAGAGTAGAAATGAAAGGAGAAGATCTAGTCTTAGAAGGTAGACTAAAGGCAGCTGATGACTACATGAATATATTACTCGAAAATACCAAAGAGATAGTAGAAGGAGAAGAAAAGAGAGCACTTGGCTCAGTTCTACTAAGAGGCAATAATATAATCTATATGGAAAGAGTAAGTTAAATAACAACAAATTAAAGGAGGTAAACTATATTTGAAAGAAAAAATATTAAATAAAATTAAGGAAAAAGAAACAGTTTTCCAAAACCAATTATGGAAAGAACTAGATCTAGACAGCCGAAAATGCTCAAAAATAGTTAGAGAACTCGAAGAACAAGATTTAGTAAAAAGAGAATGGGCTAACACAAATGGCAGCCGAACCTACAAGATCGAATACAACGGAAACAAAGACCCTCATTCAACCCTAATAGCAGGCCAAGAAATTGCTCCCTGCGCAGTCTGCGAAGAAGAATGCACCCCAGAGTACTGTAGACCACTAGATAAATGGGTAAGCTTTATCTAAACAAACCTTAAAAACTAGATTAATCCAAAAATACTCTCATAGAAAAATTTTAATTACCAAAAAATCCAAGAAAAACCTCTAACCATCAAACTTACTAAAACCCACAAAAAAACATAGAAACCGTGAAGTGACCCCTGCCTAACCTCACATCCGTTCGGTGAGGAAGAGAGGCTTCCCTGTGATCCTTATCCTCGAAAGGGAGTTTGTTTTCCACGGTGCCTTGTCTCATCCACACCGTCAACAGGGAACCTATTGCTCCAAGTGAAGTCTGGACTTAGAGAACAGTTTTCCCATATACTAACCCTAGATGGTTCCTCTTATTCACTTTCGGTTGCTCCACACAACCACTAGACCCCACACTCCAAGAACCGTTTCAGGCTTACCCAGAGATTTTTATAGATAGGATCGCTTTTTGTTCAAGGCAGACAAACCAACCAACTACCCATTACCCCTAGTTAATACTGGAGCTAAGTAAAGTGTTACAGCTGATTCATCACCTACCTAAACCACAGATTTAGAAAGGAGTCTTCCCAACCATTTAGATAAACCAAAGACTCTATCTCACAAGCTAAGATCAAGTAAGGTAGTAGTCACTCCACTCCCCTTCTTACCCAATCTATTTAATGTAGTGCCAAATGCTTAGTAAACTTAGGAAAAACAACGAAATCAGTTTTTATTTAAAAAAAGCAGACAAGGCCAACCAAATGCCAGTTAACCCTAATTAGCTTACTTAAACCATTTAGGTGTCAAGATTGATTAATTTCTCTCCCTAAAATCAGAGATTTGACGGAAGAGGTCTTCCCAACCACTAAGATAAAGCTGTTTTTAATGCTTTTCTAGGGTCAGAAAAGTAATCTATAAGCCCTAATTTGGATAACTCCTTAGAAAAACCACCTGCAGTTCCTATGACATCTTTACCTAGTTTTTTTGCTAGAGATATTTCTGACAATGTCCCATACCCACCTTCTACAGATACCAAAACATCGCTACTTTTTACAATCACAACATTCCTAGCTTCTCCTAATCCAGTAACTATTTTGTGATCAATATACTGATTTGCGGAACTGATGTCATCCCCTGGTAGAATACCTATAGTCTCCCCACCAGCTTCTTTGCACCCCTTCGAAGCTGATTTCATAACACCACCTAATCCACCACATACTAAAACGCCGTGTTCTGCTATCTCTTTTCCTAGTTCATAGGCCTTTTTTTTAGTCTCCTTTTCGCAGCTTCCTGAACCTATAACTCCTATCTGATGCATTTCAAAAAACCCTCCCTAGATCCTTAATCTTCAATTGCCTAAAAATTTCCAACTAATTAACTAAAGTAGATGAACTTGATACAATAGCTACGTGACATCCTCACCTACCAAATCTGACGATTTGGAAGGTGCTTCCGACCGATTTAGCATAGGTTACCACCTACCTCACCAACTTGCGTTGCAGAGGCCGGGTCAACAGTAGTGGCTTCGGGCGTTGTCACAACACCCCTGACATCAGAAGAGGCTTTCTCAAACTTTCCGATGCCCCGTCTGGCTATGTTATGTGCACCGTTCTTATCACTATCCACTTCAAGTCCACAATTATCACACCTAAATCTACCTTTATGCCTATCACCGATTTCACCACACCGTGAACACCGTTGAGAAGTATACGCTTCACCCACCTCTATAACTTCTATACCTTCCCACTTTGCTTTGTACTTGATATAGTCTCGCAACTTCCAGTGTGGAAAGTTATGAAGCTTTCTGTTCATCTTCCTGCCTTTATCCTGCTCTTGTAAATCATCGAGTTCACCGAGAACTATCAGAAGGTTCTTTTCCTTCGCTGTATCAACTATCTTCCTGCTTATCTGATGACAAATATCGTCAATCTTGTTGCTGTCTTTGTTATCCCATTTCCTTCTAACATAGCCATCCGAACAATTCCTGCGAAGGAAGTAGTATTTAGCCTGTATATCGCCTATATATGTGCCGTAGCAACGGGTCTGACGGTCGGGCAGTAAGACGCTCACTGCAAGTTTATTCAGACCCATATCAACGCCTACAGCGCCGTCGTAGGTCTTCACAGGTTCTACTTCTTTGGAAACTGATAGATGAAGTTCAAAACCATACCCTTTTCTAACAATCTTTGAATCTTTCACATTGTATTCTTCTTTTATCTCCTCATGCGGTTTCACTGGTACTGTTATACCACCATACACATCCTTTACTGGGATTTTTGCCCAGTAATCAAACTCTGTAGTGTTCTCTGCTTTCTCAACTGAAAAAGTATCATTCCTCAAGTACCAAGGATACTCTTTATCATCCTTCAGGTGTTTCCAATCCGTGTACTTATCCATCGCCTGAACAGTGGCTGAATATATATCTACATCCTCTCCTCTGATGTACCGTTGAACCTTATCATACTCTCTCCTGATAGCATCTAATTTACCCTTGTTAGGTTCAACAACCCTACAGACAATCGTTTTTTCAGCCTTCACCGTTCCTCACCCTGATTCTCTACATATTTCTTCAACTGGTCAAAAGTTACTTCACCAGTCGTTGCCAGAAAATAAGAAGGCAACCAAAATTTGTCATTCCACATAACCTCCTTCAACCGAGGGAATCTGTTTGTAATCACCCTTGCTGTAGCACCCTTCATAGCATTTACAAACTTTATCAAATCACTCTTTGGAGTCGCTGTAAAAAGTACATGGATATGGTCGTCACCAACCTCCTGATTATCAACCCTTATCTCATAGTTATGTGCTATCCTTTTTCACCCTCATCTTCAGTTCATCGATTACCTCATCATCCTCAAATAGGTTTCTACGATACTTTGTACACACTACAAGACAGTAGTAAAGGGAATGTACCAAATGTCTACCTTTTCATAGGTTGTAATCCATCACTACACCCTACGTTGGTCGTACTATATATAAAACCACCCCAATTCACCACCCACCTAAACCAAAAGATTAAGGAAGATGACTCCTTAGGTAAAGAGTTAACCTTTCAATTACCCCAATTTGAGAAAATGGACATAAGAAGACCCTAAGGTATTTATGTGATTGGTCAGAACATTGAAGATAATGAGGGAACAGGCAAATTCGGGATAAGTTTTCGTTCAGGTTTTCCCGAGCTAGTTTCTTGAACTTGAAGGCCCTTGAAGTTGATCTCTATATTGACTGAAGGTTCCTAGGTGGTTTAATGGCTGCACATATCTATTCAAAGTTTCTCTAGAAGGAATAAGGTTAACTCCTCTAGTTTTAGTTAGAAAAGGATAGATAGATAAGATAATTAAGAAAGGTTAAAGTAGTTTCGGCGACTATCAAAGTTATTTACTGTAAGGTAATTGAGTTTGGGCCTAGAAGAAGGGAAAAATGGATATGGTAGTTAGGAGCAATAAAGGATTAGGATCTAGAGGTTAATAGATGGGATATCTTTTAGGTTTACTTTAGGAGGCTATGTATATGGAAGAAAGGGATATAGTCCTTGCTGGGATTATGGTTATTTCAGTAATAATTTTCTCTTATGAGTGGTTAATGGAGTTCTGGGGTGCTTCTAATTCCTTGATCGTGTTTTCTGCAATAGCTCTTGTTTCGTCTCTTGCTTTAATGATATTGTCTTTGAACGCTAAATTAGATAAGATAGAGAATGAATTATTAGAGAGGGAGAGATCGCTTAGGATCAATATAAAAAGTTTAGAAGAGAACTTAGATTGGGTTAAGTCTCTCAGAGAAGAGAAAGAGGAGAAGTGAGTTTTAGGTTATTTTTGGTTTAGTTTCTTTCTCCAAATATTCCTCTTCCAACTCTGACCATGTTTGCCCCTTCTTCAATTGCAGTTTTATATGTGTTTGTCATTCCCATAGAGAGGTAACTTAGTTCTAGGTTGTCTATTTCTTTGTTGGATCTGTCGAATAGTTCTTTCATTTTTCTAAATTCTTTTCTTTTAATTTCCATATCGCTAGTTTTTCGGCCCATTGTCATTAGGCCGTCTGGCACTAGATACTCCATTTTCTTTATTTTGTTTAGAAGGGATCTGATTTTTTCGAATTCTGGTTCTATCCCATATTTCGATTCTTCTCTTGAAATATTTACTTCAACGAAAACTGATATAGTTTCGCTTAAGCCGTTTTTGGTTCTTTTTTCTCTCATTTCTTCTCTTTTAAGTCTTTTATTTATGTTTTTAGCTCTGTATCCTGATTCAACTGTTTGTATAACATCAAATATAGGTAGGGCCTTGTTTATTTTATTAGTCTGTAAATGTCCAATAACATGCCAGGTTACGGAGTCTGATAGGTCGGTGAGTTTTTCATGTTTGTTCGTCGCCTCTGGATAAATATAGTTTTCTCCAATATGCCGAGCACCTGCATTGATAGCTTCTCTCACTTCATCTGAGTTTCTTCCTTTAGATGCTACTAATATCTTTACATCGTCTTTTATTTCATTCCTAAGTTCTTTGTAGTTTTCATAAATTTCTACCAATGATTATCCTCCCTAATTTAAATTTTTATTTTTAGTAGATTTATGTGTGAACTACCCCTACCTAGCTCACGTTGTTCGTGAGGAAGGGGTTTCCTGCGAGTGTTTGGACATTTGCTGGTTGGCGTATTCCAAACCTGTTTGTCGCAGAAAACCTTCCATAAAGGAAGATTGCTCGTTCACAGAGCATTCTTGTGATAGGAAACGATTCATTATATTGATAGCAGAGTTTTTGTCCCTGTCAATTTCGTTTCCACAATCACATTTATAAGTTCTTTCATGTAATGGCATATCCTGTTTCTTCCCACAGACACAGCACCTTTTAGTAGTGCTTGCTTCGTTGATTTCTACTACCTTCTTACCTACAAGTTCTGCCTCGTAGATTAGAAACCTAACAAATCTACCTATGGTGCCTGTATTTTGTAAACTCCTGTTCAAGCCCCCTACATCCTTGTTGTTCTATGCCATATCTTTAGTATCTAAATCTCCAACTACTATAATATTCGCTTTAATGTTCTCAACTATCTTTTTACCTAATCTATGTCGCCAATCCTTC
Organism: Candidatus Methanohalarchaeum thermophilum; assembly: GCA_001914405.1. Lineage (GTDB taxonomy): Archaea > Halobacteriota > Methanonatronarchaeia > Methanonatronarchaeales > Methanonatronarchaeaceae > Methanohalarchaeum > Methanohalarchaeum thermophilum. The sequence goes on from MSDW01000002.1 coordinate 74,745, forward strand.
ACTTAATTAGCAAGTCTTCTTTTCACCTGTTGCAATTTCTTATTATACCATCTCCATCTATTACTTCCTTTTTTTACATCTGTCTCATTTTGATTAAACTTCTTCCATTTTCAATTGCCAAAACTTGCCTGGTCTTGGGTTCTTGAACCCAACAAACTTCCCACTCATATCAACTCCCATGTGTTTGTCAACTCCTAAATCGAAAGCTTGATACTCTCCGTTATCTTTGTATCTTGGAATATCTACCCCATAAGATATTGAGACATAGTATTCTTCTTTAACTTCATCTCTGAAAATTTCGATTTATTTAATGTCCTTATCTTCCAAATAAAACTTGGTTGAAATATCAAAAAATAGTTCTGTCTTGTCTGGATGATTGTGAAAAAACTTTATTCCCCCCTTTTTTTATTTTAAACCCAAATTAGTTATAGCATAAATTCGTGAAGTATTTACTGCCTTTAAATCTTAGTGGCTTCGCTTTATTATCTCCTTTCTTCCATAGAGAGAAGAAAGACTTGTAATTAGCGCCCAATTTCTTTAAAATCATTTGTAAGACTTTTAAATACACCCAGTTATATTTTGAGTATCCTTCTCTTAATCTGGGTAACTTATTTTATTGATCTGTATATGTAATCTAGTTTCTTTCCTCTTTTGATTTGTCCTTGTTTTCTTTCCAGTCCTCTATACTTTCTTTGAGTGAAAAATCATAAAGCAACCTACATATCTCAGAAAGAGAAGTAAAAACTTCTTCTTATTCTTCTGTTAACTCAATCTTTATTTTTTGAGTCAGTTGCATTTTTCATCAACCTATTTAATATTTCGTCATATGTTCCTCTCTTTGTTATCCTTAGCTCCTTGAGCTTCTTCCGTGTTTCTTTTTCTATCTGTATGGTTGCCGGGTCTTCCACATATACCTCCTACATAAACACTATTCAACTACTTATACACATCTTGTGGTAATTCATCCCCAACCTAAATCAAAGATTAAAGACAGGGATTTCTCACCAAAAAAAGTTAAAGGGTTTTTTGTGTTTTTATAGCTTAGATTAATTTAAATGTAGTAATAAGCTTTTTTGAGCTCTTTCCAGTTTTTTATTGTAGAACTCCTTGTCTATTCTTTTTGGGTTTTCTTCGGCTATTGAAACTTTGTTTTCATTTTCGGCTTGTGAGTTTCTAATGATGTATTTCACTTTCTCTCCGGGGTTTTTTGAGTATCCTCTTTTTTGGTATTTTTTTAGGGCGGCTTTATTTCTGTTGTAGCATTTGTAGTCTCCTGTTTTCTTGGATGGCGTTGATTCGATAGTTAATTCTTTTATATCGTATTTTTCTTCTTTTATTTTGTTTTGATATTTCTTTAAGATTTTTTTGGTTTCAGGGATCTTTGATTTAAATTCTCTTAGGTTTTCTACTTGTTTTAGTTCTTTTAAGATCTCTTTTTGCATTTTTTTAACTATCGTGGGAATGTTTTTTCTTTCGGTTTCTATTCCTTTGGTTACAATTGATTCGTCTTCTAGGATACCGTAGTATTTATTCAGTGCACCCGCTTTGCTATTTCTTCTAGGTAAGAAAACTATCCACTTGTAGTTGTTTTCGATTTCTAGAGGGATTCCAATTTGTTCTTCTACTTGCTTCTTAAACTTTTTTAGGTTTCCGTCTCCTTTAATCCATATTGAGTCTACAATTCCGTGTAAAACCTTGAATCCGTTTTTTTCTGCTATTTTAGCTGTTTTTGTTAGTATTTTTCTCCCGTAAGCACAAATTGATTCGTGAACTTCGATTTTCCCGTATTTTGCGTTTTTGTATCCGGTATATCCGAAGCAAGTTACCAATATCCATTTTAGTGCTCTATCTATGTTTTTGTATTTTTTTATTAGTTTTTTATCTCTTCTTTCGGTTTTTAAGGTTTTTATATTGTCTTTAATTTTTTTTCTTTTTTCCAAGATTGGTTTAAGCACTTTTGGTAGAAATCCAGTCTTTTTTTGACATATAGAGTAATTTAATTGAGGGACTTCTTCGTTTGTACAGCATCTGCAGTTAATGGTTTCCGGTGATATATTGTGTTTCTCTATTATGTTTGGGTAAAGAGAAGAAAAATCGACCTCCACTGCATTTTTATGGAAACCCACTCTTGGTTGATAAGTAAAACCTCCTCTATCAGCTTTAAATAGTTTTTCTAGTGATTTAAATTCTTCTGATTTCTTTTTGTTCCATGGAATTAATATATCTTCTTTTATAGCTCGTAGAACTTGAATCGAAGAGATTATTGTTCCTGGACTCGCGTTCACCGTCTCGTGTATTGGTTTCTTAGAGAGCTTAGATAGTTCTAAAATCCCTTTCATACCGCTTTCTCTATAGATAAAGCTTTTATTTTTGTTTATAGCTATTCGACCGTTTAATGAATATGAACTAGGCTTGTATACTACTCTACCATACGATCTATACGATTTTTCACTAAAGCTCTTTCTTCCTTTTTCCCTGCCAAGCTTAAAATCCGGGTAAGCTCTTTCGAATAAGTAACTTAAGGTGTTATTTTTATCTGTAAAGATCAAATCAGGATCTATATCAGCTATATAATCTTCTAATTCCTCTATTATCTCTTTTTCTTTTCCCTTTAACTCTATATCATCTATTTTAATTGACTTAATCTCTGATTCTGTATTTAATACAGATAAACTTGGATTTATAGTTAATTCAATAGATTTTAATACAAAATCTTCCTTCAAATTAGTTTTAAATCTATCTTCCTTAGTTTCACCTTTTTTGCTTAAATTTATAGTAGGAAATAAGTTGTTTCGAATCAGAAATCTATGTGGTATGCTTATATCTACATTAAATACTCTATGTCTACTGTAATCTCCTTTCCTGTAGATTAAATCAGATAACTCCCATACATCTTTAAATTCTCTTACCTTGATCTCCTGCACTTCACGACCTGGTCTACCGGGCCAAGGTTTTTTCTTTACGGTTCTTCTATCTGCATTAGTTGAAGCTACAATGTCTTTGATTTCTCCTGGGTTCTCTGTTAGTACATAAAAAAATGGATTAAAATCAAATATCTTCTTCTTTAGTTTCGTTCCTTCCTTATTCTTTATCCAAAGAACTATTTCATCATCTTTTATGTTTGTACTGACATCAAATAACTTCATCTTTACTTTTCTATGTTTCTCTTTTTAGTTTCTCTATCTCCATTTTCATCTCTATTAATATAGAAAGATACATACTATCCCTAGGATCTAGAGAAGCCTGATTAGATGCTGCATCCGAATTGTTTCTTGCCATTTCCATTATCTCATCAAATGCTCTTCTCTCTCTAGCTCTCAAAGCGTCTCTGAATTCACTCAAATCTTCTATTTCCTCTTCAAGTAACTTCCTATAAGTTGGCATAGTTCTACCCAATTTAACCACCTACAAAATCAGTAAGATTTTTTTGTTTTCTCACGAATAAATCGACATCCTCTACACCCAGCTTCCTTATATAGTAATCCATGGTAGCTTGACGCTGTTTAACCGAAGTATCAAATGTAAAAACCTTTTCACCATATTTTACTTTTATTCCATCCCTTATTTGGCTAAAAATTATCTTATTATCAACAAAATCACTTAATATATCACTAAATTTACTGTCATCAGATACAATGACCCCCGTTTTTGTTTTTTTCTCACAGTCTCTAGATAAACAACTTATTCCATCTCGTAACAAGGACCTGCCTTCATCCATAGGAATTTCTTCATCTAAAAACAGGTACCCAGGTTCCACAAGAAATAATTGATCATATTCTTCATTTTTTATCTTATTTTCAAGGATTTCAAGAAGCTGATAAGCCGTAAATGCCCTACATATCTTTATTTTATCCTTTACACATCTTATACCAGACTTATTGGATTTTCTAGCTGCTTTTAATATATCTATATAGTCTAAATTATTCGATGATGCTACTATAGCCTTTTCTTTACTCAAATCCCTTACTAACGTGTTATACAATATATCATAGCAGGATCTTCCTTTAAATAAAGTTAAGTTTCCCTCAAGGTCAAGCGAACCCAGAAATTCTTTAACCTTACCAAACCCAGTTTCAACCTGCATTGGAAACTTAATTAAAGCAATAAAAAACTAATCACTTTTGGAGGGGTCAGTGAAAGTAATTTTTAAAAGCTGAAATACCACCCTCCCACCACCACATGCCTATAAACTATCACCCACCTTACTTCACATCCATTCATAAAACATGGGTATCCGATGTACCTACCTTATTTCAGACAAGAATTAGCTTTAACATCCAGGCTTATCTCACCATACCCAATCAACACCGAGAAACTATTCACTCCCTAAGAAAAGACTTGGATCTAGGCGCAAAGTAAAAAACCCATATAGGTTAACCCCTAGATGATTCCGCTTATGTTCTCCCCGAGCCAAGTCCACACCAATTGTTACACCCTACTCCTCAAAGATTTCAAGCTCACCCTAAAACCTAATCGACGCAGAAGTCCAATGATCTAATCAATCCAGAATAGACAATGGGGATCTCTTTTTGGTATGTGAAGTGACCTCACAGCAGAGCTGTCGGGCTTTGTGTGGCGGGATGGATCCCGATGTTGGTGGAAACACCTCTTTTTCCAGCCGACACGAACTATCGCTTTGAAGCGAGACAACCTAGACCTGGGGTAGCCGCATACTGCGGATTATCACCTGCTCCTCGATAGCTTCACTCCACCCAACGCCAGCCGCCCCAACCTTAACGGTTTCTTGAAACCTGGAAAATTCTTATCCAAAAGAGCCACTTTTAGGAGTTACCAAAACATGTTCTCCCACCATGAAATTTTTTGGCACTCCCCCCACAGCAGAACCGTAAGGATCTCTGCCTTAAATAGTATATAAGGCAGACAAAAAGCGAAATAAACTGCCATTTACCCCTCCTAGTCACTATCAGAACTATCTAGGGTTTATAGTTGATTCACCTTCCCCCTATAACCAGAGAGTGGGGGAAGAGGTCTTCTCAGCTACTGAGATAAAAAAAGTGTATTTAGGGATTTTTTTTATCCGAAGAATATGAATGAAGCTAGTAGGGAAAGCGCACTTATTATTATGAATGCTATTGAGACTACTATAACCGGTTTTAGGCCTGCTTTTTTGAGTTCTTTGTATTTCATGTTGTATCCCATTCCAACGAATGCCAGCATGAACATCCAGTGGTAGGCGTTTTTAATGCTTTGGATTTGGGTCTCGTTGAATAGGCCAAAGCTAGCTAGTGCCATGGCCAACAGAAAACCAAATATAAATTTTGGGAATTTGTTCCAGATGTAGGTTAATTTGTTTACCTCTAGGTCAGATTCTTCTTTTTTCAAGTAAATTATGCTGTATAATAAAGCTGCTAGTCCAATAAATACATTTCTAGTCATTTTTGCTATTGTTGCAAATTTGCCTGCTGCTTCTGAAAATGCAAATCCTGCTGCTACTGCAGTTCCGGTACTAAACATGCTTATTCCTGTCCAAATGCCGTATACTTGGGTTGGAATTGAAAAGATCTTTCCTGTAAATGGATATGCAAAAACTGTGATTGTGTCAAATAAGAGTATTGTAGCTACTGCGTATATTAGATGTCTTTCTTTAGCTTTTATTCCCCCAGTAGTTGCTATTATGGCTGAAACTCCGCATAATGATGTTCCTACTGCAAGTAATGTACCTAATTTTTGTTTTAGATTGAATTTTCTTGCTAGGAATTCTGTCAGAAGTAAACTAAGAACTAAAAATGTTATTATTAATGCGAACATCGTTGGACCTATCTGGAATATCCTAGATGCTACTATTCTACCTCCTAATATCACTATTCCAGTTTCCAGCCAGATTTTATAGGTATTGTTTATGCCTAGCTCTATTGAGTCTGGGAGATCTAATACGTTTGCTATCATTACTCCTAAGGCTATGGCAATTATTAGGTAACTTACATGAGGTATCTGTTGTCCGATTAACTTGGCTATTAAACCAACGGCGAATAAAAAGACTACTCCCGGTAAATTTGAAGTAATTCTTTTCATAAACTGGTTTCACCTCTTAATATACTCTACCATGGAACTTTTAATCCTAGTAATATAGCTGAAATTATAATTAAGCCAAATAAAAAAGCAATCCAGCCTCTATCCATAATAAAAACCTTTCTAGGTTAGTTTTTCTGTAGTTTTATAAAAATTTTGGTTAAATAGGTAATTAATTTTAATTTAATTTCTATAGAAAGAGTGAATACAGTAGATAATACTTGATTTTGTGTTTTCTTATTTATCTAATATCAATTTAATTTGTTTAATTTTCTTTAAGTTTGATTTAGTTTTAGTAAATTTGATTTTTTTAGATTTTGTTGTTAAATCTCTGTGAACTATCTCCCTAATCAGAGATTTTAGGAAGAGGATTTCTCACCAAATAAGTTAAAAGCATTGGGTTTATTTTCGAACAAAATCAACCTTTAGATATGGATGTAGAAGAAACAATCCAAAAAATAGAGAATATAGAGATACAAGGAGCTTGTTCTATTGCAAAAGCAGGTGTTAATCTACTGAAAGAGGCTATGAAAAAAGAAAAAAACGAAAAGATCAATGAAATAGTAGAAAAGTTAAAAAATGCAAGACCAACTGAGCCTCTTCTTTTCAATTCAATAGATTATGTCAAAAAATATGGAAACCACGATAGAGTTATCAAACATATTGAAGAATCAAAGAGAACTATAGCAATAAATTCACTAGATGTAATAGGAGATAAATCTGTTTTATACACTCATTGTCATTCCTCTACTGTAATGGATGCAATTAAGTTAGCTGGGGATAAAAACGATATTTCAGTTAGGGCAACAGAAACTAGGCCGCTTTACCAAGGGAGGAAAACCGCTAGAGAACTTTCTGAAGCTGGAATTCCAGTCAAATTTTATGTGGATAGTGGAGGGAGACTGGCTCTAAAGGAATCTGAAGCGATGTTAATAGGTGCAGATGCGATTACGGAAGGAGGAAAGGTGGTTAACAAGATAGGTAGTGAAGTATTCGCCGAAGTCGCCCAAAATCTCGGAGTACCGGTCTATGTTCTCGCCGATTCCTGGAAAGCCGATACTAATTCGAAATTCAAATATGATAAGAATCTTGAAAGAAGAAATAAAGAAGAAATCTGGCCAGTTCCCCCAAAAAATGTAGAAATAGTTAATTATGCCTTTGAACATGTATCGCCCAGTGTTATAGATGGAATAATATCAGAGATCGGTTTGCATAACCCAAAAGAATTTATAGAGATAGCAAACAAAAAATATCCTAAGGTACTATAATGGATTCTATGAATTATCTAGATTATGTTGATCCTGGGTATAGAACTAAAGATCACGAATTAACCTGTACGTACTATCTTGAACACAGTAAAGATATTGATTTTAGATGGGCTGCAGGTGCTATTGCTGCTGAATCTTCTATTGGAACATGGACCTCTCTTTCTACGATGAAAGAGAATATCAAGGAACTAGCAGCTAGGGTCTACAGATTAGATAAAGAAAATAATACCATAAAAGTAGCTTATCCTCCAGAAGTTTTTGAAGCTGGAAATATGCCCCAAATACTGAGTTCTATTACCGGGAATATATACGGTCTCGAAGAACTGAGGCGTCTTAGGCTTTTAGATGTTTCATTTCCTAGAGATCTAACTGAAAAATTCCTAGGCCCCAATTTAGGAATAAATGAAATAAAAAATAGAGTAGGAGCAAAAGACAGGCCCTTAGTAGGTACTATAGTAAAACCTAAGCTTGGTCTAAACTCCGAAGATCATTCCAAAGTAGCTAAGAAGAGCTGGAAAAATGGCCTTGATATAGTTAAGGACGATGAAAATCTCACCAGTATGCAGTTTAATGAATTCGATGAAAGAGTTGTTAAAACCCTAGAAAAAAAGCATTTGGTAGAAGAAAAAACTGGGGAAAAGAAGTTATATTTTCCAAATGTCACGGCTCCTGTTTCAGAGATGAAAAGAAGAGCAGATCTAGTAATAGAAAATGGCGGAAAATATGTCATGATAGACATTTTGACCGCCGGATTTTCAAGTTTACAAGAAATAAGAGACTATTTAGAGAAAAAAGATAGAGATATTGGTATACATGCTCATAGAGCTCAGCATGCTGCGTATACTCGCCTCAAAGACCATGGTATCTCAATGCTTTCTATTGCAAAGTTCGCCAGATTGGTTGGCGTTGATAATCTACATTCTGGAACAGTGATTGGAAAAATGGAGGGCCAAGAAAGTGAAGTTAAAAGAATCTATAGTTTCTTAAGAAGCGACTGGTATGATAAAAAAACGACTATACCAGTTGCATCCGGAGGTCTTCATCCGGGCCTTGTTCCAAAGGTCGTAGAACTACTTGGACGAGATATCGTTATACAGGCAGGTGGAGGAGTACATGGCCATCCAAGTGGTACTGAAGCTGGATCAAAAGCTCTAAGAGATGCAGCAGATGCAGTTATGGAAGGAATAAGCCTAAATGAAAAATCCAAAAAAAGCTCAGAACTTAAAAAAGCCCTAAATAAATGGGGGCCAAAAAAAAGTAACTAATATCATTATTTAGACAAAAGATAATTTGTCTCTATCGGCCTAAAGCTAATACATATACCGTTTAGATACATAAACAGAGTATTCATTAATTTTAAATTAACTAAAAAAAGTTTGATACCTAAAAAATCAATTCTAATTGATTTATATTATCTAAATTGGATTTTATGTCCTGAGAGAGGTGGTAGAAATTAAGTTGAAGGTAAAAAATATTGACATGGAAGCAAGCTCCCCTATAGTCATCTTAAACAAAAAGGATGCAGAAGAACTTGGATTAAATCCTTTAGACAGAATTGAAATAGATACAAGTGACAATCATCTAGTTGGAGTAGTAGATATCACTGATAAAATGGTTGAAGAAGGTGAAATTGGAGTTAGTGGCGGTATCGAAGAAATTGAAGGATTAGTAGATGTTACTCTCGCTTCAAGACCAAAATCAGTTGAACATATAAGAAGCAAATTAGATGACAAAGAGTTATCGGAAAAAGATTTCTACGAAATTGTTGAAGACATCTATTACAATAGACTGAGCGATGTCGAATTAGGTGGTTATGTCTCAGGAACATACACCAATGGGTTATCACTTGAAGAAACTGTCTATTTGACAAAGGCTATGACTGATATTGGAGATATAATAACTTGGAATGACGAAATAATAGCTGACAAGCACTCTATCGGTGGTGTAGCAGGCAATAGAGTAACACCTATTACAGTTCCAATAGTCGCTGCTGCAGGCATAAAAATACCTAAAACATCTTCAAGAGCTATAACTTCACCTGCAGGAACTGCCGACACCATGGAAGTCTTTTGTGATGTCGATTTTTCAATAGAAAAAATTAAAGAAATAGTTAATGAAAAAAATGGCTGTCTAGTATGGGGTGGATCCGTTAAACTCTCCCCCGTAGACGACCAAATAATAAGAGCAGAAAATCCACTATCAGTTGACCCTAAAGGCCAAGTAATAGCTTCAGTTCTCTCTAAGAAAAAAAGTGCAGGCTCAAATAGAGTTCTAATAGATATACCCTATGGAGAAAGCTCTAAAGTTGAAAATATAGCAGAAGCAAGAGACATAGCAGAAAGATTCAAAAAAGTTGGCTCAGAACTAGATATAAAGATCAAATGCACCATCACCCGAGGACATGAACCAATAGGAAAAGGTATAGGCCCAGTACTCGAAGCTATCGACATACTAAAAGTACTCAAAAACAATGGCCCAAGTGATCTCAAAGTAAAAAGTGCCAAATTAGCCGAAATAATCCTAGACATGTGCAACTCCAAAAAAAACGCTATAGACATACTTGAAAGTGGAAAAGCACTAGAAAAATTCAGAGAAATCATAGAAGCTCAAAACGGTTCTCCCAAAATCGAAGCTAAAGACCTCCAACCAGGAAAACATAAGACCAAAATAAGATCCTGCAGATCAGGAATAGTAACCCACATAAACAATAACCTCATCAGCAAAATAGCTAGACACGCTGGAGCCCCTAAAGACAAAGGAGCAGGAATAAAACTCAAAAAAAAGGTTAACGACAAAGTAAATGAAAACGAAGAACTATTTACAATCTTCGCAGAAAACAATACAAAACTAAAAAACGCAGAAAGAATAACAGATGGATGTGAAGCTGTCCGCGTAAGAGGAGAAAAAGAATCACTAGTAGAACAAATTTAAAAACCCATAAATACTCTAAAAAAACAAAAATAAATAAAATATCAAAGATAATTACACCAATATTTGTTTCAATTTAATCTAATAGATTATCAGATTTCTCCAGGGTAATTCCAAGAATTAACACCTAATTCACTAACTTAAATGTATTTAAAGGAATCAAAACACTTAAAAGTTAATTGTATAGCAAATTTCAGGGATATCACAAAAACCACTCCAAGACCAAAAGACATCTCCCCTACATCACCTAAAGAAAGATGTGCGTATCATCTAAGCTAGGTAACACGAAACTTACTGCCTTTCCAGTTCCCATAAGAGGTTAAAAATAGGAATCAAAAATAACACCTAATGCCATTCCAATTGCAATCCAGAGCGCAAAGTCATCTACTGCAAAACTAATAGCAACTCCGAACGAAAAACCAAACAAAAGGCCTCTATCCCTTATTTAAAATATTATTAAAACTCTTCTTTATCTTTAGTACCCTCTAATCAACTTTAGCTTTTATATTAGATTTAGCTAACAATTTATATTAATTTATTGATTGAAATAGGGATAAAAACTGAAAACAAAAAACTCAAGGTTCACTCAGAGTCTTCAAAGTTCTTAAATCTACTTTTGATGAAAACCAGCAAACTTAGAGAGATTACAGTAGTTACCACATATATAGAAGCTAAAATAACCATAGATCCCTTTAATTGGTAGTAACCGGCGAAAGTATCTATAAAACCATGTAAAAAGATCAAAACACCTAATGATTTTAATCCCCAGCCATTCTTGTAGGCGTAAGCCATTATAGCCGTAGAACAACCGTGAAACAAAGTAATTATGAATCTCTCATACAAACCCAAAAGATTCCAGTTTAAAGAAAAAACTGTCGTTGGAGTCTGAGCGGCAAAAATACTTATTAAAGGAATTCCAACAGCCTCAGCCAAACCAAAACCTATACCAATAAAAGCCGCAGCTTCGATAGATCTTTTTTTCGCAAAAGGATATCTAATTGACTGCTGAAAACCTCCAGCCACAAAACCAATCCACAAAGATGCTGCAACAACAAAGACACCTCCCCTCGCCAAAATACCAGCATTAGAATTAATACCCATTAACATAAACACTGAATTCTGAATAACCGGCTGAACAACAAGAGTAACAACCAAGAGCAAAACACCTAAACCTATCTCCTTGACCCTCATCTTCTTGAAACCAAGAAAATAAAACGCTAGTAACCCAAAAATACCTCCAAGAGCCGGAAACACAATATTCAATAAATTTGACCCTAATTTACCAATGAAACCAGTAGCACCATCTTTCACATCCACATCCGTAACTTGTAGACCACTGATCTGATAGCCCTCTGTTGTATTACTAAGAACAACCCTAATCGTTAAATCCGCATCTTCAAATTCATAGTCATAATAGGCACCAATATAAGTTCCTTGAATCTCTTCCTCCCTATCAAACTCATAATCTATCGGTTCCCCATACTTAGAGACTAAATTCTGTCTAAAAGAAGTAAAACCATCTTCATCAAAAGCTTCAACCATCTGATCACTAAGATAAGCCTCAAAAGCAGAATAATCATTATCATCCAAGCCCTGCAAAAAAGAATCCGTCACCTCATCATAAGGTTTCTGAGCAACCACACCAGAAACCAAAAAAGAAGAAAATAGAACCAATAAAACCAAAATAATTAATTTCTTATCTATAAACCTCATTATATCAATCACCGAACACCTAAAAAATATTCTTATACTTAGAATATTATACACACTAAAGATAAAAGGATTTCGATACAAGACCTTCACAGACTCCTCACACTTATCTACAGAAACCCAATAAGCTAGGCCTCTCCCACAAACTCATCAGTCAACTACCCCTCCTAATCAGAAACCGGAAAAATGTTTCCAATCAACCGATAAAATGGCCTCATCACCAAAAAATAACACCAAAATAACTTAATTATTAAAATAAATGTATCCTCACACTAAAAACAAGCTCTTATCCAACCATTACGATAAAAAGTATATCACTCTTTCTCTCGTTCCTCAAAGTAGCTAGCTAAAAAGATAAGCAACATCCCCGAAGCAAGTCCAATTCCACCTCCTAAAAAAGAACATATTAGACAATTACCGTCCAAAGCCCAAGCTCCCAACACTCCTAGGGCCATACCTACAACAGCACCAATCCCTAACCTTATAAAAGCCAACTCAACAAAGCCTTCTCCCAGATCCGTTCTGCTAGTGAACTACCCCTACCTAATCAAAAGATTTAGGAAGGTGCCTTCTCAGTCAAATAGATAAACTAATAAGAACTCCAAAAACTAGGCTATAAACCACCATCTCAACTTGAGTCTTCCAAAAAACCTCTTTTTTGACATATTTCTTCTTCATATATACAAATCCCTCAATGTTACTAGGAAAAGGAGCAGCAGATGATAAATCAGTGTAAATAAACATCAAACCCGCAAAAAATAGAAACCTAATTCCTAAAGAAAAATCAGCAATTGTTCCAATTAAAGGAATAAGCAAAACCGACATCAATAACCCTCTAACTAACTGAGCCGGCAACACCCTCCTAACCGTAAAACCTGTCTCTCCCTCTTCCTCAGGAGAAACTAAAAAATCCAATAATCTATCAGATCCCACATAAAGATTCTTACTGATACTATACGCAATCATTCCAGCCACAAAATAAGAAACCACATGAAAAAAAACAAAAAACAAAACAAACCCAACATAACCAATCATAACTCACTAAAAATATACTTAAAAAACACATAAATAACTATCGACAAAACTATAAACCCCTTATAAAAAGAGGTCCAAAAACTCAAAAATAGATGAAAAGCCCCATCATTGATAAAAGTGTTATAAAAACCCAAAAATCGCCAATTTTGTTGTACAAACCTTATAAATGACAATTTATTATTTTTAAGTAAGCTTGGGATTCAATCAGGGGATGAAGCTAGAAATACCTAGGTCACAGGAAAAGAAGTTAAGTAAATTGGATAAATCGATTAGAGAAAGAATTAAGAAGAAATTAAATGAAATAGAGAATAAAGTAGACGATTTGGGCTTGGATCCTAAGAAAGTAATAGAAAAACCATTAAGAGGAAAATTATCTGGTCGTTGGCAACAAGGAGTTGGGGGACTATATGCTTTGGTTCAAAATTGATAGAGAAAAAGATATTTTGTATCTTGAAGCTGTTTATCACAAAGAAGAAGCGGAGAAACATTATTGAAAAACTATAGTTCTTCTTTTACCTCACTCCAAGACCTAGTTTTTCCTTCTTCAATGTCTTTTTCACTCTTCATAATCTGTTTTATCGCTTCCTTTGAGACACCTTGCTCTTTGAGCTCTTGCTTTAGCTTTTGTTTTTCATAGCATTCGGCCATTTTGTTGAGTAACTCGTCATAGGTTTCTCCTTTATTGCCTAGTCTATCTATTTTTTCTTTTGTTTTTTCACTTACTGGGATCCTCTTATTTTTTTGAGCATTCATAATCTTACCAAATATCTTAGGTTTTTATATTTTTACAAATTATGTCAATTATTCAAACTATATTAATTATTGTAAACATTTAAAAATTGCGGTATATGTGGTAAACTTATGACATTCTCCCAAAGCCTAAGAGGCGTTGGGCTTCCAGCCAATTCAGGGGATTTTCCTCCGCTTATCTAGCTTGATGTACAGAGGCTAAGTCATAGTATTCTTTATCTTCCTCCCATCTACTTCTTCATTGAAGATTGGGTAGTTGGCGGAGATCGCTAGGATATCTACATCCTGATTTAACCAGGAGAGGAAGTGGAGTAGGTCGTTTCCATCGTTCATTAAACAGAAATCGACTTCATCCAAGACAACTAAAATGGATTCTTCTTTAGAAAAGGCTTCTTTGGCCTTTTCCTGTATCTGGGATATATGGTATCCGGTTTTTGGTTTTTTGCCAGTTAATTGATAAATGACTTCAGAGAGAACCTGATACCTCGTTTTGTGTCTTAGGCAAGAGATGTAGCAAGTGTTTAGGTCAGATGGTGAGGCATCGAGTTCCACTCTTGAGAGATAGGTTTTACCGCTTCCCCTAGGACCAAACAAATGCAAATTACTTCCCTGATCTCTAAGAACAAAGTTCTCTAATTCCTTTAACTCCATTTTTCGATCAATTATTTTTCGGGATAGGTAGTTGGTGTCGAGGAATTCTGGATTATCAATCATGTACACAAGATAAGGTGGAGTAGGTAAGTTGGTTTATCAGCACCAAGTTTCGCTTGACAAATTAAAGTCTTAAAGATAGTTCCGAAATCCCTATTTAGTGGTTCTTTGATCTCTCCCCTTGACATGTGAAATTGGGAGCAATTCGCCGTTTAAAAAGCAGAGGAATCAAATACATTAGTTGCCACAAGATGTTCAAAGAAAAATCCCATAAAAAAGGCATAATTAGGTCGGAGAATTATCTTAGCTCCAGCTATAGACCACCAAAACCACAAGCAAGAGACCAAGAAATCAAACAAATTGTAGAAGCACTTAGGCCCCTAGCACACAGAAAAGAACCAGATAACTTGTTCATTCATGGTCCGGCAGGTGTTGGGAAAACAACCTGCATTAAGCATGTATTCGATAACTTGGAGCAAGAAACCTACGCTAAAACTGTTTACATTAATTGCTGGCAATACAACAGCCGCCAATCCCTAATAACCGAATTATTGATCCAACTCGGTTATCCTGCCGTAAGAAGAGGAAAGGCCGTAGACGAACTATTCACAAAACTCCAAACATGGCTAGACCGAAACAGAAGCATAGCAGTAGCACTAGATGAATTCGACCAAATGAGTGAACAGGAAAAAGTGATTTATGACTTAATTCAAGCCAGTAAAAACGCAGAACACGAAATAAACCTAACACTAATATCCAACAACAAACCACAGAGCCTAAAATTCGATGAGAGAAGCCACAGCCGACTAAACCTAAACCACATAAAATTCAACCCATACACAGCCAGCCAACTACACGAAATCTTGGAAAAAAGAGTGAAAGAAGCATTTAGACCGGATAGCGTATCCGACGACATAATTTGGTCAATTTCAGAATACATCGCAGAAAAAAGTGGTGACTGTAGAGATGCATTGGATCTATTACTGAGAGCAGCAAGAAAGGCAGATTACCAAAATGAACGCAAAGTCAAGGGAAAACACCTACAAAAAGCAAAACAATAAACTCCTTATAAAAGATTCTTTTACTTATAAAGGTTGATACATAAAATGTATAAGAAGGGCCGGGACCGAGAATTGAACCCGGCTCGTGGCCTCCACAGGGCCACAGGATGACCACTACCCTACCCCGGCCATTTATATAATGATGTTTTATTTTTTTTGTATGAGTTTATTTTTTGTTTGTTTTTTGGTTTTAGAATTGGTAGTTTTCTTTGCAGGGTGTTAGTATTTTTGTGCACTTAAGTGTGTTCTTTTGGGTTAGTTCCCCGATGGCTACTATTCTTTGTCCTTCTTGGCTTTTGATGTTTACGTTTCCTTGGTAGTCTATTACTTTTATTTGTGCGTTTCCTTCTTTACTTTTTAGTGTGAAGGAGTATTTTTTTTGGTTTACTTTGATTGAGTTTTCTTTTATTATTCCGTCTGCTTTTATTTTTTGGCCTATTAGGTTTTCCGAGTTGGCTGTTATTTCTTCTACTGATGTGTATTCGTTTTGTAGTGGTGATGTTCCCCAGAATCCTAGTATTAAGGCAAATGATATGGCTGTTATTCCTATTATCGTTTTTTTTCGGTTCATTTATTTTTCCTTTAGTTTTTTTATTTTGTTTTTTTGTTTTTTCTGTTTTTTATTTAGTATGTAGATGTACATTATTAGTATCAACCAGATTGTGGTGTATGCTGCTAGGAATAGTGTTTTGTTTGGCATGAGGATGTTCTCTTTTTTATTTTTTCTTGTGTTTTTTGTGTGTTATTTTGTTGTTTTTAGTTTTTTTATTTTTTCTTTTGTTTTTTCTATTTTTGTTCTTAGGTGGAAGAGGTATATGTAGAGTAGTGTGAAGGCTGTTATTGATAGTATTAGTGTCATTTTTGCTGGTAGCATTAGGCTAAATTCTAGGTTTGGGTGTATTGTTGGCCAGATTCTTATTGAGAGGTATGTTATTGGTACGCTTGTGAATGCTATTATTCCGAATACTGCTGATAATCTGGCTTTTTTTTCTGTTTTTAGGGATTTTCTTAGGGTTAGGTAGGAGGCGTATATTAGCCACATTACCAAAGCAGTGGTTAGTCTTGGGTCCCATGTCCACCAGGTGTTCCAGCTTCCTTTTGCCCACATGGAACCGGTGATTAGTGTGATTGCTGAGAAGATGACTCCTATTTCTGCTGATGATAGTGCGTAGATATCCCATTTATTTTCTTTAGTTTTTAGGTATATTATGCTTGATATTGCTACTATAAGGAAAGCTAGGAATGCATTCCATGCTGAGGATACATGGTAGTAGAATATTTTTTGTATTATTCCCATTTCTTTTTCTATTGGAGCGATAGCGAAGATACTGTACTGTGAAGCTAGTATCAGTATTAGGGTTATTGTGGCGAGTGCTTTGTTTTTGTTTAATTTTTTGATGTTAATTTTTATTCCTCCACCACATAATTGAAGATTAACGCGGATAAGACGAAGAAGATTATGTCGTAGGCCGTTAGGATCCTTATCCAAGGAAGTATATTGGGTTCTTGGGTTATTAATTGGGAGGTTGATTCTACTACGGGTAGTATTACTGGAATTGTTACTGGAAAAAGTAGTACGGGTAATAGCATCTCTCTTGTTTTGGTGTTGACTGATATTGCGGAGAGAAGTGTTCCAACTGAAACGAATCCTAAGGTTCCTAGTAGTAGTATTATTGTTAATTTTGGGAGTTTAGTTAGTATTTTTCCAAAGTCGAATATAACTACGAATATGATTAATGTTATTAGTTCCATTATTAACATAAAGAATAGGTTTCCTATTGTTTTTCCTATGTAGATTGCGCTCCAGTCTACTGGAGCTAGCATGTTTCCTCTTAGGCAGTTTTGGTCTTTTTCTGATATGAAGGATCTTCCTATCCCGAGCATGCCTGCGAAGATGAATGCTATCCATAGTACTCCTGGAGCTATTTGATCGAGTGCTTCGGTGCTCATTTGTCCAAATGCGAAACTAGATATTAGAACTACTAAGATCGAGAATATGATCATTGTGTTGATCATTTCTTTTGACCTGAGTTCGATGATTAGGTCTTTCCAGAACACATTGAAGGCTTTTTTAAGGTATTTCATCTTTTTTTAACCTTTTTTTCGTAGATTTCTCGGAATCTAATTGGATCGAGATCATTTTTTTGGGTTTTGTAGACTATTTTTCCGTTTGATAGTATAGCTATTTGTTTTCCTATTTCTAGAGCTCTGTTTAGGTCGTGTGTGGTTTGTATTATTGTTTTATCTTTGAAGTTAGCCAGAGTGTTTTTTAATCTCTCATTTGCGTGTTGGTCTAGTCCGGTGTATGGTTCGTCCAGTAAGAGTACTTTTGGCTCGTGGAGTAACGCTCTTATTATTGAAAGTTTTTGTTTCATTCCTCTGGAGTATTCTGATACCCTATCGTTTAGCCTTTTTTCTAGGTTATGGTCGGTTACTAATTTCTTTATTCGTTTTTCTGGTTTTGGGATATCGTACATTCTTGCGTAGAATTTTAGGTTTTCTTTAGCGGTTAAATCTCTATAGAGGTATGTTTGATGTGAAACAACGCCTATTTGTTCCCTGACTTTTATTGGTTCTTTTTTTATATCTACTCCGTTTATTTCTGCAGTTCCGGAGGTAGGTTTCATCGTTGTCGATAGTATTTTGATTAAGGTTGTTTTACCTGCGCCATTTGGGCCTACAAGAGACAGAAAATTATCTATATTTATGTTTATTTCTTTTAATGCTTTTGTTATTCCAAAATCCTTTCTCATGTTCTTTATTTCTATAATAGATTGGCACCTCTACTTTCACAGGAAGATATAGACGCTATCTCTTTTAGTTGATAAAGCGATTACTTAGATTAATTTAGGCTATGTTAAGGAATCATATGGTTACTTTAGGTGTATTTTCTCGTGGATGTTTGTCTGTATGCTTCTCTTCTTCTCTTTATTTTTTAAATGTTGATCGATGTTAATTGCATGGTAATTAAGATCCAGGGTGTTGAGTGAAGTTGGCTTATGTTATCCAACATGAGGTAAATTTTTTTGGATTCAATTCAAATTTTCTAAAGATTATGGATGAAATAGATAGGAAAATTTTAGATAAGATACAATCTCATTTTCCTCTGAAGAGAAGGCCTTTTAAGGAATTAGCTAGCGATTTAGGCGTTGAAGAGGAAGAGGTTTTATCTAGAGTGCAGGAGCTTAGTGAGAAAGGATATATTAGGAGGATTTCTCCTATACTTGACTCAAGGGAATTAGGGTTCAAAGGGACTTTAGTTGCGATGAAGGTTCCAGAACAGAGATTAAATAGTGTTGTTGAGGTTATTAATGGATATAGAGAGGTTTCGCATAACTACAAGAGAGATCATGAATATAATCTATGGTTCACAATCACTGCAATAGATGAAAATAGAATAGATGAAATAATCTCAGAGATCAAGGATAGAACCGATGTTGAAAAAGCCATAAATTTACCTTCAGAGAAGATGTATAAGATTGGAGTAAGTTTTTCAATAGAGGATTAATTATGGAAGAACTAAGCGATAAGGAAGCTGAAATATTAAAAGAAATGGAAGATGGGATTCCTCTAACTAGGACTCCTTTTGAGGATGCCGCTGATTCTCTTGATCTCCCTGTAGATGGAGTTCTAGGTACTCTGGAGAAGTTATTGGATGAAGGAAAAATAAGAAGATTTGGTGCCTCTCTAGCCCATAGGAAAATAGGTAAGTCAGCCAATGCGATGATAGTTTGGAATGTACCTGAAGAGCAGGTAGACGATGTAGGAAAAGAGATCAGTAAATTTGATAATGTCACACATTGTTATAAGAGACCTAGAAAAAAGGACTGGAACTATAACCTTTTTAGTATGGTGCACGGTGACTCAAAGAGCGAATGTGAAAAAATCGCAGAAGTTATCTCGGAAAAAATAGATCTAGATAGATACGAAATAATTTATAGTACTAGAGAATTCAAAAAAACTGGAGTAAAACTTCCAAGAAACCTATAATAAAATGAAACCTCTTATTACTTCCTTAGAAGATAAAAAAGTAGTTATTTTTGGTGGAGGTAAAGTTGGTAAGAGGAAAGCGAGATTTTTTGAAGAAGCAGATGTCTTTGTCGTAGGAAAAGAGATCACGGATGAGATAAGTAGACAGGATGTGAAATTAATCGAAAAAGAAATTAAGACCAAGAAGGATATATCCGATATAATAAAAGATGCATTTATAGCCATACCTGCTACTAGTAACAGTGAAATAAATATGCTAATAGCCGAAACTGCAAGAGAAAATGATGTGCTGGTTAACAATGTCGAGGGAGAAGAAGGTGATATAACCCTGCCCTCCTCTATTTCATTCAACAGGTTTTTCTTAGCCATATCCACTCTAGGAAGAAGCCCAGCTTTCTGTAAGTTTATGAGAAAAAAATTTGAGAAGGAACTTGGACCGGAATACGACCTCATGGTAAAACTCCAAAGTGAGTTTAGAGAAAAACTTAAAGAAGAGTTAAGTGACCAAGAGAAGAGGAAAAGGATGCTTTGGGAGATACTGGAAGATGATGAAATCTGGGATCTTTTAAAAAATAATTATTACGAAAAGGCTCTTAATAAATGTGAGAAGATCTTAGGAGAGAAATATGGTTAAGGTCCTTGGTTTATTAATCACCCATAAATGGGCTGAACTTGATGACCTTGAATGTGCAAGTTTAGGGCACACAGAAGATGTGTTGGAAGATCTTAGATCTCACGATGTTGTTAAAGAGTGTGCATTAATTAATACCTGCCATAGAGTAGAAGTTTATATTTGTCCTAAAAACTACGAGAAGGGCCGGAATTTCTTAGAGGATTTTGTGTTTTCAAGAACTAAGATAAGCGAAGATGAATTTAATGAGCTTACTAAGTTTTATTCAGGAGAAAGATTAATAGAACATATTTTGCGTCTTTCCTCTGGCCTCGAATCGATGGTAATTGGTGAAGATCAGATACTTGGACAGGTTAAAGACGCGTATCACGAGGGAAAAAAGAAGGATGCAATAGGAGATTATCTTGACCTGATCTTTGAGAAGGCTATTAATGTGGGTAAATCGGTTAGAAATGAGACTGAGATAAATAATGGATGTGTTTCTATTGGTTCTGCTGCGGTTAAGTTAGCTGAGGATCTCTCAGGGGAGTTAGATAAGAAAAAAGCGTTGGTCGTAGGAGCTGGCGAGATGGCGTCTATCGTTGTTGAATCACTTAGCGAAAAAAACATCGATGAGATAACTATTGCTAATAGAACATATGAAAGAGCAAGGAGGCTATCTAAAAAAGTTGATGGTAATCCAATTAGTTTTGACAAGTTCGTTGATCACATACCTAAAGTAGATATGATTCTTAGTGCAACTGGTGCTCCGCATCCAATATTAAATAAAGAGGACCTAATAGACCTTGATCTAGGTAAAACACTTATAGTGGATATTTCTAATCCTAGAGACGTTGAAGAAGAAGTTGAAGATATAGCTGAAATCGATTACCACGATATAGATAGCCTTAGAAAGGTTACAGAAAAAAACAAGAAAAAGAGAAAGAGAGAAGCCAAAAAGGCGAAAGAGATAATTGATAGAGAAATCAGTAACTTAAAGAAGAAATTTAAAGAGAAAGAGGCAGAGGATGTGGTAGCTCAGTTACACAAAAAAGCCAATAGGATCAGGATAAAAGAAAGAAATAAAGCATTTAACAAGATGAAGGTAGATAAAAAGCAAAAACAGGTTATAGATGACCTGAGTCGTTCTATTGTAAATAAGATTCTCACGGATCCCACTAGAAAACTGAAAGAAGCTGCCGCAAATGGAGATAAACATATCCTTGAGGATGTTAATAAGATCTTTAATTTGGATGAGGAACAAAAATGAAGGTTTTCGCAGTTACTAGACCCAAGAATTCTTTAGAGAGATCTCGAGAGATCGTTGAAAAGAGGGGTTTTAAGTTTATAGGTGCTCCAACTATTGAATTATTTCCAACTAACTCAGAGAAACTTAACAAACTTAAGGAAAGAATAAAAAAAGGTAATTCCGATTTCATTATTTTTACTAGTCAAAACGGAGTTAAGTTCTTTTTTAATAGAATAGACAAAATTAATGGATTTGTTAGCGATCTAAGTGAAATTAGGATAGTCGCCATCGGCCCAAAAACCGCAGATGAATTAAAAAAATACTCTATAACACCAGAGATCCCAGAAAAATACTCCTCAAGAGGAATAGTCGATTACTTATCTACCGAGGTAAATGGAAAAAAGGTTGAAATAGCCAGAAGTTCACACGGAAGCGAAGCTCTAACAAAAGGCCTCAGAGAAAATGGCGCTAATGTCCAAGATACAGCAATTTACGAGATAGGTATGCCAAAAGACACAAAAAAGATAAATAACCTCATTAAAAGATTATTAGAAGATGAAGTAGATATATTAAGTTTTACTAGCCAGATGACAGTCAAAAACTTTTTTAATGTAATTGAAGATCCTCAAAAGAAAGAAGAGGTTGTGGAAAAGTTAAATGAAATAATGGTTGCAGCCATAGGTTCTCCAACTAAATCCAAAGTCAATGAATTTGGAGTTAGAGATGTAGTAGTTCCAGAGGATTTCACTTTCGAGAACCTGGTTGACAAGGTGGCTGATTCAATTTGATAGTTTTTTCTAAGTTACTAGGAAATAAAGGAACAGTCTATGATGCTGTTAGGGCTCAAAAAAAGAAAGCTAACGAAGTAGATGACGATGTTATTCGTTTCTCCTCTGACTTAAAACCAGTAGTAATGTGGAACATAACCAGAGCATGTAATCTTGCTTGTAAGCACTGTTACCTAGATGCAAAAAACCCGCATCCCGATGAATTAACAAAAAAACAGGGTTTTAGGTTAATTGACGATTTAAGTGACCTAAAGATACCAATGCTTATTATTACTGGGGGAGAACCACTTGCTAGTAATAATTTCTTTGATTACATCAACTACACAAACCAAAAGAACCTAAGAACAGCTATCTCATCAAACGGTACCTTAATAACGCCTGAAGCAGCTCAGCGAATGAAAGAGAACGAAGTAAGATATGTCGGAGTAAGCGTAGATGGAGGAATACCCGAAACCCATAACGAATTCAGAGGAACCAAAGGATCCTTCGAAAAAACCATAGAAGGAATCAAAAATGCCAGGGACGCTGGATTAAGAACTGGAATTAGAATAACCCTAAACAAATACAATTGGGACGAGGTACCTAAACTGCTTGACTACGCTCTTGAACTAGGAGTACCAAGATTCTGCGTTTATCACCTAGTTCCTACAGGCAGAGGCGAAGGAATAATGGACTGGGATATATCGCTCTCCCAGAGGAAAAAAGTATTAGACTTCTTATTTGAAAAAGCACTAGAACTTCAAGATAAAGAAATAGAGATAGTTACGACTGATTCTCCTATGGACGGAGTCTATATCTTAGAAAAAATGAAAGAAAACGGTTTTAGCAAAGAAAGGATAGAAAAAACCAAAAAACTACTAGAATTATCAGGAGGATGCTCAATAGGTCGAAAAGTAGCCAACATAGACCACCTAGGTAATGTGAATCCATGTCACTTTGCGCCACAAAAAACTGTCGGAAACATCAAAAACCGGAGGTTTCCAGAAATCTGGAATAAAGAACCTACCGACCTTCTATGTGATCTAAGAAAAAAAGAAGAAGAACTCACGGGAAAATGTGGAGAATGCAAATACAAGAACCTTTGCGGTGGATGCAGACAAAAAGCTTGGTTTAAAAACGGTAGCTTCTACTCTGAGGACCCACATTGCCTTTACGATCCCTACGAAGAAAAACTAAAAGACATAAACTAATTAAAAACTATCCAGCGTTGATTGGCTTTTTATTTCGTCTAAACCTGAATCAAGTCTATCGGAAGCTTTTTTAACTCTGTCTTCAGAGAAATCTCGGCGGTTACACAAAAACTGCTTTATTTTACTCTTATTAAGTTCTCCCCATTTTAATTTATATTCATCTGTTACCTTGGGAGATAAAAATAATTCTCTGATTTCCTTGAGGCCTTCGATCTCGTATTCCTCATTTTCAACAACGGAAAATATATCTTCATGTTTTTTGATTATATTAAGAGCCTTCTTCGGGCCTATTCCCTTAATTCCCTCGTTGTAATCTGTTCCAATCAATATTGCTATATCTATTAGGTCTTCTCTTGAGATACCTAGTCTTTCCAAGTTTTCTTTTAGTGAAATTTCCTCTAAATTTATTTTTATATACTCATCCTTGTTAGGTAGTTTGCGTTTACCAGTTATTGTCAAATTTTTTATTAGGTAAGGAGAACCAAACAGTAGGGAATCAAAATCCTGGGATCCTACTGACCAAGCATCTCCTTTCTTAACCATGTGTGCGGCTTGGGCTTCTCCTTCAGATGGAGCATTTACAACCGGGACTCCCATATGATCCAACAGATCCTTGGATTCTTCTACCATCTCTTTGGTTAACTTGGATGACATAGTCGCTTTTTTGAAGGCCTTTTCTTTCTTTCCTTCCTTTATGGCTTTTTTCCACTCTTTTCTTGATTCTTCGCGATTTTTCCTTCTTTCTTTTATTGTTTCTTTCTTTAAACTAGGTGGTTCACCATCAAAGACATAGATCGGCTTTATTCCTTTTTCTATTAAGTTAATTGTTCTATAGAATAACCCGGATAGATGTGAGGTCGTGTTTCCATCTGAATCTTGAAGTGGTTTTCCATTGGGTTGTCTAATTATTGAAAGAAATTGATAAAGTGAGTTGTATGCATCTATTGCTATTTCTTTATCGTATAATAAATTAAATTGAATTTCTTTTTTATCTAATATACCTGATAATTCTACTCCCATCTATTTTTTTAATTTATTTTGATTCAATTTTTTATTTTTCCCTTAACGATTGTAGCTATCAAAAGTATTTTGGATTAGAGAAGCAATATTTGAGGTAGGGAAATGGATGATATTATAAAAGAAGAGCTAAATCGCCCCACTATATTTAAAAACGAGGATGCTCTCTCGTTTAATTTTGTTCCGAAAGAATTACCAGAACGAGAAGAAGAACTCCGTGAGTTGATTAGGGTATTTAGAAATGTCTTAGAAGAGGGTGTAGGGAGAAAGCAAAGTGCACTCATATCCGGTAAAGTTGGAACAGGTAAAACTGTTTTGGCCAAGAAGTTCGGTAAGATGGTTTCAGAACGAGATAAATTTGATTATGTACATGTTAATTGCAGGAGAAATGACAGCGAAACAAAAGCGTTATTTAAAGCTCTTAGAGAATACGATAAGGACTTCCCTAAAAGAGGTTATAGTGCTGAAGAGATGATCAAATCTCTTTTTAGTATGCTAAAGATCAGAGGAAAGTATCTTTTTTTGACGCTTGACGAAGTTGATTTTTTGATTAACAAAAATGGATCTGAGTTAATTTATACTCTCTCTAGGTTATCGGAAGACGAAGAAAGTAGATTCGAGGACAGAATCTCTGTTATATACATATCTAGATCTCCTTCTTTTAGAAAAAAACTGGATGAAAGCACAAAAAGCACATTAAGAAATAACCTAATTAATTTAAATGACTACAATCGTAGTGAATTAATCTCTATATTAGAACAAAGAGTGGAATTGGCTTTTAAGAGTGGAACTGTTTCTGATAACTCGGTCGATCTGATAGCGGACATAGCTTCAAACTGGGGTAACGCCCGCTTTGCGATTGAGTTACTTTGGAAGGCAGGTAAGAAAACGGATTCAGAAGAAATAAATAAATTAGTTCCAGAGCATGTTAGATGGGCGAAAGCAGAAACACATCCTGAGATAAGAAGAGAAGTCTTCGAGGATCTAGACAAACATCATTTGATCGTTCTTTTATCGATCTCCAAACTACTATTAGGAAATGAAAAAGCTTATGTGACAACTGGTGAAGTTAAAAATAACTATAAACTAACCTGTGAAACCTATAATAAAGAACCTAGAGGCCATACACAGTTTTGGCATTACATAAGGAAACTAAGTAAATCTGGCATAATTGATACCTCAGTAAGTGGGGAAGGGGAAAGAGGAACGACCACGGAGATATCGCTTCCAGATATACCAGCCGAGATGGTGAATAAGAAGACAAAAAAATTCCTTGAAGATAAAAAAGAAAACCAAAACTAGATTAATTTAATAAAAGAGTTCTTCAAAAACATTATACCAAAGAATAATAGCACTAATGCACTTAAATAACTTATTATTGGCGTAAACTTATTTATTTTTCTTTCTCCAAGTATCAGTGATGCCGGAAACAATGTGATCCAGAGAAGAATCCCTACAAAAAAGCATGCTATCAGCATCCACCCACCAGTTTGAAACTCCCAGCTAAGAACTCTAACAGTTCCCTTTTCAAGTAAAGATATGCCTACAGTCAGCCACCACATTATTTGATAGGGATTCGTTATCGCTAAAACAAAGGCCTTAGTGAATCCTCTGCTTTCCCTCACATCAAAGTCCTCAGAAAGAGATCTACCAGCATCTTTGTAGGCTCCATAAGCAAAGTAGATCATTAATACTCCACCAATCCCCAATATAGCTCCATGTAGAGTTGATTCGTTTTTTATTAGTTTAGTTAATCCAATTATTGCTAGAATAAAAAAAGAAAAATCTGCTGTCATAGCTCCTAACCCAGTTCTAAATCCTGCTTTCCATCCGGATTTAACAGTTTCTTGAGCGATCACAGCATTCATTGGTCCAGGAGGAGCTGCCAATGATAGACCAAGTGCTATTCCACCAATTAATGCAAAAAGTATCTGAATCATCTGTATCCAAAAAAATAGGTCTCCAACAATGTCATCTTTCTCTATAGTATTTAAGGCAGAGAACTTCATGGCTTTGCCATAGAGGGTGAATGCCGACAGCTTTATGTTGTGGGAGTAACCTACTTTGGATAAATCCCAAAGGTGTTCCCTTCTGGGTAATTGGCCTCTGTCTGTATCGTCACCCAAGAACTTTCGATCTCCTCTTTTAGGAGGAGGTAAGGGTAACCAGTAGCCGGAGCCCCCTTGAACAGACCAACCGTCAGTCCTCGTACACCGCTCGATGAAATTATACTGAGATATAAAGGAGGTGTTAAGTGAACTTTGGAAAGCTCCTTGGCTCTGTCGAGAGATAGTTCACTCTTTCTTCTTATCAGTTGACTGGAAAAACATTCCCTAATCTTTGATTAGGAGGAGTAGTTACCTTTTGAGGTTCTTAATTTTTTATCGGAATTTAAATGGATGTTCTTGTTTTATTTTGTTTATTAATCTCCTGGTTTCTGTGAGTTTTTTGGATAAATCGGGTTTCTCGTATTTTTTTGGTTCTCTTATATTCGATGTATCTAATTTGGCCATTGCCGCGATAACTGCTAGATTTGTGTAGGGTAGTCCTCCCTCTATCCCATATCCTCCTCCTAGTATTGATACAGTTTTGCTATTACAGTGTTTTTTCGCTGTTTCTACTGCTTTTTTCATTAACCGTGCGTATCCCTTTGCAGTTAGATCGAGATCTGTTAAAGGATCGGTGTAGTGGTTGTCCTGTCCAGCTTGTATTACTAGTAAATCGGGTTTGAAAGATGCTGCTGCTGGTTTTAGTATTTTTTCAGTTACTTCTAGGTACGCTTTATCTGAAGATCCTGGTTTTAGCGGTATATTCATATTGTATCCTCTGCCTTTTCCTTTTCCGTTTTCTTCAATGCTTCCGGTTCCGGGAAACAGGGTTCTGCCATCTTGATGGGTGGAGATCGTTAGAACATTTTTGTTCTCGTAGAAAATGCTTTGCGTGCCATCGAAGTGATGGGCGTCCCAGTCCCATAGTAAAACCCTATCTAGGTCGTATTTTTTCAATGCTTTTTTGATCATTATTGATGTATTGTTTGTAAAGCAGAATCCGTGGCCGTGGTCTTTGAATGCGTGATGGCCTCCTGGCCTTATCAACGCAAAAGACCTATCCATTTTAATCCTCTAAGACAACTTCGGATGCTTTTATAGCTCCTGCAGCTGCTAATTTTGCTTGCTCGTAAGTTGGTTCTTGCAAAATAGTTTCCTTTTCTTTATCTATTGCTGTTTCTTTTCCCTTCTTAGATTTTGTTTCTAGTTTATCAAGATATTTTTCTGTATGAACAAGCTCTAATTCTTCTCTAGATGATTTTTTTGGTTCTATTACTTCTATGTTGGGAAATGAAAAGATGCCTTCCTCTTTAAGTTGATCTAATGTGTACATTAGTCTCTCTTTTCTCTCTGGATGCGTGGGTGAATGTTCATGTAATAAGTAATTTTGGTGGTATATTAGGCCTAAGTGGGGCTTACTCTTCAGGTCTCTATCTATTTTAGTTTGAGTTTTAATTCTCTTTTTATTCATTCTTTATCTTTAGGTTTAGTTCAGGTAGCGTTCGATTCTGGGTTCTAGTTTGGCGGTGATATCATATATTTTTCCTTTGACTCTTCCGTTTTTAACAACATTGAAGTATCTTTCGTCAGCTATTTTAGGAGTTTTATCTATATCGCTGGATTTAGTTATTTTTTTAGCTTTAGTTTTAACTTGATCTATTGCTAGGTCTTTTGCTTGATTTAAGTCAAATTTTTTATTAAAATTGATTTCTTTTTTCTCTCCATTTATTGTTAGCTTTTTTCTATCTGTATCTAGGTGTAATTTTACTTGAATTGAGGGTTGTATAACAGCGCAACCTATTGCTCCTGCTATTTCTGCATGTTCTGGTACTTGGTATTTTTTATTCAATTCTGATGCTAATTTAGGTATAATTGAGTTAGATAGAGCTCCTGCTCCTAGTAATGGAGGATTTTCGACCGTATCTCTTTCTTTAGTAAATTCCTTTATCTTTGTTTTTAATTCTTTTATATATCGATTAAGTACTGTTTTTGCTGCATCTTTTTCTTCAAATTTTGTGTCTCGGACGTGGCTTCTGATCTTTCTTTTGGATCTCTGGGTGTTTCCTTTCTCTGTTATGCCTAGAGAATTTAATGCATCCGTTAGTGTAGGATATTTCCCCCCAAATGCTGCTGAATCGTCTTTTCTTTCTTTTAATAGATCGATTTTATTCGATTTTATTTTAATTGCCGAGTCCCCACCGTAGGGCAAATCTATTGAGTCTACAGATCTCAGAGATGTTTTGTAGTTAGATACTTTGAGGTTTTTTTCTAGCTTTGGTCCTTTTTTCTCAATATAGCTTATATCTGTAGTTGTTCCGCCAATGTCTATTGTAATAGCGTTTCTTTGTTTGGTGAGTGAGAGAAGACCATATGCGGACATTACTGGCCCAGATTTAATTAGATTAATTGGATTTCTTTGTGTTAGTTCCTTATTTAATAGTCCTCCATCCGATTTAGTAAAGTAAAATGGTGCTTTAATATCTAGATTCTGTTTTACTTTATCTATGCGCTTTAAAAGCTTATTATGTATTTTTTTAGATTTAACATTTAATACGGTCATCGAAGACCTAGTTAAGTAATTTAGTTTTCCATTGACTTCGTGGGCCATTGAGGTTATTTTATCTGAATCAAAAGCTTTTGAAACTTTTTTCTCTATTTCTGGATTTCTTATTGAGAATTTACATGATATTGCTATACATGGAAGATTTTTATATCTATCTTTTATCTCTTTTAGTTCACTGTAATCTATTTCTTCGGTTTTTCTTCCTCTATGGTCTATTGTTCCTTGTATATTTTCGTTAAATTCCGCGTAACAAGCGTATTCTGGATCCAGTCCTGGTCCTGAAATTAAGATAGATATGGTTTTTGGGGTCCTATTTTGTTTTACCTTGTTTAAGATCCTTGTTGTAGCCAAAACAACTCTGTCCAGTTTTTCTCCATTGATACTATTCTGAACTAAAAGTTTCTTTAAGCTTTTTTCTATGCTTTTAAGTGTATTTTTACTAGGTATCTTGTGTTTGTCTATTACTGAGTTATTTTCCAGTAGGACTGAGTCTGTGTTTGTTCCTCCTGTATCTATTCCTACTACATATCTATTCATCTTTAATTGAACTATCTTTAATTAGGTTATTTTTTCTGAGGGTTTTCATAAGTTTTTTAGGTTCGTTTATTTTTTCTTCTACTTTTCCTCTTAGCTCTGATCTTGTGTACTCTTTTCTTGCAACTCCTTCTTTAATTGCTTGCATACCTACAGCTACTGCTTCTTTGACGTATGTTTCCTTGTCATCCATCCCTGGTATAATAAAATCGTCTTGTAGTCCTATTTCTTCTGTTCTTTCTGATATTGCCTTTGCCGCTGCTATACACATTTTATCAGTTATATCTGTGGCCTTCACTTCTAATACACCTCTAAAAACGCCTGGAAATCCTATTGAATTGTTGATTTGGTTAGAATAATCGCTTCTTCCGGTTCCAATTATTCTTATTCCTGCTTCCTTGGCCTTTTCTGGAGAAATTTCTGGAGTTGGGTTAGCTTCTGCGAAGAGTATAGCATCTTCTGCCATGTTCTCAACTTCTTCCTTCTTGATGGTTCCAGGGCCAGGAACCGTTGCAGATATACAGGCATCGGCTCCTTTAAGAGCTTCCTTCATATTGCCTCTCTCCCCTTGTGGATTTGTTTTTTTTGCCCACTTCTCCTTGTATGTTCCTTTTACATCTTCTCTATCCGGAGACAAAATACCTTTACTGTCTACTATTCTTACATTTGATGGATCTGCTCCTCCTTTTATTGCATACTTAGCGTTATTGATTCCAGCAGCTCCTGCACCACCAATAACTAGTTTTATCTCCGAAATATTTTTGTCTACTAATTTAAGAGCTGAGAATAATCCAGCTAATGAAACTAAAGCTGTTCCCTGTTGGTCATCGTGCCATACAGGGATTTCAAGTTTCTCTTTTAATTTATCTAAAACTCTAAAGCATTTTGGTTTCTCTATATCCTCGAGGTTTATTCCACCAAATCCAGGTTCAATTTTTTCAACCAGTTCTACTATCTTCTCTTCATCCTGTTCTGCAATTGGTAATGGAACGGCATCTACGCCCCCCAGATATTTAAAAAATAGAGATTTACCCTCCATTACCGGGTAACTCGCTTTAGGACCAATATCTCCTAGTCCAAGTACTCTAGTGCCATCTGAAACGACCGCAACCATATTTCCCTTGTTCGTGTAATCGTATACCTTTCTTTCATCCTTTTTTATCTTCCTACACGGTTCAGCTACTCCAGGAGTATACCATATTGACGAGTACTCCTGTAAGTTTTCTTTATCTAAGGGAACTTTGAAAGAAGTAGTGAACTTACCCCCATAGAAATCATGCATCATTACAGTCCTTTCCAAAAAGTCATCTTCATCCATAAACACACCTTCAATTCAAATTATGAGTATTACAAAAACGAGATTAGATCCACTATGGTATTTCTCTCATTGTCTTTTTTTCCTATCTTTTAAGCTATTTATCCTTTTCTCAACTTCAAAACCTTGATTTTTTTGGGTGCTGCCTCACCTAAACTATTAGATAAATAAAATGGAATTTTATTTTAATTTAAAGGAGGTAAATTTCATGGAACCTGAGAAAAAGCTCTCTGAATTCATTAAAGACAACAGTATAGATGTTTCAGATGTTCTATCGAAATATAGGTACCCTTTTACGAGAGAGGGAATGCATTTTATAGGTTTTATCTCAAGAAGATTTGATGTCGCAAAACATAGAGTAAGAAAGGAGTATTGGAATGAAATTTTTGATAAAAAAAACAAGGATCTCTGGGATTTAGATAACACTGAAAAAAGGATCTTAGAAATAATTTACTTTAAGATCCAGAACCTAGCGAAGAATGTTTTAATTAGTGAGATATATGTAGATGATCTAACATTGAACAAACTTGAAGAAATTGAATCTGATGTAGATTTATTTAATTTAATTGAGAAGTATGTTAGAGCCATGAATACTTTTGAGGATATGGATTTAAAAGAAAAGAAAAATAAAGCCATTGATGAAGTAGAAGATATGGCAAAAAGTAATCGATTATAAGTGATATGTT
This sequence comes from Candidatus Methanohalarchaeum thermophilum, assembly GCA_001914405.1. GTDB lineage: Archaea > Halobacteriota > Methanonatronarchaeia > Methanonatronarchaeales > Methanonatronarchaeaceae > Methanohalarchaeum > Methanohalarchaeum thermophilum. The sequence goes on from MSDW01000002.1 coordinate 106,168, forward strand.
AGAAAAAGGTATTCTAAGTTCTGGGTTTATAGTAACTGATTTAATTAGTGAGGGTTTAGACAAAATCAGGTTAGAGGCTATTTCTTTTTTAAAGAACTCCGGCATTAAGTTACTTGTTGCTATAGCCATAGTCCTTATTGGTTATTTAGTAGCTAAAAAAACCGTTAAATACTTAGGTAGGCCAGTAGCTAAATGGCTAAAAAGGCCCGAGTTAATTAAACCTTTTTTAAGGTTATTAAAATACCTTATAATATTTATATCAATATTAGTTGCACTAAACGTAATTGGAGTAAACCTAGAAGGAATTCTATTAAGTGCAACCGTTATTTCAGTTATAATCGGTATTGTAATAGCTCCAATAGCTACAAATTTTATTTCCGGAGCATTCTTGCTTTCTGAAAGACCTTACGAGGTTGGTGACTTAATCTACTTGCCTAACCTAGATGAAACTGGATACGTTAAGAAAATTACAATATCCCATACAAAATTAACTACCCTTGAAAAAACAAGTTTAGTGGTCCCTAACCAAAGAATGAGAGAAACTGATGTAATTAACTACTCTGCAGATGACTTAAGGATTAGAAGAGAAATCCCATTTACAATAAGCTACGATAGCAGTATCGAAGAAGCCAAGAAAATTGCAACCAAATCTGCTAAAGAGGTCGATGGAGTTATCTCCCAAGAAAGCAACATAAGTATAATGTATAAAAGCTATTCTCTGTATCCCACAGTCCTAGTCGAAGAATTCGCTGATAGTGGAATCAATCTAAAATTAAGATATTGGCTAAAGAACCCATATTATCTTCCATCCAAGCACTCAAAAGTCTCGGAAAAATTATTTGAGAACTTAAAAGAAAGCAAAGTAGAAATACCCTACCCACATAGAGTAGTCCTAAGTAAAAAGGAAAGTGACTTCAGCAAAGAATAGATAAACAGAAAATAACTTCATACAATCCAAAAAAAACCGAAAAACATTAATTTAATGTACAGAGATTACTTCACATTCACAGTTTTCCTTCAAAAAATGATCCACCCTCTTTGTTCCCATAAATTTCCTAGTTATTTTGTTCCAGACCGATTTTTCTTTCCTACCTACAACAACAAGATCCGGATCCACTCTCACTATCTCCTCCAAGATCGATTCTTCAACTAAAAATCCTTCCTTAATGACCAAACTAGCTTCAAAATTCCCTACCTTATCCCTTATCTCCCTCATCAACTCAGCTTCAGTTATAGTATCCCCATTTTGAAACAAATTCACATGCAATATAACTAATTCCGCTTCATGTTCCTTAGACAGCTCCATCGCTTTTTCCAACGTTCTCTTATTTTGATACTTAATCGGAAAACGAATCGGAGTCAAAATCCTCCTAATATCCTCTTCAACCACCTAAAAAACCCCCATAAAACCCAAAACTCCATCCAATAACACAAAAAGCAATTAAATGTTATTTGTTTTTATTTTAGATTAAATCTTTTCAAGGCCTATGAACTAACCCTTAGCTTACCATTTTTCCGCTCGTGAGGAAGAGGTCTTAGTGACCTTAAGAAAATAAGAATGATTATTATACTTTAATCTATTTAATTGTTCTTAGGGGGTGAGGTTTTTTTCTGGTTCTGTTGGGGGAAATATTGAAGGTGAGAAACCTGAGTCTTCTTTTAAGGAGGATAAAGGACATTCTACTATTGTTGAAGAAGATATTGAATTAGAGCGGACTATTGGGTTGGCTGGAGCGTTTACTGTTGGTATTGGAACAATGATTGGAGCAGGTATATTTGTTTTTCCAGGTATTGCTGTAGGATATGCAGGCCCAGCTGCTGCTATTTCTTTTGTTATAGGTGGATTAATTGCCTTAATAGTTGCTTTACCTACTTCTGAGTTGGCTACAGCTATGCCTAGAAGCGGAGGTGGATATTATTTTATCTCAAGAGGAATGGGGTCTTTCTTTGGTTCAATGGTTGGAATTAGTCTGTGGATTGGGTTAATTTTTGCATCCTCCTTTTATCTAATGGGTTTTGGGTTTTATGGCAAGGAGGTTTTGGTGGATTTAGGCGTTCGTTTAAGTGTAGATCCAATTGTTATAGCAATTCTTTTTGGATTAATTTTGATTTTGGTTAGTATATTTGGCACAGAAAATAGTGCAAAGTTGCAGAACCTTGTTGTTTTAATTTTACTCGGTACATTAGCAGTTTTTTTAGGTTATGGAAGTCTTGATTCTTTTGTTTTTCTTGGAGGTAATAGAGTTTCTGAGGATTTTTTCTCTTCTGGGTTTTTTCCAATTTTTAGTACTGCAGCATTGGTATTTACTTCTTATCTTGGTTTTGCACAGGTAGCAACGATAGCTGGAGATATTAAAAAACCTGGAAAAAATTTACCATTAGCAATGATTGTTTCTGTTTTAGTTGTAACTACATTATATGTTTTAACTATTTTTGTTTCCACTAGTGTGTTTAATAGCGCTGATTTATTTTTATTTGGTGAAACTGCGATTATTGAAGTTTCAAAGGCGGTTTTAGGGCCATTAGGTGGAGTCGTGATCTTGTTCGCAGGTTTATTAGCTACTTTTTCTAGTGCAAATGCTTCAATATTAGCTTCTTCTAGAGCTCTATATAGTGTTAGCAGGGACGCTATTTTACCGAAGAAGTTGAGTAAAATAAATCTAAAATATGGAACCCCTCATATAGCTTTAATTTTAGCTACTCCTCTAATAGTGGGACTTATTCTATTTGGTAGAGTTGAGATCCTAGCAGAGGTTGCTTCTTTTCTTCACTTAGTAATGTATGGTTTGATGTGTTTTGCCTTAGTTTTCTTAAGGAGAATGAACCCAAGTTGGTATAACCCAAAATTTACGGTTCCCTTGTACCCCTACCTACCTATTCTAGGTGGTTTGCTAAGTTTCTCCTTAATTTTCTTCATGGAGCTCCTAACCAAATTAATTGGAGTAACTATATTGATCCTCTCTATTTCCTGGTATATTACTTATGCAAAGGATATTGAACTAAAGGGGGTTGAATAATCAAACCTAATATATTAGTTCCAATCGAGGTAATGAACCGTGAATCAATCTCAGTAGGAATATATGACCTATTATCCAAATCCAAGGTAATTTTATTGGGTTTACATGAGTTACCAGAGCAGACTCCCGTTGATCAAGGTAGAATGCAATTTCAGGAAAAGATCAAGTCAAAGCTCTCAGATTATTCAGAATCCATGGAAGAAAGAGGTATACAAGTATCGACCAAGTTAGTTTTCACTCATAAGTTAGAAGATACAATTAAAAGAGTTATCAAAGAAGAAAACCCTAGTGGTTTTTTAATATTGAATCCAGTGACTAAAATAGAAAAAATACTATTGCTAGCGAAAACCCCTGAAAAACTGGATGGATTACATCAATTATGTAAAGAAATGGGGTTGAGCAAAAAAGAATTTGGATTCTGGCTTCTAGGAAAAAAAGAAAATAAAGGGGATTTTTTGGAATATTTAGAACAATTAGAAAACCAAAAAAATGTAATTGAAAAAAGATTCGTCAAAAGAGACAAACTAATAGACGAAATCAGTGAAAAAAGTTCAATATACGACACAATATTCATGGAGGAAATAGGAGAAAGATTTTGGGAGCTTGGAATTAAACTGCCAGAAAAAATAGCAAAATCCTCCTTAGGACCAATATTAGTAATCAATTGATGATATCCAACCAATGTCCCCTCCGCCCCAAAGGACGGAAGTTCCCAATAACGAAAAAACCGTCTAAACACAACGGACTTCAGAACATCCAAAGCATAGGAGATTTAGGCTTTCCCTAACACAGTCTTTAGTATACAAGGAAACTATTTCCAACAGGAGTCATGTAATAAGTCACTTCACGCATATTTACTGAATCAATGTATATGTTACTCCATAAGAGGCTAAAATCGAGATAATGAATGCTAGTATCCACATTATGACGGTTTTAGTTATTTTATTTTTTGATATACCGCTTTTTCCTGCTACAAGCCCGGAACCTATTATAGAAGAAATGATTGCTTCGTTAAATGATATTGGAACCCCGAAATAGGTTGCTATTTGTGCTAGTACGCTTGTTGTAAATAATGCTGAAACTGCTCTTCTAGGGCCTAACCTAGAGTATTCTCTTGATACTGATTCTATTATTCTTGGACTCCCAGTCCAAGCTCCTATAGTCATCCCTATTCCAGCAAAGACCAAGAGATATGTAATGTTTATATCTATTACATTTAGTAATGGACCAATTGCTAGGCCTGCTCTGTTAGCCCCTGCCGTGTAAGCAGTGTATACACCTATCAATAAAAGTACATATTTAATTTGGTCTTCTCTATTTTCTTTATCCACACTCTTCCTCAGAACTAAAGCTCCAAAGTACCCCATTATTATAGCAACAGGAGGAATCCCTAGCCAGAAAACAAGGATCGTATTAAATTGACTAAAAGAAATACTTCCTCCTGCAGCAAGTCCTACACCTAGTACACTACCAGTTAAAGTAAAAACTGAGGGCATTGGATATTTTAATATTATACTTATTACAATCAAAGAAGAAGCAGTTATTAAAACTACTGCAGCCATTAGTGGAGTTATAGAAATTCCCGTAACGAGTTCTTTACCTATAGTATTCGCAACCGACCCCCCCTGAGTTATTGCACCTATAAAAGACATTATTCCTACTACCATCGAAGCCGTTAATATCGATATAGCACCAGAAGATGTCACAGGACCAAAAGAAGATGCATTATTAACGCCAATAACCCAAGAAGTAAATAACCCACCCAAAAAAGCTAAAAAAACTATAAGTAAATCCATTTCTCAACCACTCCCCTAGATCTTTTTCCCTGAAAAATTATTCTTTCACTCCTCTTGTAATTTTTCAGCGATTTAGCTCTTCCAGGTTTTTTCGTAAATTATATATTTCCACGATTGTAGATATTTATATATGTTAGATTTTTTCACATTGGGATTGCCTATTGCAGTAGGATTTATTCTTATTATCCCTATTCTAGGAGTTATTTTAACCATATGGGTGATTTACGATAGTATTGTAATCGAAGAAGAGATGATGCCACTTGAAAAAATAATATGGATACTAGCAGCATTTATATTACCAATAATAGGCCCAATAGTTTACTATATTATTGTCAAGAAAAATGAAAAGTCTCTTTTCGAAGGAAACAACATAAGAATGAGACAAAGTGATTTAGATAAACTCGATAAACTCCATCAATTAAAAGAAAAAGGAATTATAACCGAAAAAGAGTTTAAAGAAAAGAAGAAAAAAATCCTAGAGAAATAGACCTCTCTAAAAGAATTCACTTAAGAAACATATCTTTTTCTTTATTTTCCTTTATTTAACTTATTTGGTGAAAAACCCCTCCTCAAATCTCTAATTTTATGTAGGAGAAATGAATCAGCACTAGACATTTTTATTTGGAGGGGCCTAATAGGGGGGTTTTTTGTTGAGAGATTCCGAAGCATATAGGCCAAGTTCGAGCACCCAATTGCCTCGATAATTTAGGTTCTCCCGCCAAAGGGATACGTGGAAGACCTCGAAACGGAGCCCCAATAACCAGACCAGGCCCCATCACCAAGGCACAAGATAACAACGGACATAGGGACCCGTCCTGGGAAAACAGTTTAAGTCCTTGGAACCCGCTAACTAGACCCAAGCCATGCCCGGCATACAACCCCCAATAGAAACTACGAGCCTCAAAACCTGAAAGCACTCCAAATAGATGAAAACACCTCCCCAAATCTCTGATTTAGGTAGGTGAGGAGGCCACCATCTACCTAACAGAGTAAAGCACTTGATCATTAACCTTAAGCACTACGTGACTTCCTCCCCTACCAAAATCAAGGGATTTTGGAGGGGGCTTCCAGAGTCAAGGGGTTTTTCTTCTTACCGCTGTCATCCAATCTCAGTCCTGGGCGGCGCTTATCTAGGAAGCTTTTTGGGGAGGTTCCCTGGCCCAAGCCAGCGAGCTTGGTAACCAGAACTCTTAATCTGTCCACGGGCTTTAGCTTTCGGCCACAACCCCTGCCTAGCTCACACCAAAACCTAAGACACGGAGCCACTTAAGCCTTATAGGTTGATTCATCCCCTCCCTAATCTCTTAATTAGGAAGGGGTCTTCTCAACCACCAAGATAAACTACCTGCACAGCTGAGCCGTGGAATCCTCTCTTACTCTACTATAGAGAAATTATTTATTATTTTCTAAAAAAAAAGGTTCCTTATTTTTAGAGAGTTTCTTGATATACAACTGTTCTTGAGGTTATTTTTTCACTAAGATAATTAGCTAAGTGTTTTCTAACTTTGGGCCTAGTGTATGGCAATATCAAAAGAAAACCAATCGAATCAGTGATCAAACCAGGCGAGATCAAAAAAGCAGCTCCTATTAATATTAACGTACCATCAATAAGATCTCTTGAAGGTGATCTCCCCTCATGTAACCTAGCTCTAAGCCTATTCCAAGTGTTAATTCCTTCAATCTTTGCAAAATAGCTTCCTACTGCCCCAGTCACTACCACAACTCCTACGGTTTCCAAAAGCCCTATTATTTCAGCAACTTTCAAAAGAACCAAAAGATCCAATAAAGGCAGAGTAATGAAAATCAAAAGCAATTTGAAAATCATCTACTTATGTAAATAGTAACTAAGACCTAAATTTGTTTCCCAAAAACAAATGAAGTGATCCACATAACAAGCCATAGAGCTTCGTGAAGAGGAAACCCATCTCAAAACTAAAGCATTTTTATCCTTAGCTTACCAAGAAGTTACCTTTTTGGAGCAGAGACCCATCCATTAGGTGATATAGGAAACTACTAACTCTCAACTTCGATCCCTCGGTAGCTTTACACTACCCAACGCCACCTACCCAACCCATCAGTTTCTCTGAAAGATATAGCATGAAATCATTTCAAAAGTGTTAAGTATCCTCTGCTTTTAGGTTTATGGAAAGGGATGGACTTGGAGAGTGACCTCCTCACCTACCTAAATCAAGATTTTGGAAGGTGCTTCTATCCATTCACAAGACCGGTATCCGAGATTAGTGCCTTGTTGCACGATAGTCTTCCAAGGCGAACACGGTTCGCCATTCCTTGCAGGTTCCCAGGGCTTACACTTGTTTTCAGGACTCATCACCTATATCCATCACTATTTTCTGCCCGGGTTTAGGGTTCGGTCACTTGAACCCCGTTCCAAGTCTTCCCACGTATCCATTGCTGAAGAGCCTATTGCCCAAACACTCGGCTGTTCGGACTCGACATATAGACTTGGAACCTCTCTAAGCAATAGAATATTTTGTTTCTCTACTACATAAAACAACCCCAATTCATCACCCACCTAAATCAAAGATTTAGAAAGGTAACTTCTTGGTTAATAGGTTAAAAGAATTAAAGGACGAATAGTGGAAGTCCGTGAAGTGACCTCACAGCAAAGCTGTGGGGCTTCTCTGCGAGCAATTCTGCCTTCACACCGGGCTTCTCACATTCACCCAGTCAGCAGAGAACTTACGCATCGAATGAAACCATCCTGCATGAGTGACAGGGTATTTTTTGGTCGCCCCTGCATATCTTAGGAGCTGTTACAAGCTCTCTGTAGCTTCACACTACTCGACGCCACCTCACCCCAACCTCTCGATTTCTTGAAAGGTAGAACATGTAAAACACCCAAAAACCCCACTTTTGGAATTAAAAGATACTTAGTAATATTATAATCTAAGTCTAACGGAATTCCCTCCCACAGCAAGCCATAAGGTTCCCTCCCTCACTCTACTATAAAGCCAGTTCTCACTAGTCACCCTGAAACAGGGAGACCAGGGAGCCGAAGACAGAAAAACAATCAACGGAATCATATATGTTCTAGTAACTGGTTGTAAGTGGAGCGAATGTGCCTGAAAAATACGGATCCTTATGCCACAGCATAGGAGACAAGTGAACTACCCCTACCTAACTCACTTTGTTCGTGAGGTAGGAGCTTCCAAGGACTTTTCCTGTATCATAATCTTATTTCGCTATTGATGCCTTGGTTAGGGGCTAGTTCACAACAGCCCCGTCTCCAGCCAAATAGGCAAGAGACCTATATAATATGTTTTTAGCTCCATTCAAATCAGCACTATAGTTCTCTAAACCACAGATATTGCAATCAAATCTACCCTGTGTAGGTCTATCTATGTTCTCACTACCACAACAATGACAGGTCTTTGAACTAAAGCGTTCACTTATCTTGATTACTCTTATTCCTTTTTCCTTGGCCTTATAAATAATCATCTCAGTTAGTTTGTAATAAGGCATTGTGTTCGATATCCGATTCATCCTAGCTCCCTTACCCGTATCTCTATTACCTAAACCCTTGAGGTCACCCAAAACAATCAACACATCTTGTTCATCTGCCTTTTCTACGATTTCTCTAGATATTTTGTGCAATCTATCTTCAACAACCCTACTTTCCTTGTTTTTAACTTCTTTTACTTTGAACTTTGATTTCTCTTGTAGTTTTTTTCTTAAGTAAGCGTAATGTCCTCTAATCCCTCTAACACCTCTGCCATATAGGCTTAGGGTTCCCGTTGTCGGCTGTGGACACGGTCGCAGCCATAACCCTTTCACCCAAGTCGATGGCAAGGATGTTTTTGGGAGATTGTGGCTTTACTTCAAAACTAATTGATAAATGTAATTCGAAACCATAAGGTTTCCATACAACCTTAGAATCCTTTATTTCGTGTTCTTCTTTTATTGGTTCATGTGGTTTTATTGGAACCCAAATACCACCATAAACGTTAGATATTGGTATCTTGGCCCAATAATCGAATTCTTTGGTATTTTTCGCTTCTTCAACCCTAAATGTGTCATTTCTTAGGAATAAAGGATAGGTATGTTGTTCCTTTAGCTTATCTTTTTGTATATATTTTTTCATAGCCTGTTTGGTCGCTGAATACAAGTCATCAGTTTGTCCTCGGATGTATCCATTAGCATTAGATATTTCTTTGGTTAGTAGTCCTTTTTTTCTTTTTGTGGGTTCCAGTATCCTGCAGGTTATGGTTTTTTCAGCCTTCATCTTTCTTTGCCTTGGTTCTCTACATATTTTTTAAGTTGGTCATGGGTTACTTCTCCTGTTGTTATTAGGCAATAACTATTTGACCAAAATACATTTTTCCAGAGTTTGTCTTCAACATCAAGTCTATTTCTTATTGACTTGCTTGTTCCTGTTTTTAATCCATTAATAAATTTTGTTAGGTTGGTTGTTGGTTTTGAAGAAAACAATATACGTATGTGGTCTTTGTCAACTTCTTGGTTAACTATTTCTATGTCATAGTTTTTTGCTATACCTTCTCGTTCTTTGCCTTAATTCATTTATTATCTCTTTGTTCGTGAATACCTTTCCTTCTATATTTAACTACCAATACCAAATGATAATCTAAGCTATACACTGAATGCAAGGAAGATTCTAAACCATACCTCATATTTGGTTACAACAATACATTACTACCCTACATACCAGAAAGGTTGTAGTGATTCATCCCCTACCTATCAATGATCGAGGATAGGGATTTCTCACCAAAAAAGTTAAATCTTTGATTAGGTAGGTGAGGAGGTCACTTAATTTAAATAACTGTTAGAAATAAATTGTTTTTGTAGATGTTTGATTATCTAGCTCCTTTTTATGATGAATTTTTATCGGTATCTGGGAGATATACCACGAAACCAGTGCTTGAGAATGCTTCTTTTAGAGAGGATAGCTTAGTTCTCGATGTTGGAGGGGGGACTGGTCACCTTGGTGAAAAAATCTCTGGTTCTATAGATTTAGATTATATTGTTTTGGATGAGAGCGAAAAAATGCTTAAGAGAGCTGCAAGAAAGGATTTATATTGTATAATTAAATCAAGTTCTAGTTATTTGCCCTTTAGGGATGAAGTTTTTGATTATGTGGTTTGTGTTGATGCTTTACATCATTTTGAAGATAAGGTTAAGAGCCTCGAGGAGATGATGAGGGTTTTGAAGAGGGATGGGGTTTTTTATTTATTGGATTTTTTGCCTAAAAAGTTGGTTACTAGGGTTATTTGTTTTTTCGAGAGATTATCTGGGGAGAGCACTTATTTTTGCAGCCCAAGTGAAATAGATAAATATATTATTGGTAGTTCAGAGTATAGGGCTCTTAATTCCTTTCAATTTCTTTTAAAAGCTAATAAAAATTGATTGATATTGATTTTTTATCTTTTTTTATCCATTTTTTATTTTTTAGGTCCTTTGTCATTGATGTAGTAATCGCATAAATCAGTTAAAAAACAATTAGAACAGGTGGGTGTTGGTGCTTTACATATTTCTCTTCCGTGTTTTATTAGGTTCAGGTGGAAGTCTTCCATAGCTTCTCTTGGTGTTTTATTTTCTAGAATATCGTGTGCTTTTTTTCTATTTACTTTTTCAGGAATTAGACCTATTCTCTTGCTTACACGGAAGACATGTGTGTCAACGGGAAAGGTAGGTTTATTAAAATCGAAGTTAAGTATAACTGCAGCTGATTTAGGGCCTACACCAGGTAATTGCATTAGCCACTTTTTAGCTTCCTTCACGGGCATTTCATCTAGGAAATCTAGTGTTAGTTCTTCCTTTTGTTTTTTGATTTCCCTGAGAGAACCTTTTATTCTTTTTGCTTTTTTGTTTTGTAGTCCAGCACCCTGAATTGCATCCGCGATTTCTTCCTTTGGTGCTTTAATTATCTGTTCCGGTTCTCCAAACTTAGCGAGCAATGAACTGTAGGCTCTTTCCATGTTTTTATCGTTCGTGTTTTGGGATAAAATGACTTTAATAAGTGATAGAATATGGTCTTTTTCTCCTTGAGTCTCTGGTTGACCGTATTCAGCTCTAAATGCTTCAATAACTTGGTTGATCTTATCCATATTGATTGAACTCTCCATAAGAAAACTTATGTACTTAAGGGTTTTTATCCTCTAAAATCTTTTTTCTTCTTTTTGCTCAAGTACACTTGAGCAGCCATCTCCGGGTAATTGAATAGCAAATCTCTTGCAGTTATGATCCCAATTAGGGTTCTGTTCCTTTACTACTGGCATTTTTTTTGATTTCATTTTCTTTCATTTTCTCAATACAGTATTCAAGTTTCTTCAATGGATGAATAGTTTTTAAGGGAGTGGACATTATATCCTTAGCTTTCAACTCTGAGAGATCATTTTTTTGCTACGGCTCCAACAATATCAGTTTCCGTGATTATGCCAATTGGTTTATTCCTAGTAACCACTGCCGAACCAACTTCATTTTCCCTTAAAGTTAAGGCTACTTTTGTGACTTCTTGGCTTACAGGAACAGTCAAAACTGGTTTTTGAGTTATTTCTTTAACCAACATATGCTTATTACACTACAGTTTCTAGTCATTCTGACTTCTCCCATGGCTGAAGCATGTGGGGTTCTCCAGTCGAACACTGTTTAGCATGTAGCATCACCTTTCTCTGCTGGAGTTCTGGGCACAGCCAGTAGCGCCCCCGCCTCGGATAGAGGTCTTTTAATGGACTTACCCAGGGCTCGTTTCCCAATATTGAGAGCACCATTTTTGTCCGCATTATCTTCGAGTCCACACTCTTTGCAAACAAACTTTCCTTGACCGATTCTCCTCGTGTCCTCCGAGCCACACCAGTTGCAGGTTTTTGACGTATCTCGTTCATCAACCTCAACGACCCTTATCCCCTCCCACCCCGCCTTATATTCGATGAAACGCTTCAGTTTGTCGAACGGGAATCTATGGAGTTTATCGTTGAACCTTCTACCCTTGTCTTCCTGCTCTCTTATTCCACTCAAATCCCCAATAGCGATTATAGCATCTCTCTCCTTCGCATCTTCGACTATTTTCCTACTTATCTTGTGCAGACGGTCTTCAACCTTTCTCGACTCTTTGTCTCCAATTCTCTTGATTACTTGTCTTCCTTTCCTAACCTTTTTCTTTCCAATCTTCTTACGAAGTTGCTTGAAGTGCTCTCTAATCTCTCGAACTTCCTCGCCATAGAAATTCGTTTCTCTGTCCTCTAACGCCACAGACGTTGCAATCCACCGAACACCCATATCCACAGCGATTACATCCGAAAAAGAAGAAGGACAATCAGGACAAATAGCTTCAATTTCAATTTCCTTCTTGATAACAAGATGGACAAACCATTCTCCATCTTCCTTGACAAGTTCGGAGTCACCAAACTCACATTCTTCGACATCTTCTTCATCCTTGCAAGGAATTATGGCAGGACACCAAATTGATTTTCCATTGCCTTTCTCAGGGTTATAAACAGGAATTTTGATCCAATATCTAGAAATTTCTGTATCTTGTTTCTCCACCTTTATGAGGTCATTTCTGAGTCTTATTGGCTGTTCATTTTTCGGGTTATTTTGTCTTTCAACTCTTTTCGCTTGTTGCTTTGTAGCAGAATACAGTTGGGAATCTTCACCGTTCACAGCTTTCTGAAATTCTCTATACTCTCGTTCTAACAGTTCTTCCTTGATATTTGTCAAGCGATGAAGTTTGATTCTAACTGTCCTTCTGGTTTTCATATCAGACACCTGTTTGAGCCTCAATATATTCCTTGATGGTTTCACTCGAAATATTATCTGCTGAGGAAATAAAATAACTCCTTGTCCATAATGTAGGCAAGGAACTGAAATCAAATTCTTCATTTAGCCTTCTTGAAGTATATCCTTTTATCTGTTAAATTATCTTATTTGGAGAAATAGTGGGTTTCCCTTCTATGAATAAATGAACGTGGTCAGGACTTATTGAGAGTTTAAGAATTTTGAGACCTAACTCATTAGCCTTCTCCTGAATCAATTCTCTCAACCTTTTCTTCACCTCTCCTTTGAGAACTTTTTTTCGATATTTAGGACACCAAATGAAATGATAGTTTAACAGGTGAACAGATGTCCTTTCCCGACTGTATCCTCTTGGCAATATATGAACCTTCCCTATCTACATACATATATCCACCACCTATTAAGCCTGCCTATTCGCCATTCACCCCACCGCTAAAACGGGTGGGCTTTCTGGCGAGATCCTTGTAATCAGTTCTTAGTGCACCAATTGCTCCGATAAACATTGGTTCCTGAGGGTAAATTGTTTCTATTTCATTTAACTTAGTAGTTCTATCTAGGACATTTTTAAGTATATTATTGTTTTCTAGGAATCCTCCGGCGTAAACTATCTTATTTATATCCTTATTTTTGGCTATACTGGATGCTATAATTGCTATATTTTCACCAATCATAGATATTAGTGAATTTAAAAAGTCTGGGTTACATATCTCATCTATTTCTTTGTCTAATTTACCAAAGGAAGCAGCAGTCATTTCTCTAAAACCTGGTTCAATTCTATCGTCCTCTCTTGGATAAATATCTCCTACTTTTAGATCAATATTGTATCTATTTCCTTTTTCCGCTAATTCTAAAGCCCTCTGATGATCCTTCACATCGCAGATTAATCCAGCGAAATTATCGAACATAGACCCTCCTAAAGCAGTTCCTCCAACATGTCTAACCTCTTCGCCTTTTTCGTGTACTATAGAGGTCCCGCTACCTATTGTAACAACAAGATATTCAGATGGCCTTTTTTCCTTAGGAACCAGATGCCTAACTCCTATTGAATTAGCCTTAAACTCTTCTAAGATATTTATTTGATCTATATCGAGTTTTTCCTTGTAATATAAAGCTTTTCCACCTGTTAAAGACAATAATTTATCCCTAAAACCAATTTTTCTCCTTAAGAGATCTATTTTATCTAGATCAGTTCTATAAAAATGAAATTGAGGAGTCCCTCTTTCAACATAAGCTACTTTAGTCAAAGTCTGGCCAGCATCCACTCCTATCCGTTCCTCAAAGAAATCCAGATCCTCCAACATCTTACTCAAGACATATATACTTGCCTCTCTACCAAGAAAACTACTCTAATGTTCTCTTCGCTAATCTTTCTATACCTGACCTAGCTTCATCTAATGAATAAACTCTTTCAGTACCATTTTCTTCTTTTACCTCCATATTCCATGGTCTACTATACAAAAAGAGTTTATTTACCTTTCCATGGTAATATGGATTATCATCTATATAAAAATCGTGGCCTAAATCATGTTTTTCCGCTTCTCTAATAAAATCAGAATAATGTTCATCCTCATATATGCCATGCATCTCAAGCCAACTCTTCATCTGCTTTTCTCTCTTCATCCTAGCAGTCACTATATCTACCCTACTAGAAATCTCACAGATCTTTTTAACTTTCCGCCGCAGATTATCTTCAGTCGGAGAAATACACTCCCAGTCGTCTTTCCATAACTTATTAGTTACCTCAATAAGAGTCCTCTTAGAAAAAGGAGCACATTCACAATCGTAATCCCCAATATCCTCCAAAGTATAAGAGTAGTCATAACGAGAATTAAAGTCCTTTATAAAAGCCTTCTGTGTCTCTGCTAAAACTCCATCCATATCTATTGAAATCTTCATTCCTAAAAAACATTAAACGCTAAGAGCAAAAATTTTTTGGATAAAAAAATAACCCCAAGTAGAAAATACAAAACCATTCTTCTACCAAGAAAAAAAGAACCTAAACAACTTAAACCAAGATGTGACTTCCTCCCCTACCAAAATCAAGAAATTTTAGAAAGGAAGATTCCAGAGTCAAAGGAGGTTTTACTTCCTACCGACGTCATCCAATCTCAGTCCTGGGCGGCCCTTATCTAGGAAGCTTTCTATGGGAGATTCCCTGATCCTTATCCACGAAACTTTAAATACCCAAGAGATGGGTACAGAGATTTACGCGTCAAGGGCTTAAACATCGGCCACAACCCCAGCCCTACACCCAAAACCTAAAACACAGAACCATCTACCCCCAGGTTAATTCATCCCTCTACCAAAATCAAAGATCTTGGAAAGAGTCTTCTCAACCACTAAGATAAAAAAAACATTAATCTACCTCAGATCCCTTTGCATGTAAATTAAGTCCTTATACCTACCATCTTGCAGCACTCCATCTCTTATACTCCCTGCTTTCTCAAAACCCAGTTTATTATATAGATTGATAGCAACTTCATTTGTTTCATGTACCTTAAGAACTAATATATCCAATTTTAACCTCTGTCTAGCTTCTTCAATTAATCTTCTAAGGGAATACTCACCAATACCTCTTCCTCGTATTCCTTCTCTCAACAAAATACCAACCTCACCCAGATGAGACTTAGCCTCTTCACCTCTAACAACACTCAAAGAACCCATAACCCTATCATCAACATCCACAACTAATTGAACTCTCTCTCCTTTTTCAACATCCTTAAGCGCCTCAGCCGTCCAATCAATCTGCTCCTCAAAACTCATTTTCTCCTGATACCTAAATTCCGCTCCCTCTTCAATCAACGCATTCATTAGCTCCTGCAGATCACTTGCATCAGACATCTCCAAATACCTTAATACAACCTCACCAACTTCACTAACAGTAAACTTATCCACAACACTACCAGAGAACATTACAGCTCACCACCAAGATCAACCAAACCAAGTAAAATCCATTAAAATAAACAAATTCAATTATAGATCAAAGAAAACAATATACTTAACCCACAACCACCACGTCAACTACCCCTCCCCAGATCAGAGATTTAGGAAGGGGCTTGAAAAAGCCTCTGTAGAGGGGATAGGAGATTAGCTTAATGCAATGTCCTCTCATAGGGTGAGGGCAAGTTGAGCTACGTTCGGGGCCGAGTGTCTGACAAATACACCTTGGGGTGCCTCCCAAGCCACCAGGCTCTGGAAGTCCAAGCCGGACGAAACACGCTGACGCCGCCAACCCAATGGCATGCAACATCGCCTTGGATCCTCTAATGCCTGCCCCAACATTGGCGATAGGAAATAACTCACCCCTGGCAAGGTGAGGCCAAAAAACCTTTGACACAAAAAAATTGCCAGAACAAAAAACAAAAAAACAAAAACAGAAAAAGGAGTGAACATGTGTACCCAAAAGGTATTTGTTCAGGACAAAAACGGAGCGCCATTGATGCCCTACAAAACCCGCTAAGGCTAAACACCTATTGGAGAAGGGGAAAGCAAAGGTAGTGGAGAGAACACCCCTCACTATTCGATTAAACTACAAAATCAAGGGAAAAGAAAAACAAGGAAAAAGTTACCCTAAGAATCGATCCCGGCTACTCAAAAATAGGATTTTCAGTGATTGCAGACAACAAAGAACTAATAACTGGTGAATTGGAGCTTAGAAACGATATCTCAAAAAAGCTACAGGAGAGAAGAAAATATCAAAGACAAAGAACACACAGAAACACAAGATACAGAGAACCCAAATCCAATAACAAGAAAAAGAGAGAAGAGATGGTTGGTTAGCTCCTTCAATTAGGCACAAGAAAAACACCTACATCAAACTAGTTAAGAAACGTGACCTCCTCACCTACCTAAATCAAGATTTTGGAAGGTGCTTCTATCCATTCACAAGACCGGTATCCGAGATTAGTGCCTTGTTGCACGATAGTCTTCCAAGGCGAACACGGTTCGCCATTCCTTGCAGGTTCCCAGGGCTTACACTTGTTTTCAGGACTCATCACCTATATCCATCACTATTTTCTGCCCGGGCTTGGGGTTCGGTCACTTGAACCCCGTTCCAAGTCTTCCCACGTATCCATTGCGGAAGAGCCTATTGCCCAAACACTCAGCTGTTCAAACTCGACATATAGACTTGGAACACCTCTAAGCAATAGAATATTTTGTTTCTCTACTACATAAAACAACCCCAATTCATCACCCACCTAAATCAAAGATTCAGGAAGGTGACTTCTTGGTTAATAGGTTAAAAAGGTTTTACCTATTGACGAGGTAGTGGTGAAAGTAGCTAAGTTTGACCAACAAAAAATACAAAACCCCGAAATATCAGGAATAGAATACCAGCAAGGAACACTACAAGGGTATAATGTCAGAAACTATCTTTTGGAAAAGTCCGACCACGAATGTGTTTACTGTGGAAAAGAAGATGTCCCCCTATAGTTAGAGCACATCATTCCCAAATCCAGAGGTGGAACAGATAGAGTATCCAATCTAGCCATCAGCTGTAGAAAATGTAACCAAGAGAAAGCCAACCAGACGGCAGAGGAATTTGGACACCCAGAGGTTCAGGAGAGACCAAAAGAACCTTTGAAGGAGGCAGCATTTATGAATCAAGTTCGTTGGAAGATAGTCAATGAATTGAGTTGCAACCACACCTTTGGATACATTACCAAAAAAAAAGCGGATAGAGCTTGGGTTAGAAAAGTCCCACATCAACGATGCCTTCCTCATCGCCTGCGGAAAAAACCAAGAAAGAACACAACCATATGTTGTAAAACAGAACCGCAGAAACAACAGATCAATACAAACAAACAGAAAGGGCTATGGTAGAAGCATTAGAAGAAAAAGATATGACTTTCAGCCCACAGACTTAGTAGAAAAAAACCAACTCATCCACAAAGTCAAAGGAGTATTCAACTATGGCAGATGGGTAAGATTAGTTAATCAATGGAGAGAAAAAGTAAACTCCTCTATCAAAAAAGTTAGTTTGGTCAAATATGGTGCAGGACTCCAATTCATACCAACCTAAATTTTCAATTCACCCCTGCCAATCAAAGACTGGAAGAAGTCTTCTCAAAAAAAAGATAAAAGAAGTGATAAGTAAGCTAGAAAAACTATTTTTTTGTTATCTTTTCTTTTTCCTAATATCTAATACAATACTTGACTCATATCTCAAAGTCTAATCTACGGGTATGTTCCGAGTAAGCAGATATGGATTTTTCTTTTTGTTTAAAATAATTTTTAATTTAGTAATTGGCTTATTTGGAGAAAGTAGGTAGAAAAACTTTAAGAAGTTATTTTTCTGCTTAACACTTTTTTTTTAGTTTTTATTTTTTTATTGTAGTAATAGAATAGGTGTTGGGTGCTTCTAAACTTTGAAGGGACTATCGTGTCCTGGTATCACGAGGTCTGCTATTTTTATTATTTTTTGGATACTTTCCATGGATTTTTCTTTGTCTATGTTTATTCCGGGAGGTTTTTCTTTGAGGTAATTTGTTTTTTCTGGTAATGCGTCTCCTGCTACTACTATATTTTTATTGGTTTCTTTATCTTTTATTAGAACTGAAACATGGTTTTTTGTGTGTCCTGGTGTATTAATGATTTTTAATTGGTTTAGGTCTTTGTTTATTCTTTTATGAAACTTGGACCTATCTTTTGGTTGGTCTGTTGTTTTTTCTGCTTCTTTGAATATGTGGTTGCATCCCTTGTGGTCAAAGTGTAGGTGCGTGTTTATTACAAAGTCTATATCATTAGGGCTGTAATCCAGTTTTTTTAGATTTTGTTTTATTTCTTTTTCATTTTGTGGAGCTGCAGTATCTATGATACAGATGGAATCGTAGTCTGTTAGTACTACTGAAGACGATGCATATTGGATATTACCGTTTTTTCTTTCTATTTGGCCTTCTTTTATTATTTCGTAAGACATCGTTTCTTTATCTTTAAATTGTTTTTATTCCTTAATTAGTTTTTAAGGTGGATATAGGAGGAAAATTGTTCATTTGGTCATTGGTTCATGGGATATCAAAAAAGATGTTTTATTATTTAAGGATGCGGAAGAGAACAAGAGATGAGAAGGTACTGACTTCTCCCATGGCTGAAGCATGTGGGGTTCTCCAGTCGAACACCGTTCAACATTTGGCTTCACCTTTCTCTGCTGGAGTTCTGGGCACAGCCAGTAGCGCCCCCACCTCGGATAGAAGTCTTCGAACAGACTTACCCAAAACTCGTTTAGCAATATTAGACGCTCCATCTTTATCCGCATTATCCTCCAAACCACAATCCCTACAAACAAACTTTCCTTGTCCAACCCTCTCCATGTTTTGACTTCCACACCTATTGCAAGTCTTCAAGGTATCCCTCTCATCCACTTCAACAACCCTAATTCCTTCCCACTCAGCCTTATATTCGATGAAACGCTTCAGTTTGTCAAAAGGGAACTTATGAAGTTTACCGTTGAACCTTCTACCCTTATCCTCTTGTTCTCTAATCCCCCTCAAATCACCAATAACAATAATAGCATCTCTATCCTTCGCATCTCCAACTATTTCCCTACCAATCTAGTGCAGACGATCTTCCACTTTCCTCGATTCCTTACTCCCTATCCTCTTGATTACTTGTTTCCCTTTTCTAACCTTTTTCTTTCCAATTTTCTTACGGAGCATCTTATAGTACTCTCTAATCTCCCAGACCTCCTCCCCATAAAACTTCGTCTCACAATTCAATAACACCACAGACATTACAACCCACCAAACACCCATATCCACAGCGATTACATCCAAAAAAGAAGAAGGACAATCAGGACAAATAGCTTCAAACTCAACCTCCCTCTTGATCACAAGATGAACAAACCAGTTCCCATCCTCCTCATGCTTAACCTAGTTCAGAATCGCCAAACTCACACTCTTCAACATCCCCCCTATCCTTTTGAGGAATTATCACCGAACACCAAATTGATTCACCACGCTCTTTTTCAGGGTTATAAACAGGAATTTTCACCCAATAACTGGAAATCCCCGTATCCTGCTCTTCCAACTTCATAACATCATTTCTAAGTCTTATCGGCTGTTTGTTTTCCGGATTGTTTTGAATTACAACTCTTCTCGCTTGTTGCTTTGTAGCAGAATACAATTGAGAGTCTTCTCCATCCACAGCTTCTTGAAATGCTTCATACTCCCTTTCTAACAGTTCTTCCTTGATATTTGTTAAGTGATGAAGTTTAACTCTAACAGTCCTCTTTAGCTTTCATATCAAACACCAGTTTGAGCCTCAACATATTCCTCAATAGTTTCACTCGAAACACTACCTGCTGAGGAAACAAAATAACTCCTCGTCCATAACACAGGCAAAGAACTGAAACCAAATCCCTCACTTAACAATCTTGAAATATATCCCTTCATCTGTTAAATTATCTTATTTAGAGCAATAGTAGAATCCCCTTCTACAAATAGATAAACATGATCAGAACTTATTGAAAGCCTAAGAATATCAAGACCTAACTCGTCAGCCTCCTCTTAAACCAATTCCCTCAACCTCTCCTCAACCTCTTCCTTGAGAATCTTCTTCCGATACTTAGAACACCAAATGAAATAATAATTCAAAAAATGGACAGAGATTTTCTCACGACTACACCCCTCTTGACAATATATAAACCCCACACACACATATACAGAGACCAAACACCTATCAATTCTTCCCACTTTGCCATTCATCCCACCACTAAAGATAGTAGGCTTTCTGGCGATATTTCTGTAAAATAAGTAAAATAGAGGAGTTTTTGTTTTTTAGTTTAGAGGTTTAGTGCGTCCATTAGGTCCATTTCGTGTTCTTGTTCAGTTACGAGGATGTTTTTTATTGTTTCTGCCGTTGCGTATTCATCTAGTGATTTTGATTGTTTTATTCTTTTTTTGTATCTTTCTATAGCTTCTCTTTCTCCTTGTAGGTCTTGTTTTAGCATTTCTTTTGGGTCGTTGCTTGTTTTTATTTCTTCGACTTTGATCTCTGGTTCTCCTCCTAAGTAGTCTATTTGGTCGGCTAATTGGATTGCGTGTTGTATTTCTTCATTTACATGGATAGCTAGTTCGTCTCTTATGTTGTTGTATTGAGCGCCTGATATAATGGATTGGTGCTGTATGTATTGTATGGCTGCTGCGTATTCCCATTGGAGATCGTAGTTTATTTTTTCTATTAGTTCTTCTTTTGTTATGTCGATTTCTGTTCTCAAATTTTTTCTCTCTTTTTAGTTTATATTTCTTTGTGGCATAGCCACCAGTCGTAGCATTCAAATTTTCCTTTTTTTGCTTCTTCTAATCTCTTTTTGGCTTTTTCTTCGCTTTTTGGTGGTTCTATTATTACATTGTTTCCTATTAGTTCGTTGTTTGGCCAGTTTGCTGGTATTGCTGCTTTTTCTTTTTCTGATGTTTGGAATCCTTCTATTATTCTTAAGATCTCGTCCATGTTTCTTCCGAGTTCTTGAGGGTAATAGAGTATCGTTCTAATTGTTGAATCTGGGTCTACTATGAAAACTGCTCTTACAGTGTTGTTTCCTTTGTCTGGATGTACCATTCCTAGTTTTTCTGCTACTTTTCCGCGGTCGTCTGCTATTATTGGGAACTTTATTTCTTCGTCTAGGTTTTCTTTTATCCATTCCGTCCACTTCATGTGGCTAAATACTTGGTCTATGCTTAATCCTAGTAGTTCTGTATTTAGTTCTTTGAATTGATCGTATCTTTTTTGGAATGCGTAGAATTCTGTCGTACAAACTGGTGTGTAGTCTGCTGGATGTGAGAAGAGTATTAGCCAGCTTCCTTTATAGTCTTTTGGAATGTTTATGTTTCCATGGGTTGTTTGAACTTCCATTTCCGGTAGTTTTTCTCCTATTAGGGGTATTCCATTTTTTTGTTCTTCATTCATTTCGATTTACCTCAAATTTATTTCGAAAAAAAGATTATTATTCTCTTAAACAATATATTATATTGCTAACTTAAAAACATTATGATCGAATTTCGAAGGTTATGGTAAAATGGACGAAAAAGACAGAAAAATAATCAAACTACTACAAGAAAACTCAAGAAGACCATTCACCGAAATAGCCGAAAAACTCGATGTAAGCGAAGCCACCATTAGAAAAAGAGTCCAAGAACTAGAAAAAGAAGGAATAATCCAAAAATACACACTCAAAGTCAAACCAGAAAAACTAGGATACGACGCAGTAACACTCCTAGGTCTAGACGTAGAACCAGAAAAACTACTAAGAGTAACAGAAACCATTAAATCAATGAAAGAAGTTAAAAATGTCTCAATATGCACCGGAGACCACATGGTTATGGCAAAAATATGGGCAAACGACAACGAACACCTAAACGAGATAATTTCAAAAAAAATAGGCAAAATAGAAGGAGTAAAAGATCTATGCCCTGCCATAATAATGGAAGAAGTAACCGAAGAAAAAAACAATCACTCAAAAACATAAAAAAAAGATAAATAGATAAAAATAAAAAAAATCATTTATTTAACCGAGTATGCTTGGATTAGTCTTCCTAATATCACTCACATTAGCTTCCACTTTAATCGTATGGAAAGGAAGCGGTATTCTTGAAGGATCAAGCGAAAAATTGGCAACCTACTACGGGTTACCTGACATTGTCCAAGGAGCTATAATAACCGCAATAGGGTCAAGCTTCCCCGAATTATCGAGTACAGTAATATCAACAATAATCCACCAAAAATTCGAGCTGGGCGTATCAGTTATAGTTGGATCTGCAATCTTCAATATACTAGTAATCCCAGGACTATCAGGGCTTTACTCAATCAATCCTCTTCAATCAAACAAGGAACTAGTCTATAAAGAAGCACAGTTCTACATGTTGGCCGTAGCCACACTTCTACTAACATTCTCTTTCGCAGTTATATACAACCCAATCAAAGGTAAAGAATTAATAGGAGAAATAAATAGATTTATTGCAATAATACCAGTCCTACTGTACATAATATACATTTTCATCCAATACCAAGATAGTATGGACTTCGAATCTAAAATAGATGCTTCAAAGATAAACCAAAAAAGACAGTGGATTTTTTTAATCACAAGCCTGGGCTTAATCCTAGTTGGAGTAGAAGGATTGATCAGAGCCGCAATAGGACTTGGAGAATACTTTAACACACCAAGCTTCCTCTGGGGCTTAACAGTCATAGCCGCTGGAACAAGTATAGCAGACGCATTTGTTAGTATCAGAGCAGCCAAAGAAGGCAAAGGAATAATATGCCTAGCCAATGTTTTAGGTAGCAACACATTTGATCTACTAATCGCAATACCAATAGGAGTACTAATTGCAGGAACTGCAACAATAAACTTTTCAAGAGCTGCTCCATTATTTGGAGCACTAGTAGCAGGAACACTTTCACTATTCTTATTCGCCAGAACAGACCTAGAAATCACAAAAAAAGAATCCTACATACTTTTAATACTTTATATAGCTTTTATTATATTCATGGGACTAGAATCATCCGACCTAACCTCATTAATACCAGGAATCTAACCACCAAACAAAAACCCCTTAATAGCTTCTCATTATAGTGACTTCCTCCCCTACCAAAATCAAAGATTTTGGAAGGATGCTTCCAGAGTTAAAGGAGGTTTTACTTCCTACCGCCGTCATCCAATCTCAGTCCTGGGCGGCGCTTATCTAGGAAGCTTTTTGGGGGTTTTCCCGATTCAGCCAGCGAGCTTGGTAACCAGAACTCTTAATCTGTCCACGGGCTTTAGCCTTCGGCCACAACCCCTGCCCCACACACAAAACCTAAGACACGGAGTCATTTAAGCCTTATAGGTTGATTCATCCCCTCCCTAATCAAAAGATAAGAAAAGAGTCTTCTCAACCACCAAGATAAAAGTTAAAATAGGAAATTTAGTGTTATCCCGATTGTTATTATTCCAACTGATATTATTGTTGCGTATGCTGCTATTAGTTCCTTTTTCATTACTTTTTTTAGTAAAACGAATTCGGGAATTGATAATGCTGCTACCGACATCATGAAAGCTATTGAGGTTCCTATTGGTAGTCCTTTACCTATCAAGCTTTTTACAACAGGTATTACACCCATTATGTTTGTATATACTGGTACTCCAACTACTACTGCTGCTGGAACCGCTAATGTACCAGTTAAGTATTTTGTTATTAGATTTCTTGGTATAAATCCATGTATGATTGCTCCTATTCCTACGCCCACCACAACATAAGGGAAGATCGATTTTAATATATCTTTTGCTTCTGCGTAAGCTTGTTTAAGCCTATCTTTAGTTGTAGAATTTATTTTACAGCTATTATCTCCAAATTTAAAGCTTTTAGCGTATTTTTGGAACCCTAATTTAGTTAATAGGAAGCCTCCTACCATTCCAACGGTTATTCCTCCCACAATATAAGCTGTAGTTAGCTTCCAACCAAGTACTCCAAATAAGACGAAAATAGCTGCTTCGTTTATCATAGGAGAAGTAACTAAAAAGGTCAAAGCCATTCCAAATGGTACTCCAGCCCCCATGAACCCCAGGAATATGGGTATCGTGGAACAAGAACAGAAGGGAGAAACTATTCCTAATATCGATGCTCCCAAGTAACCAACAAAGACATTTTTATCCTGTAGGTAGTCTCGAACATCTTCTGGCCGGATATATGTTCTGAGGTATCCGATCCCAAGTATGACTAACAGTAAAATAAATGTGATTTTCAGAGTATCGTATATCCAGAAGTCTACTGCAGCTGCAGCTTTACCAGTTAATCCGAGGGCCGATACAATAAAATCGGAAATTTCTTTAAAAACCATTTTTAAAACCATTTTTTATATTAATTCTTCTCTAATTTCTTCCTTAGATGGTAGTCTCCCTCTAAATTTGACTTCGCCAGATATAGAAACTGCTGGAGTACTCATTATTCCCTTACTAGCCATCTCTGCCATATCCTCAATTTTTTCAACTTTTAACTGTTTTTCATTGTCCAATTCATCTATTACTTCCTCTATCTTTTCCTTCAAAGAAGAGCATTTTTCACAGCCACTACTACCATAGACCTTAATCTTCATATTTCAATTACACCTCTTTTATTAAATCGAAGAGTTCTTGGATTTTATCTGGGTTTTTCAGTTTACATTCAATCTTCTTGCCTCTTTTTCTAGTTTTTATCATATCAGCTTTTTCTAAGGTCTTGAAGTGCCTATATATCACTGATCTATCCTTATCTATGACATCATCAAATTCACAGATACATGTGTAGCCATCTTTGTCTATTAGCTCCTTCAGCAATTTTATCCTAGGACCTGAAGACAACGCCTTAAACTTATCTTGCATCTGTGCACAACTTTGCACTAATATATATTAAGGGTTTGGGTTCCAGTAACTCAGATTATAAGACTAATCAAAAAGTAAAAGACCGTAAAGCACTACTTCCTGTTCCTTCGACTTAAATATCGCTGTATCATATCCCGCATTTTCCGCAGTCATAAATACATCAATCCCACATCCCTCCATAGATGGCC
The DNA here is from genome assembly GCA_001914405.1 of Candidatus Methanohalarchaeum thermophilum. Taxonomy (GTDB): domain Archaea; phylum Halobacteriota; class Methanonatronarchaeia; order Methanonatronarchaeales; family Methanonatronarchaeaceae; genus Methanohalarchaeum; species Methanohalarchaeum thermophilum. The sequence goes on from MSDW01000002.1 coordinate 131,270, forward strand.
TCATCAAACTCGGATTCTTACAGTGCCTCTCCGATACAGAATCAGTTGGATCCAACTCTTCTATCACGCACTCCTCACAGAGAGCGCAAGGTAGGCCATGAAGACTAAAAGCCTTATAGAAACCCTCAAGAAAAGCTTTTCTCTCTACTCTCAACATTTTTTCACTTACTTCCCTCACTCCCTCAAAGAAATAGTGATGAAGATGTTCCGGGTTTGGTTCTTTATCTAGAATTGGACTATAACAGGTTTCTTTTCCAGATTTAAAATAACTAGAATCAGTTTCTACATCCTCAAACCTAAATAGGTACGCTTTATCGTAGCCTTTTAATAATCTTCGTGTTTCTGTTGGCGTAGGAGCGTAAGGTGGGCACGAAAAATGTTTGCCATATCCCTTACATCCATATTTACATTTCCATCGAACCCAATCAGATACAACTATTTCATCGGCTGAAAGCCGCTTAAAATCCTCATGTACATCCTCAACTGCTTCTTCAAATTTTTTTAGATCCTCTCGCAAAAACAAAACCTCTTCCCTACATTATATTATAGAAACAATAACCCAAAACATTTTTTGTTTAAATTGAAGTGACATCCTCTCCGCTCTGAAGGGCGGAGAGGATGTCACTTCACCCGTGTTATCTGGTTTCGGGGTACCGATGGAATTGGCATGAAGAGGAACGTCCTCTTCATAGCCATTGTTGACGGTTACCTACCTACCTCACCAGCTTTTTGCCAAAAGGCACAGAGGTTGGGTCAACGGTAGTGGCTTCTGAGCCCTGCCCTGCCACAGAGGACTCCTCGTTCACAGTAGAGGCTTGAAATTGTTCGGTGGAGGATTCAGTCCCTCACCGCTCCTAACGCTTCCACATAGCTTGGGAACTTGGAGCTTACCGTAAACCTGACAATAACATTATTGGTCTCTTACCTATAAAGTATTATGAATGAGAGAGCCTGTGTACCCTCGCCCTAAAGGGACGGGGACTATGCTGCTCTCTCAAACTCTCACAAAAGTTAAAAACTTAATTAAAAAATTAACCTAAAACTGCTCTTAGCTTAGTAAGGGTACTCTTATCTATAGTAGAGTAAGCGAGAAAACCCCACAGATTGGTATGTGGATTACTTCAATGGCTTTTATTTAGGTTTTTTAGGTTTTTTATTAGTTTTCCTTCTTTTAGGTTTTCTTTTCATAGATTATTTGTGACTCTAATTTCTATATATCTTTTTAATGAATCGGGATCTTGGGTTTTACTTGGTTTCTATGGAATTACCTAGTTTATTGAAGTTTTTAGCTGGGTTGGTAACTCAGCTTGGTGATATTGGATTCATTATTTTATTTTTAGTTTTTTTCTATTTGTTGGATGGTAAGAGATTTAGTCTAACTGATAACCGATCTAAAAGTTTTTTTTATTTGTCAACTATTTTTGTAGTTTCTGTTGTTTTAACTTTTTTTCTTAAGAATTTATTTAGATTGCCTAGGCCTCCTTCCGCTTCGGCTGAAGTGGCTCCAATTTGGATGAAGGGTTGGATAGAAGAGATCTATATCTCTATGACCACAGGATCGGGATACGGTTTTCCAAGTGGCCATAGCTTGATTTCTACCTCTTTTTACCTGGGACTAGCCCATGTAGTTAAGAAAGGTACTAGGAAAGTTAGATTCAGTTTAGCTCTTTTGATTGTAACTGTCGTTTGTTTAACTAGGATTCTACTTGGGGTTCATTATCTACTCGATGTAGCAGTAGGATTTCTCATTGGTTTGTTCCTATTTTTTGCTATTACTCTACTTATCAAACCCGCTGAGTGATTGGATAGATGTTTTATTGTCCATTATTTGAATTAGATTTGATTCTGTTTCATGGTATTTTTTGTTTATCTAAATAGTTGAGAAGACACCTTCCTAAATTTTTAATTTAGGTAGTGTGATGAATCAACTAAAGATGTTTTAAGTGTTTCTAAGACTAATCAAGAGTAACTGGCAGTTGGTTGAAGGTCTGCCTTACCAAAAAGCAATTCCATGCCTTGAGGCATCTAGCTAAAGCCTCGGACTCTGCATCGAGAGGTGTATGGTAAGTAGTAAGGTAGATGGGTAAGCCCGAAACTTCGGGAGTAGGGTGTAGTGGTTGTGTGGAGCAACCGAAAGTGAATAAGAGGAGCCATTGTGTAGCTAATATATGGGAACTGTGCCCCTAATCCAATTCTTCCTCAAAGCAATAGGTTCCCTGTTGATCAAGTGTATGAGAGAAGCTTGGTGAAAAACAAACTCCTCTTTCGAGGATAAGGTCCACATGGAAGCCCCCTCCTAAATCATTTGATTTAGGTAGGGGTCACTTCACTGTGATATCATTGTCTCTCTAGTAAGAAGTCTTAGCTTTGAATTAAGATAAGAAATATCTTTAGATGGAATTTTTGTTTTTGGGTGGTGATCTGTTTATTTTTGTGTTTTTTGGTGGGTAGGGTTTTTTATTTGGTTTTTGGTTGTTTTGTTTTGTTAGATCTTTTGTTTCATTTTTTTGATGTATTGTGTTATTTGTTGGTTTTTTTTGTTTTTTTCTATTTTGTCTACTATTGCGCTTCCTACGATTACTCCGTCTGCTCCTGCTTTTCTTGCTTTTTTTACGTGGCTTGGTTTTGTTATTCCGAAACCTACTGCTACTGGTAGGTCTGTATTTGATTTGACTTTTTTTATTAGTTTTTTTGTGGTTTCTTGGAAGTTTTTTCTCTTTCCGGTGACTCCTAGTCTTGATACTACATAGATGAATCCGCTTCCTTTTTCTGATATGGTTTTTATCCTTTTTTCGGTGGTTGTTGGTGCGACTAGGAAGATTTGGTTGATTTTTTTGTCTTTGATTTTTTTGGTTACTTGTTTTGATTCTTCTGGTGGCATGTCTGCTATTATTACTCCGTTTACTCCGATTTTTTCTGTTTTTTGGTAGAAGTTTTCTATGCCTTGGTTGTAGACGATGTTGTAGTATGTTAGTAATATTATTGGTATATCTGAGTATTTTCTTATTTCTTTTATGTATTGGTAGATTTGTTTTACTTTGAAGCCATTGTTTAGGGATCTGGCGTATGCTTTTTGGATTGTAGGTCCGTCTGCTGCTGGATCTGTGAATGGTATTCCTATTTCAAGGGCATCTGCTCCTGCATCGATTATTTTTTTGGCTATTTCTAGGCTTTTTTTGTAATCTGGGTCTCCTGCTACTATGTATGGTATGAATGCTCCATCTTGGAAGGATTTTTTTAGTTCATTCATGTTTTTGGACCTCTTCTACATCTTTGTCTCCTCTTCCTGATAGGTTTATTATCACTATATCGTCTCGTGTTACTTCTTTTTGTATTTTTGGTAATTGTGCTAATGCGTGGCTTGATTCTAGTGCTGGTATTATTCCTTCTTTTTTGGATAGTAATTTGTGGGCTTGGAGTGCTTCTTTATCGTTTGCAGTAGTGTAATTGATTCTATTTAATTCGTCGTAGAGTGAGTGTTCGGGGCCGACTCCAGGGTAGTCTAGTCCTGCGGCTATGCTTTCTGTTTCTTTGATTTGGCCTTCGTCTGTTTGCAGTATTTTTGAAAAGGATCCGTGTAGTACTCCTTCTAATCCTTTGGATATTGATGCGCTTCCTGCTGCTTCTACTCCTGTTAGTTTTATGTTTTTTTCTTCGATGAATTCCTTGAATATGCCTATTGCGTTGCTTCCTCCTCCTACACAGGCTATTATTCTGTCTGGTAGTTTTCCTTCTTTTTCTTGGATCTGTTTTTTTGTTTCTTTTCCGATGACGCTTTGAAAATCTCTTACTATCTTTGGGAAGGGTGATGGTCCTACTACTGATCCTATTAGGTAATGTGTGTCTTCAAGTTGCTTTACCCATGTTCTAAGTGATTCGTTTACTGCGTCTTTTAGTTTGGCTTCTCCTGAGGTTACTTCGTTTACTTTTGCTCCTAGTAGCTCCATTCTTCGTACATTCATTTTTTGTCTTTGTACATCTTCGTGTCCCATGTATATCTCAGTTTCAAGTCCTAGTTTTGCTCCTGCCATTGATGTTGCTACTCCGTGTTGTCCTGCTCCTGTTTCTGCTATTATTTTATCTTTATCCATATGTTTGGCTAAAAGGGCTTGGCCAATTGTGTTATTTAATTTGTGTGCTCCTCCGTGCAGTAGGTCTTCTCTTTTTAGGTATATTTTACATCCAAATTTATCTGATAGTTTTTTTGAATAAGTTAAGGGGGTTGGTCTTCCTGCGTACTCTTTTAGTAATTGGTCGAGTTCTTTTTTGAAGTCCTTGGTGTTTTTTATGTTTTCGTATTCTTCTTCTAGTTCGTCGAGTGCTGATATTATTGGTTCTGGAACAAACTTTCCTCCATATTTACTAAACTCTCTCATAGATTTAGGCCTCTTTTTAAGATCTTTTTCATCTTTTTGGTGTCTTTTGTTCCTTTAGAGGTTTCTATTCCTGATGAAACATCTATTCCATATGGATTTAGGTGATCTACTATTTCTTTAATATTATTTGGATTTATTCCGCCTGATACTAATACTGGTTTGTTTATTGAATTCATTATTTTTTTATATAAGGTTATAGGTAATTTTTTTCCTTTTCCATGGCTTTTATCTAATAAAATAGCTTTTGAATGGCTTATATTCTTTAGTTGTTTTTTATCGCTTACAGCTCTTATAAGAGGCTTTTTTAGTCTTATCTTGGGTTCTGAATATATCTGTATTGCATCGGCACTTGTTTTTTCGATCGATTTTAGTTTATCGCTTGAGGTGGTCTTTGTTACGCATACTTTAGTCGTGTAGGGGCCTAGTGATTTAAATATTTCTTCTGCTTTGTCGAGTTCTATTGATCGATTGGATTCTGTTTTAACGATAACCCCTATGGCATGGGCTCCTAGTTTTTCTGCTTTCTTTGCGTCTTTTTGGTTTTGGATCCCACAGAATTTTATGCGCATAAGAACTTATCCACCTTTTTTTCTAGGTTATTTGATTTCATAAAAGCTGTTCCTATTAGAAAGGCATCACAGTAGTCTTCTAGCTCTTTAATGTCTTTAATATCTTTTATTCCACTTTCTGATACTGTGGTGATTTCTTCTGGTATGTATTGTGAAAGTTTTTTGGTTCTTTCTAGGTTGATCCCGAGTGTTTCGAGGTTTCTATTGTTTATTCCGATTAATTTTGTTTTCGTCTTTAAAGCTAGATCGAGCTCTTTTTTGGTTTTTACTTCTACTAATGGATCTAATTTTAGTTTATTGGATAATTGAACAAATTCGGTTAATTTTTCGCCAAGTATTGATGTTATTAAGAGTACTGCATCTGCTTTATGTCTTTTTGTTTGGTAAAGTTGTCTTTTATCGTAGATAAAGTCCTTTCTTAGAACTGGTTTTTTGTAGATTTCTTTAACTCTATCTAAGTAATCGATTGATCCATTAAAGTAGTTTGATTCTGTTAATATTGAAAGTGAATTTAGTTTTTCCATTTTTCGTACTAGGTTCTCTAATTCTTCTTCTATTATTTTTCCTTCGCTTGGTGATTTGAATTTTATTTCACCAATTAGTGCGTTTTCTCTTTTTTCTAATGCTTTCTTAAGGCTATTTGATTTGTATTTATTTTTTATTAGTTTTGGTTCATTTGAAAGGTCTTCTTGGGCTTTCTTTTTAACTAGAATTTCTTTTAGCATTTTTGATCACTTTTGGGTAATTTACTAGGTCCTTTAATTTGTTTAAGGCTTTTCCAGTTTCAATTGTTTTTTCTGCTATTTCAAATCCTTCTTTTATTGAGTTTACTGTACCTGTTAGGTAAATTAAAGCTCCTGCATTTGCTAATACTACTTGGCTTTTTTCTTTGGCTTCTCCGTTTAGTATTTTATTTAATATTTTTGCATTGTGGCTGGGGTTTCCTCCTTTTAGAGCCGATGGCTTGGTTTTTCGTATACCCATCTCTTCAGGAGATATCTGGTAATTAGAGATTTTTCCGTTTTTTAATTCGGAGATCTTGGTTTTTCCAACTGAAGATATTTCGTCCAATCCATCTCCGTGTACTACCATAGCTCGTTTTAAGTCAAGTTCTCTTAGAACTTTAGCTATTTTTTCCGTTAAGTCTGGGGAAAAAACTCCTACTATCTGTATCTCTGGCTTTAATGGATTTGTTAAAGGACCAAGAATGTTGAAAAACGTTCTTATGCCTATTCTTTTTCTAGGTTTCATTGCATTTTTCATTGATGGATGATATGATGGAGCATAGAGAAAGGTTAAGTTAATCTCTTCTAGTAATTTTTTAGCTATCTCGGGTTTTATATCTAATTCAACTCCCAGTTCTTCTAGTACATCAGCAGATCCACAGTTACTGCTTATGCTTCTATTTCCATGTTTTGCTACAGTTATTCCTGCTCCAGCTGCTACAAAGGTAGCCACTGTGCTAATATTAAATGTATTGTAATTGTCTCCCCCTGTCCCACAGTTATCTGCTACTACATCGGTTTCACGGTCTATTTCGAGGGAATATTCTCTCATAACCTTTGCAAACTCAGTTAATTCTTCATGGGTTTCTCCCTTCATCTTCATTGCAGTTATAAATGAAGCTATTTCTTCTGAACTTGCTTTTCCAGACATTATTTTATTCATTGCTCTTTTTGAACTATCTTTAGATAGGTTGGTTCCTTCAGTTGCTTTTTTAATTTCAGAAACTAACATTTCTAAACAACCTCCATTTGTAAGAAGTTTTTAATTATTTCATCGCCCAAAGGAGTTAGAATACTCTCAGTATGAAATTGTATACCAAATAAGGGCTTTTTTCTATGTCTAACGGCCATAATTTCTTTATTTCTGGTTTCTGCGATTTTTTGGAAACTACTTGGTATCTTTTGAGCTATCAGGGAATGATATCTGCCTGCCTGAAATCCCTGCGGTAGATCCTTAAATAAGGAAGAGTTATCATGGAATATTCTATCTTTTTTTCCATGTATGGGCTCACCCTTAACGACTTTCCCCTTAAACTGGGATACGAGCACTTGATGGCCTAAACAAACTCCTAATATCGGTTTATTTGTTTCTTCTACTAGTTCTCTACAAACTCCAGAATCTTCGGGCTTTCCGGGTCCAGGTGAAAAAACAATCCTTTCAAAGCCCATATCTAAAATTCTTTCGATTTCTTCGTCATTCTTCACTACCTTTGGCTCTCTATCTAAACGACCAATCTGTTGATACAGGTTGTAGGTAAAGCTATCGTAACAGTCAACGAGTAAAGTATCACTCATCTCTGTCACCTCTAAATAATCTGAGTGCTTTCATTCCCGCTTTTCCCTTATCGATGGTTTCTTTCCATTCCTTCCTAGGAACGGAGTCTTTTACTATTCCTGCTCCCACCTGTAGCTGGACCTCGTTTTCTTTAACATGGAATGTTCTGATAGTTATCGCAAAATCCATCTCCTCGTTGAAAGAAAAGTAACCAACTGCTCCGGAATAGGGGCCTCTGGGGTCTTTCTCTAATTCATCGATTACTTGTATTGATCTTAGTTTGGGTGCTCCAGATACTGTTCCAGCTGGAAAACATGATCTAAATGCGTCGAACATATCTTTTTCTTTTTTAAGTCTTGCTATTACCTTTGAAGTGATGTGTTGTACATGTGAAAACTTTTTTATTCTTTTGAAATCTTTTACTCTCACTGATCCTATCTCCGATACTCTTCCAAGGTCGTTTCTAGCTAGATCAACTAGCATAACATGTTCCGATTTTTCTTTGGGATCTTGGAGTAGTTCCTGTGCTAGTTTTTTATCTTCGACTTTGTTACGGCCTCTAGAAATGGTTCCTGCTATTGGAACGGTCTCTACTTTATTACCAGATGAACGAACCAGCATCTCTGGACTGCTTCCGATTATTTTTCTTTCATCAAAATCTAGGTGATATAAATACGAACTTGGGTTGACTTTTCTCAGATTAAAATAGAGTTCTAGGGGATCTACTTGAACTGGGATATCTATTCTTCTGGAGAGAACAATTTGGTATGTTTCTCCTTCTTGTATGTATCTTTTGGCTTTTTCAACTATGTCTTCGTATTCTTTTTGGCTGTAATTAGAGTTTATTTTATTTATTTCTATTTTTTTATGTTTTAGTTGTTTTTGTTGCATTGATTCTATTTCTTGAAGTTCTTGACTTAATTTACGCCTATTTGATTTTATTTGGGTTTTATCTGGATCTTTGAGGTATTTAATTAGGCTTAGTTCGTTTGTTGAGTGATTGTATTTTAGGAATTTTTTGGGGAAGTAGAATTCAGCTAGTGGATGGTTCAGGTTTTTTTCTTTTAGTTTGTTTGAAATTTGATGTATGGTTTCAAAGGAGAAGTATCCTACTATTCCTCCTGCAAATCTTGGAAAAGTAGGGTTATATACATTAATTTGATTGAATATTGATTTTATTCGATTTACTGGGTTTTTATTGTTTAATTCATCTGTTTCTGTGACCTGTTCTTCTAGAATTGGTCCAGTTACTTTGGTGTTATTTTGGTTTATCTGGATTTTATCGTTACATTCGATGCTTAAGAGACTGTAATTTATTCTATCTGATTCTAATTCCTTAGTTTCTAATAGAAAACCTTTTCCTTTTTCTTTATATATCTTACCTGGATCTATTTCTTTTTTAGGTTTTTTCTTTACTCTTACTGGATGTAATTTTGGTTTGCTAGACATTTAGAGACAATGCTAGTTTTGTGTCATAACTAATAAAATAAGTGACATAAATCCATAAGATATTTATTTTTTGACATATATTTGTTAATAAATGAATAATACAAGAAGAACTGTCGAGAAATTCATAGACCAAGACGCCGCAATAAAAAGAGACCTAAAAAGAGACATAATCAACAAAAGAGCATTAGCCAGATACATAAAAAAGAAATTAAATATAACAAAGAGCATAGATGCAGTAATCAGCGCCATCAGAAGATATCCACTAGATGAAGTAGAAATAAAAGACAAAAGTTTTCCAAGAGACTTTAAACTAAGTATGAAAAACGAGATATTCGATCTATCCCTATCGAACAACCCTAGCGTCCACGAAAGACTAAGCAAATTACCCCAACTAATCGATTTCAGTAGAGGAGAAACCCTAAGAATAATAGTTGGAGTACAATCAATAAAAGTAATAGGAGACGAAAGAAACTTAAAAAAGATAAATAAGAAATTTAAGAACGAAAATATCTTAAACCAAAAAACAAATTTATCAGAAATAACATTAACATTCCCAAAAGACGCAGACGAAAGAACAGGTATAGTTTCAAGAGTAACAAACGAATTAACACTAAATGATATTAATCTAGCAGAAATAATGAGTTCAGCTCCAGAACTTATCATAGTCATCAAAGAAAAAGATTCAATAAAAGCCTACAAAAGCCTAACACAAATGAAAAAAGAGGAATTAAATTAAATCTTAATTTCACTTAAAAAACTAAAACTCACTTCAATGCTCACTAAATACTTCAGTTAAATATTTAAACATTTAAAATCCATTTAATCTAGTTTCAACTAAATTTAGTTCCTATGTTTTTCTCATGATGTTGCTTTGAAAAAATTTATTTTATTTAATTTAGTATTAGATATTTGGAGAGGTTTTAGTTGAAGAATAAAGAGATTGCAGATATCTTCTATGAAATTGCTGGATTTTTAGAGATCAAAGATGTCAAGTGGAAGCCTAGAGCTTATCGTAGGGCAGCTAGAAGTATCGAGACACTATCCGAAGATATTGAAAAGATATATCGAGAAAAGAGATTAGAGGATATTGAAGGTGTTGGAGAAAATATTAGAGATAAGATAATCGAGTACCTCGAAACCGGTCACCTAGAATACTATGAGGAACTTAAAAAAGATCTACCCGTTGATTTCGATGCTCTTACTTCAATTGAAGGAATTGGCCCTAAAACTGTAAAAAAACTTTACCAAGAACTTGATGTAAACGATATTGAGGATCTTGAAGAAGCTGCTAGGAAAGGAAAAATAGCTGATTTAAAAGGTTTCGGTGAGAAAAGTGAACAAAATATCTTAAAAGGACTAGATATGGCTAAGATTAACCAAAAAAGAATGCTTCTCGGTGAAGCTTTTCCCTTGGTTAGTGACATAAAACAAAGATTAAGTGATTCGATTTATTTTGATAAGATTGATGTTGTTGGTTCCTTTAGGAGGAAAAAACCTACTATTGGAGATATAGATATTCTTGCAACCTCTAATAACCCTGAAAAGGCCATGGAAGAGTTTTGTAATTTCGAAGATGTTGTTGAAGTCCTAGAAAAGGGAAAAACTAAGTCCTCCGTCATCGTTTCAGATGGTTTAGAAATAGATTTACGCATAATAGACAATGAATCATGGGGATCTGGCCTAATATATTTCACCGGTTCCAAAGACCATAATATTAATTTAAGAAGATTATCTAACCGTAAGAGCTATAAACTAAACGAATATGGGTTATATAGAAAGGAAGGAGAAAAAGAAAAAATTGCTTCCGTATGTGAAAAAGATGTCTACAAGGCTTTGAACTTGGATTACATTCCTCCTGAGTTGAGAGAAGATACCGGAGAAGTAGAAGCAGCGGAAGGAGGTAAACTACCTAAGTTAGTTGAAATAGGTGATATCAGAGGAGATCTACATATGCACACAAATTGGAGCGATGGCATTAATTCAATTGAAGAGATGGCTAAAAAAGCTGAAAAAAGAGGATATAACTATATTGCAATAACTGACCACGGCCCAGGAGCAAAAATAACCGATCCACCTCAATCAATTAGTGACTGGAAAAAACTAAAAGAAGAAATAACTAGAATTAATGAAAAATATAACTTGAAGGTTTTGTTTGGCGCCGAAGCAGAGATAGAAAAAGATGGCATTGATCTAGTTGATGAAATAGTGGACATGTTGGATCTATTGCTTGTTGCATTACATAGAAAATTAAGTAACCCTACTGAGAAACTGATTGATGTTTTTAATAGATATCCAGTAGGTATCTGGGTTCATCCATTAAATAGAAAAATAAATAAAAGAGAACCACTAGATTTAAACCTAAATAAACTTGTTAATAAAGCTAAAAAAGAGAATATATCACTTGAAATCAATTCCCAACCTCATAGACTAGATCTCCCATGGGATCTAGTTAAAAAACATAGAAATAAAATAGATTATGTCATCAACACAGACGCTCATTCGGTAAAACAATTAGATTACTTAAAGTTTGGTATTTACCAAGCTAGAAGAGGATGGCTCGAAAAAGAAAATATACTAAATACCAGAAAATTAGATAATCTTCAAAAAATCTTAACAAAGTGAACCACTCGTGAACTATCCCCTTCCTGAAGGAAAAAACTTAAATCTTATATTCTTTTTCTTTGGTTTTTGATAGAGTATTTATTTGTTTTCTATGTCTAGGTTCCTTAGTCTTGGGTAGTCTGGTGTGTTTCTTTTATGTTGGGTTTTTATGTGTAGTTTTTTTATTTTTTCTATTTTTTGTTTATCTATTTTGGTTTTTTTGGCTATTTCGTCTGTTGAGTAGTTGAATTCTATTAGGTGTTTTAGTATTTTATCTATTTCTTTGTAGGTTGCTCCTAATTCGCTTTCGTCTGTTTGTCCTTTCCATAATCCTGCTGTTGGTTGTTTTTCGATGAATTTATTTGGTAAATCTATTATTTTAGCTACTTCTCTTACTTCGGTTTTGTATAGGCATCTTAGTATCTGGACATCTACTGCTTCGTCGCCATATTTAGTGAAGTACCCTAAGAGTAGTTCGGTTCTGTTTCCTGCGCCTAAGACGAGTGTGTTGTTTTCATTTGAATCTATGTATTGAAAATTCATTCTTATTCTTGCTCTCAGATTTCCCAGGGTATTTTTTGATAAGTTAAATGGAGTTTTTTTGTTGAATAATTGAGTGATCTCTTCTATGTTTATTATCTTGGGCTCTAAATTTAGTTTATTTGTTAGGTTTTTGGCGTCTTTGATGTTTTTTTCCTTGCTTGGGTTTCCTGGCATTATCCATGGCCTGATTTTTTCTTTGTTTAGGGCTTGGGATGCTATTTTTAATGTTACTGCTGAGTCAAGGCCTCCGCTTACTCCTATTGTGTATCCTTGAGCCCCAGTTTCATCTAATTTATTTCTTAGGAATCGCTTCATTTTTTCTAGGCCTTTTTTCAGATTAATATTAGACATCTTTTACACTTCTCTAACTTTAGTTTCCACTCTTTTAGCTTACCATAGATGTTTCTAGTTTTTGCCTTTTTATCTTCTTTATTTATTAGAATTATTAAAAGCTATTTAATTGAACTTAACTTAGGTAAATCCCTGTATCTGGTTTATGGGGTTTTTTATGTTTATTTTAATCTTTAGTCTATTTAATTGGTTTTTTATCTCATAGAGGTGTTTAATGTTTTTATTGGCTTTAGTTGGTTAAGTATTAAAGTTATTCAACGTAAATAACTATTAGGGTTTTGTATAATTTGATCTTATCTATTTGACTGAGAAGACACCCTCCTATATCCCTGATTTAGGTGGGTGATAAATGAGTCTTCTGGAAAAACTTTAAACATAATTAAAAATATATATTATATGTTAGGAAAATGAAGAAGTCATTGAGACAGAACCTACGAGGACTAACTAAACAAGAATATGAGATATTGAAGAAGATGAGTCATAAATCCAAGGACCTATACAACGAAACACTCTACGAAGTAAGACAATACTTCTTCAACAATGGAGAATACCTAAGTTACTACGACGCCTACGAACGACTTAAAGGAGAAAGCGAGAACTACAGAGTCTTACCTTCTCAAATGGCTCAACAAACAATGAAACACGTGGACAAAGCCTTCAAATCATTCTTTAACTTAATCAAAAAGAAAAGAGAAGGTAAATACGATGCCGAAGCACACCCACCAAATTACCTAGAAAAAGACGGACACTTTTCACTAATCTATCCAAATCAAAGTTTCCAAGTCAAAGAAAACCACATAAGAATCGGTGTCCCAAAAAATTTCAGAGAAAAATATGGGTACACCAAAAAAGAAATCCAGATAGATTTCACTTACGAGAAACTAAAACAAAGCCACATAGACATCAAACAACTACACATAATTCCAAGAGCAAAAGCACAATACTTCGAATACAGAATAATTTACGAAGAAGAAAAAAAACCAGTTGAGACAAAGGAAGGTACTTGGTTAAGTATTGATTTAGGATTAGATAATTTAGCTACTTGTGTTGACCATCTTGGACGCTCATTTATCTTGGATGGGCGATTACTCAAATCGTACAACAAGTGGTGGAACAAAGAAGTAGATAAGTTACAGAGTATTAAAGATAAACAAGGTATTGAAGGCAATACTAGGAGAATAAATAAGTTATTCCGAGACCGAAACAACTACGTGCATGATTATTTGAATAAAGCAACCAAAGCAATTGTTAACTACTGTAAAGAGAATAAAATCGAGAAAGTGTTTTGTGGGGATGGAAAGGGTTGGAAACGAGGAATTAATTTAGGTGGTAGCAACAACGAGAAATTTGTTCAAATATCTTTCGATAAGTTCAAGCAGAAACTTAAGCATAAGTTAGAGTTCTATGATATAGAGTTTGAGTTAGTTGATGAATCTTACACTAGTAAGTGCAGTTTCTTTGATAGCGAGTCCATAGAACATCACGAAGAGTACGTTGGTTCAAGGGTGGAAAGAGGCTTATTTAAAACAAGTGATGGAGTTTTAATAAATGCTGATGTAAATGGAGCACTAAATATCGCTAAGAAAGGATTAAAAGAAATAGATATGGGTAAGCCTGAAACTTCGGGAGTAGGGTCCAGTGGCGTTGTAGACACGCCAAGGAGAATAAGGAAACCCTTTAGGTTAGGATACGGCTCAAACATAAGCGAGAGCCTAATTCAAACTTCTCCTGAACCCCCTACCTAATCAAAGATTAGGAAGGGGTAGTTCACTTAGAAAGCTATTGTATTTTAATGGTGTTTTGTTGGCTGTGTAAGGATGGATGAAGAGACGGTAATTGAAACTAAGGGGTTAACTAAGTATTATGGAGATGTAAAGGGAGCTGAAGATCTGGATCTCTCTGTTGAGTCCGGTGAGATATTTGGTTTTCTTGGGCCTAATGGAGCAGGTAAAACCACTACCATAAGATTACTTCTGGGTTTCTTGAAGCCGTCCAGGGGTAAGGCATGGTTACTTGGTAGGGACATAGGGGATAGAAAGCAATTAACTTTTGTTAAGGAAAAGATTGGGTTTTTGCCATCAGAATATAAATTCTACGAAGATGTTACCGGTAGAAAAATGCTTAATCACTTTGAATCAATTAGAGGAGGCGAAAGACGGGATGAATTAGAGGAGATGTTTCCAATTCCCTTCGATGATAAAATAAGAAATTATTCTCATGGTAATAAGCAGAAATTAGCTATCATTCAGACATTTATGCATAACCCAGAATTAGTTTTAATGGACGAGCCTACCCAGGGATTGGATCCGCTTATGCAACGTGAATTTAATGAATTTCTTTTTGAAGAAAAAGAAAAAGGCTTGAGCGTTTTTTTCTCTTCTCATATACTAAGTGAGGTTCGTAAGGTCTGTGATAGGGTTGGAATAATTAAAAATGGAGAAATAGTTGCCGTTGAAGATGTTGAAGATTTAATTGATAAGAGCGGTAAAATAGTTGAGGTCGAAACTAAGGACAAAATTAGTAGCCTAGAGTTCGGAGAAACCGGTTTTGAAGTAATTAATAAAGATCCTCTTAGGATAATCGTTGGTAAAACTCTTGAAGTGCAGACAGGAAGTAAAATAGGTAGAGATCAGTTTGAAGAAAAAGGATTCAAAGTGTTAAATAGAGATCCTCTCAGGATAATGGCTACTGGTAATTACAATTTTCTATTGGATGAATTATCCAAAAGTGATATTGAAGACATAGAGATCCGTGAACCGAGTTTGGAAGATATTTTTATGCATTTCTACGAGGAGGAATAAAGATATGTTACCAATCACCTCATTTGACTTCAAAAGAAAAATAAAATCCAAAATTGGAGTTTCAATTGCATTAACAGCTTTAGCACTACTTATTATTGGTGTTTTTCCTTCTATACAGGAATCAGGTGTTGATTTTGGACAATACATTGAGAACCTGCCTCCAGCATTTGCAAAAGCATTTGGTGCTTCAATCGCAAATTACAACACCATTGAGGGGTTCCTTTCTATAGAATTCTATAGTTTCTTCTGGCTAGCTGTCCTAGGAGCATACTTTGCTTACAAAGGCGGTTCACTCATCTCTGGAGAAATCGAGAACCAGAGAATAGACCTAATTCTATCAAATCCAGTTTCAAGAACACGAATAGCAATTGAAAAATTTCTATCCCTATTACCAGACATATTAATCATTAACATAATCGTTGCTTCTTCAATCTACCTAGGAACAATCGCTATAAACGAAAAAATAGCTCTAAACGCAATCTTAAAAGTACACGCAGCCTCAATACCATTCTGGCTAGCCTGCGGAGCACTAGGACTACTTATATCAACCATAATAAACCAAGAGAAAAGATCCCAGCTGTATGCAGCAGGAATTATATTCGCAATGTACCTAATAGAAACCATTACCATTGAAACAAAATACGAAATACTAAGCAAACTAAGCTTCACCCACTACTACAAACCAGTTAACCTCCTAAGCCTAGGAGAAATAGAACCAAACAATGTAATAATACTAACAACTCTAACATTAATCTTAGTAGCACTAAGCACCATTATATTCGAAAAAAAAGACATAAAAACCTAACAAAACTCCATCAAAACCACAAAAACAATTAAAAAACAAACCCAAAACAGTAACTAGATCCACCGATACATCACACTCACTCTCACCAAAAAACCAAAACCAAAAAAACAGATAAATTATTATACTCTTAATAGATACCTTTAATCATGTCAAAGAATCTTAGGCTCTCTGGACAAATAATATCAGGGTTAATCATAATATTAGTAGGAGTATTATTTCTGCTAGGAACAACCGGCTGGTACGATACAAGTACACTATGGAAGTACTTCCCTAGCATATTCATATTGATAGGTATTTACTCGCTAATTCGAAACAAACTAAGAAACATAGCTGGACCAATATTATTGATCTCAATAGCAACTCTGTTCCAACTACTGGCCCTCAACCTAGTCACAGGTGATACATTAGCCAAGTGGTGGCCTATATTTATTATCATTATTGGAATAGTTATTGTTATTAAGAGATTCGAAAAGCCATCCAGAAAAATATCAAAAAACCAAATTAACTTATTCGCATTACTAGGCGGTAACGAAGGCAGATCTATTAGTAAATCATTCAAAGGAGGAGATCTGACAGCTATCCTAGGAGGAATAGAAATAGACTTAAGAGATGCAGAAATCTCCAAAGAACCCGCAATAATCCATGCAACAGCTATTTTAGGAGGAATAGACATAAAACTACCAAGAGATTGGAATGTACAAAACAATATTCTACCAATACTAGGAGGAGCCGAAGACAAACGCAGAACAACAACCGGAAAAGGAGAAACAGACTTAATAATAGAAGGATTCGCTTTTTTAGGAGGAATCTCACTAAAAGACTAGAAAAAAACTACCCCAACAAATCAAAACAAAAACCAAAACCAGCAACATATCTAAATCAAGACACAAAACCCCCTTAATCCACCCAAGAAAAAAAACAAAAAAATTTGATACATAAATCCAAAAAAACCAAATAAGAAGTTCAATAACCCATAACGGAAAAAAGTGCTCACAGCCAAGAGTAAAGAAATTACCCAAGCAATAAAATAAACCATATTCAAAGAAAACTTTACTTTTTCTAAATAACAATACTTGAATAACACCACCACAAGAAGCATCAACTAGCTTATAAAAGATTTTATCTTGATGGTTGAGAAAACCCCTCCAAATCAAAGGTTTGGTAGGGGATGAATCAACTAAAAACCTCAAACCACTTAAACCATAAAACCATAAATTAGTGATGGGATGACTCAATCACTTTCTTACAAATACGATGCTCATCCTACAGAAGAAAATAAAGAAGAGTTAAAAAGCACTTCAAAATACACAAAGACATCTACAATAAAGCACTAGAAACACTAAACGAATCAAGTGAATGGATACCAAATATACGAGATGTACAACAAACTCCCAAAATGGAAGAAAACATCAAATCCCGAATTCCAAAACGTGTATTCAAAGACTGCTCAACAAACCATTGGAAGAATATATGACGCAATCAAAGCCTTAAACACAAAAAAAGAGAAAGGAAAAAAAGTTGGAAAACTAAGATACAAGAATTCAATAAACAGCATCGAAAATCAACCAATCAGGCTACAAAATAAACCAACAAAAAGAAATCATACATCTATCAAAAATAGGGAAAATACCCGTAAACTTCCACAGACCAATTCCAGAAGACGCTGAAGTTAAAGGCGTAGTAATAAAAGAATACAGTTGCGGTGACTGGAAAGTTATTCTCGAGATAGAAGTCCCAAAGCCTGATAAAAAACCAATTACAGAAGATAGCGACATAATAGGAATAGACCTAAACGTATCCAACTTCTTAACTGACAGCGAAGGCAGAGAAATACAGGACCTAAAAAACTTGTTATACAATAAATACAAGAGAGTTAAGAAAGAACAAAAGAAGTTATCGAGGAAAGAGAAAGGAAGCAACAACTGGAAGAAACAAAAGAAAAAATTGGCGAAAGCCCACAAAAAACTGAGAGATGCACGAAGAGATTTCTTACATAAACTATCAAGAGCATATGTCGATGAATATGATGTAATAGCAGTAGAGGATTTGGATACTAAGAACTTATCGGAAGGGGAGAGTAGTGCCCTAAATAGGCATATAGCTAATCATGCTTGGAATGAGTTTGTTTCTATGCTTGCTTACAAAGCTTCACAAGCTGGTAAGCAAGTATGTAGAGGTAGAAGCAAAAAACACCACAAAAAGTTGCTCAAACCCAAATTGTGATAATAAAGTAGATAAAGAATTAACAGATAGAACCCACAAATGTAAAGAATGTGGTTTAGAGATAGATCGAGATTTGAATGCAGCCATAAACATCCTAAATAAGGCTATAAGTTTGGTAGGGCAGGGACTGTCCGAAGTCAAAGCCCTCAGACACAATGACCTCTGCTGGAACCACTTCGATTCCAGTAAGTCATGTGGTTGAACAGGGAAACCCCTTCCTAACGAGAGAAGCAAGTTAGGTAGGGGTAGTTCACAACCTATGTCAGCTTTAATTGAAGTTATGTGTATTTAGAGAGGATTGAAGATGTTGATTAGTCTTGATTTTTTAAAGGCCTCTATTAAGGTAGGTCAAACTGAAATAACTTTATATAATGTTATTTTGTTCTTAGCTATAATCTTAGGTTCGTTTGTGGTTTCAAAGTATATTAGAAAGGTCATTAAATCTCTTCTTATAAAGGAGAAGATAGCTGAAAAGAAAAGCTATCCTGTTCTTAAATTAATCCACTATATTATAATATTAATTGGAACTTATCTAGCATTTAATGTCCTTGGTTTTCCACTTACAGGATTATTAGCTGCAGCAGGTGTTTTAGGTATAATACTCGGTTTCGGGCTTCAATCCATTACCAGCAATATGATTGCTGGATTAATTTTGATGGGAGAAGGAACTATCTCCATTGGAGATATCATCGAAGTTGAAAACACACTAGGAGAAGTCGTTGAAACCAGGGTAAGATCAACCACAATAAGAACATTTGATAACCTTCACAAAATCATTCCTAACCAAGACTTTTTCACGAAATCCTTCACCAACTATTCTTATAAAGATGAAAAGGTTAGACTAAATTTAGAGGTTGGAGTAGCCTACGGAACTAATACTGATGTGGTAAAGGATTTATTGGCTAAAATAGCAGTGAAGAATGAAAAAGTACTTGAAGAACCTGAACCCAAGGTTTTTTTCGCTGGATTTGGTGAATCAAGTATGATCTTTGAGTTTAAGTGCTGGATCAAAAGCCCATTAGGTAGAAAAGAGGTAACAAGTCAGCTATATTCCGAGATCGAAAAAAGATTCGAAGAAGAAAACATAACTATTCCATTTCCCCAAAGAGATCTTTGGTTCAAAAACTGAAAAGAAAATCCTTTAAAGAAGCTTATATCGTTCCTATACCAGGGCTAGTGCTCCCCTCACCTACTCAACCATCGGTTAAGGAACGCGTGCTTTCTATTTTTTCCCTTGGCCATAGATCCTGTCAATTTAGTTTACATACATACCGATAAAAACCTTATCGAGAAAATCTACAAGGACGGAACATCCACCTAGTCGGGGCCTACCACCCACCTCGCAGACTTTGCCCTACAGAGCCCTAGTGCAACAGCAAAGTGGCTTATCCTGGATTCAAGACACAGCAACAACATTTCCAATTACAGAAAAAACTTTTCTTCATTCAAAAAAGCTCTTCATTTTCCCTCTTCTCCTAGAACTTCCTCTATACCCTAAAGAACTCAAAAGTTTTCCTAACATCCAGCAACCACTAATATCTCCTTCACAACATATAAAAGTCGTGAAGTGACCTCACAGCAAAGCTGTGGGGCTTCCCTGCGAGCAATTCTGCCTTCACACCAGGCTTCTCTCATTCACCCCGGTCAGCAGGGAACTTACGCTTCGGACGAAACCATCCTGCATGAGTGGCAGGGTATTTTTTGGTCGCCCCTGCATTTCTTAGGAGCTGTTACAAGTTCTCTGTAGCTTCACACTACTCGACGCCACCTCACCCCAACCTCTCGATTTCTTGAAAGGTAGAACATGTAAAGCACCCAAAAAAGCCCCACTTTTGGAGATAAAAAGATACTTAGTAATATTAAAATTTAAGTTTAACAGAATTCACCCTCACGCCAAGCCGCGAGGTTCTCCCCCTCACTCTACTATAGAGGGATAATTTCACGGAAACAAATAACAAAATCACTTTAAACGAGAAATAAGAAAAACTAAAAATTAGTTTTTGTGCTCATAGTAGCTTATTCTCTACTAGTAACCTAAGTAAAGGTTTATATCTTGCTATTAGATAATATTATTGTATGAAGAAATCTTATCTTAGGTTTATTGTATTGTGTTCTATTTCCTTGGTCTTATTTACTGGCTTGGCAAGTGGTAACGCTAGTGCCCTTGAGTTTAGAGCAGGAGACCAAGTTGTAATTAGTTCTCAGATCAATGATGATGTCTTTGTTACGGCAGGGAATATCGAAATTAATGCACCTGTTAATAGTTTAACAGTTGTTGGAGGAACTATCGAAGTGAACGCTCCAGTAAACGGGGATATATATGTTACTGGAGGAGAAGTTCATATTAATTCAGATGTAGAAGGTAAGCTAGTTGCTTTAGCTAGTAATTTGAAAATAAATGGCCATATTGATAATATATTGGCTGCAGGTAGTAAAGTAGAAATAGGTTCCGGTACGGTCGTTAGAGAGGATGCAGTTATTTCAGCCGAATATCTAACGGTTAAAGGCACCGTCTTAGGCACATTAAAAGCTTCGGTGGATAATTTGGATAATCAAGGGACGGTAGGTCGGTTAGATACAACAGATGATCTGTCGAGTTTCTTTGAGTTTGTGACGAGTACTGTTTCTATTTTGTTTACAATAGGCCTCTTTATTTTGGGTTTAATATTAGTTCACTTGTTGCCAGACCAGTTCAATGTATTGGTTGAGGATGTTAAAGAGAATACATTAGGTAAAACTCTGATTGGTTTTCTAGGGATAATTGGACTATTAATAGGTTCAATTCTATTAGCTTTCACTTTAATTGGTTTACCAATAGCTTTACTTAGCTTAGCAACTCTTTTAGCCGTTTCTTTAATTTCGCCTCTATTTGTTTCGTTTGCTATTGGAGAAAAATTCTTTGAAGTAGTCAATGTAGAACCAGAAAACAGGTATTTAACATATTCTATTGGTTTTTTAGTCCTTTACCTGTCATTCAGACTACCTCTATTGATCGGTTCATTAATCGGGTTGATCGCAGCTAGTATAGGATTCGGAGCAATAATACGTCAACTACCCACGTCTGAAGACGTGGGCTTGTCTGTGGACTAAAACCAACTTGCTATGCAGCGGTTGGATTCAACGTCCCAGACTTAAGAGCCAGTTGACCGTGGCTCAACCCATCGGAACTTTTGTCCGATGGTAAAGCTCTAGTTCCTATATTCTTTGCTGCGTTGTAATCTGCGTTGACCTCATAACCACATTCTTTACATTTGAACTGGCTGCCGTTTCTGTTGCTTTTCTCTGTGTGTCCACACTTGCTACAAGTTTGAGAGGTGTATTCACTTTTCACTCTTACTACTTCAACCCCTTTTTCTTTTGCCTTATACTCCGTAAATTTCTGTAGCTTCTCAAAACCCCAAGAATGTAACTGCCTTTCTAATCTTGAGTTGAATTTCTCGTCTTTGTCTCTGATTTCTTTGAGGTCTTCAAATGCTATTGTCTTACAGTTGTGTTTTTCGGCTTCTTCAACCAATTCCCGTGAGATGTTATGGAGCTTGTTTTCGGTATAGCGGTTTTCCCTGCCCGCCATATCTTTTAGAGTTCTCATAGCGGACTGGGTGCCTTTACCTTGCAACCCCTTTTTCACACGGAAGAAGTGGTTTTTCTGCCAACGCATATCTTCACCTAAAAACTTGCCTGTGCTTGTGACTGCAATGTTCTTCATGCCTAAGTCCACTCCTAAGACATTTCCTTCATTCCTATATAGCACAGGCTTCCTTATAGTGATATGTAGATAAAATTCATCTTTATCTCGTTCGTAATTAAGTGTACAGCTACGGAACTCGTAGTTTTTATCATCTAAGTGTTTCTTCTGATACTCTCCGATTACATACTCAGCTTCTATCCTCCCATCTACGGTTGAGAGGGTGCAGTATCTATCTTTAATCGTTGCACTTCTCTTATCGTAGAGGATAGAAGAATATTTATCAAACTGTGGTTTTGACGCTTTCTTACCGTTGCTCCAGCCTTGAACAACTTTCTTTATTGCTTCTGCTGCCCTGTTTCTAGCCGAACATACAAGATTCGCTGTTAAATCCAGTTCGTCTTTGATGTCTCTATATGTTTCTTCGTGTAACTCCATCTTGTTGTAGTTCTTATCACCGCTCTTATTCCATCCAGCTTCCACTACTTTATTACAAGACCTGTTAAACTGCCTAAAAGTTCCTAACAGTTTATCCTTGTCATCTTCATCTACATCGAGTTTAACTTTCACTGTTTTCTTAAGATAATTAGGCACATTCATATATATGTCCCCAGAGTATATAGATGTGTGGTTCAAATTAAAGGCACTGTTCAGTTAAGCACCTTCATTTACTTGGTTAGGTGTTTTCCAGCCTAGGCTCTGATGTTTTCTGAGGTTGTTGTGGTAGAGGGTAAACACCCTTTAGCCACTTGTTTGCATGTTGAACGTTTTTGCTATTCGGGAAACAGGCAGTAAAGGTTCTGTATCCTTCTCTTCAACGTTTGGAACCATCTCTCGATGTAGTTTCTGATGCTTTCCTGAGACAACCCTCCTCTTTATTCCGAGCTTCTCAATGATCTTGTACCATGGTCCTCCGTCCACGATAGCTTCCTTTAGGCTTATCCCCATATTTCTTCATCATTTCCTGGAAGAAGCTCTTTGTCGTTAGGTAATTCCTAGAAGGATAGGCCGACAGCGTAGACGATTCTCCTGTCTTTTGGGAGAATGTTGCTGCATAAAGGTACCAGTGGTCACTACCTAACCTACCTTTTACTACTGCCTTCGTCTACAACTACCTTTGAAGGTAGTTCTCCTCTCCAGATCTCCTGCTCTCCAAGCTTCTGTATCCAATAGTGTACGCCTCTATAGGTCAAATCTTCGTTTAGGTAGCTTAACAGTTCTTCAACCTTTCCTCTAGCTATGTCCCTGCTGGTACAACAGTATTGATAACGCTATGACCTTGGGTTCTCTTCTCTCCCTCTCAACAAAACCTTTAAAGCTTAAGGGAAACTTATCTAAAACTGCTTCTAGCTCTAGCAAATCCATCCCCTCCAATAGGGGATGGATCCCCCTACTACTTAACTCTTAACTGAACAGTGCCAAATTAAATACCAATTCCTCCCACGACTAAAGTCATGGGTTTCCTTGGTGATTATTATATGAAATTAAAGAGATATGGAAGAAAAAAGTAGATAAAAAAAAGAAAAAATAGAACTCGGTATCTATCCTAAGTAGGAAAATTTTGGGCTTAAAACGGATATGAGGTTTACTTAAGCCTATTTCGAAGTAAGAATATAATTATTTTTGTTATAAGTATAGTTAGTTACTTTTTTATCGAAATAAAAAAAATAATGGGTTTATTGGTTTTTTGTTTGTTTTTTAGAGTCCGAGTAAACCTAGTTTGCCTATTGCTCCTATTATTCCGAAGAATATAGTGATTATCATACATGTTATGTAGAATGTTGTTCTTTTTTTGGTTGGGTGGAATTTTTTAGGTAAATGTTTTTTTACTATGTAGTAGTTGGCGAAGTAGAAGAATGGACCGAAGATTGCCATGAGGCCTGCTGAGAAGGTTGTAATTACGACTGGTAGCTCTCCGAAGGATAGTACTGGTATTATGCTTGCTAGTGGCATTAGTATAATAAAGGTTTTTCTCCATTTTTCTGTGTTGGTTTTTGTTTCTTTTATCATTGGGATTATGTCGGATGCTACTCTTGATGCTCCGTCTAGTACTGTTAGTACAGTGGAGTAGAGTGCTGCGAATGCGGCGATTCCTACTACTGGGAAGGCCCAGGTCCCTAATAGGTTCTTTAGTAGGTTTCCTATTACTATTGGGGTTTTTCCTCCTGATGGAATTATTCCTCTTGGGTAAAGGACGCTTGCCGCTAGTGCCGTTGTTGAGATTATTAGGATTAAGCTGAATCCAAATCCTATTTTAAAGTCTCTTTTTCCGGTTTTTATCCATTTTTTTATGTATTCATGGTATTTTTCTTTTGATGGGTCTTTTCCTTGGTTTCTTAAGGCGCTTGCTCCTTCTTTTTTGGCTAAGCTCCAGCTACCTATTGAGATAGTTGTACTGAGGCCAGTTGGCATATATCCTGCTGCAGCTGCAAACAGTGATAGAAATGCTGCTGAAGTTAGGTCCGGTATCCTGAATGCTGTTTGTGTAATTGTTTCAGGTGAAGGAGGTGTAATTATTAGACCTAAGATTATTAATGGAGCTAATGCGATTACAAATACCTTTAATACATTTTCTATAACATTATACCCTGTCACAAGGAGAAATGCTATTGCTAAACCTATCAGAACTAAGTACCAATTGACCATGCCTAGACCCGGTATCAGAGCTGAGATAAATGAAGCAGCTCCCGTTCCTACAGCTCCAAGTATGATTGTCCAAGCTCCTAGGTATATGAATAGTGTAAAGTATCTTCCCCAGTTTTTTGGCCCAGGTAGATCGCCATAGCCCTCTACCGGATTTCTGCCGTGCCCATAATTGTATATAATTCCAAGATCCCAAGCACCATATTTTACTAAGTAAACCCCTACAATCATCCATATAGCGAATATACCGTATTTAGCTCCTAATACTGGTGCAATTATTATATGACTAGCTCCTATACCCATTAAAGCCCAAAGAATCGATGGCCCAAAATGTTCTTTAAAAAATCCTTTTAAACTCTCTTCAGGGTAATTTAGTTCTTCATTTTCTTCAATACTCATGTTTATTATACTCCAAAAACCAAGATAACTAAATTCAAAACATTACTAAATGCTTTGACATAATTATGCTAAAAAATAAATTTGTGACACATCTAAACCAAATACAGTATTCCAAAAAAATAGACAAAATATTCCTCTCCAAATGCAATAAAAACCCTCTCCCTGTACCCTCCCTACGTGAAGTGACTCACTCCCTAAAAGGGAGCGAGTATCCTTGTGAGGCCTTATACAAATTGAAGTTTGCCTTATCTACTGGGCTTGTCTCATACACCCAATAAGCAAGGGAACTTACGCTCTGA
The DNA here is from genome assembly GCA_001914405.1 of Candidatus Methanohalarchaeum thermophilum. Taxonomy (GTDB): domain Archaea; phylum Halobacteriota; class Methanonatronarchaeia; order Methanonatronarchaeales; family Methanonatronarchaeaceae; genus Methanohalarchaeum; species Methanohalarchaeum thermophilum. The sequence goes on from MSDW01000002.1 coordinate 156,294, forward strand.
GAAAGAACCGGATTAGGGAACAAAGCCCATATACCAACCCATAGAGAGCTCCTCTTATTCCTCAGCGGCTGCTCCACACAACCACTAGAACCCCCTACTCCAAGAACTGTTTCAAGGTTACCTAGGGAGATTTCTTTAGCCAATAAACAGAGAAATGGCCCACGTTTATTTGAAAAGGCAAAACGCCTAACAGCCAAAGCTTAACTCAGTTCCAAAATCACTCAAATGTTATTAAAGGCACTCATCCCATGCCCCTTGAAGAACACGAGTCTTCTGCCTCCAACTCTATAACTTAATTGCTTTAATTAAGGTTTTAGTTTAGAATAAGTATATATTATTTAAGAAATAGTTTTAGATCTGAATTAAAAGAGATTTAAATATTTTTTATTACTTTAATAGTTTTTTAGGTAAATTTGTGGATTTATTTTTACCTTAATCTTTTTTTAAGTTAAGAAGATATTTTTGATTAATTTGTAGGTTGTTTGAGTTATTTAGGTTTCTTTGGAGTTTTTGTTTTGGGGGTTTTTTTGCCAAAAGATTAAAATACGTTAACCCGATAACTTATTTGAGGAGAGTGGAAAGAGTATTATGAAACATTTTGACAGAGTGAAAACTGCACTAGATGGCGGGGAACCGGATAGGGTTCCTATGTTCGATCCCATGAATTGGACAATAAATTTTGCTGGAAACAACCTCGAACACATGGGAGAAGAGGAAAAAGATATTTCATTTCCAAAGTGGATACACAATCCAGATATCTTCGTGGACTCACAGTTAAAATCCTATAACCACTTTGATTATGATTTTGTTCACTCTAGGATGTCCGCCCATATTTTAGCAGAAGCTATCGGTTGCGAAGAAGAAGAGAAATACTGGGATCTACCTTTTACTTCTCCAGCTATAGACAGCTTAGACGAAGTAGATGAATTAGAGAAACCAAACTACGATACAGATGGAAAAATACCTATACAAACAACCGCTATTCGAATGCTTGACAAAGCCACATCCGAAATGGAAGATCCTCCGATGATAACCGGTTTTGTTAGAGGGCCTTTCACCTTAGCCGGCCAAGTTTACGGAGTCGAAAAAACCATGACAGCAGTTTACAGGGAACCAGAAAAACTAAAGGACCTTATCGACTTCTGTACTGATTGCACGATAGAATACATAAAGAAACAGATAGAAGCAGGAGCAGACCATATCTATACACCTGATCCAAGTGCTTCTGGTGACTTGATAAGTAGAGAAGTGTTTGAAGAATTTGCTCTTCCCTACGCAAAGAAACAATCAAAAGCAATAATAGACTATAGCACCAAATACTCGCATCACTACCACATATGCGGAGATACCGGAGATAGACTTGATTTACTCTCAGAGTTAGATGCTAGTTATGTCTCAGTTGACTATAAAGTTGACCTAGCTGAAGCTAAAGAAAAGATTGGAAGCGTAGCAGGAAATGTAAACCCCACAGCAACAATGCTATCAGGTTCACCAAAAGAAGTAAGAAAAGAAACAGAAGAATGTATCGAAAAAGCAGCAGATGGAGGAAACTACGTACTATGGCTAGGATGCGACTGGCCACTCGATGTACCCCTAAAAAACGCAGAAACACTATACGAAACCGGAAAGGAAAAAGGAAAATACTAAAATAATTCACAAGAAAAAACCAAAACAGAAAACTCTAAAAAATAAAATAATCAATTTATTTAATTAATCAAAGACCAAAGAAATCTAGCCATAAAATAAACCAATTAAACCCTTATCATTTATTTCAAATACAGTTAAAATTCTCTAACCTAGGTTGGAATATCCTCCTCACTGTATAACCTTTTAATGAGGGATATGCTTTCCTATCTCCATTTGGCCACAGATCCCATCAAGTTAATTTTCAGACCTACCGATAAAAACCTCTACAAAAACTCCCCGCAAAGGCAAAAAATCCAATTACTCGTAACTACCCTCACCATCACTGATTTAAATAGACATAGGCCAAGGCCAATAGCAAGGTGAATTGGCTTCGATTTTGGACACTGCCAAAATACCTCCAACGCAAAAAGATACTTTTTTAGTTCAAAAAAACCTATTTTATCCCATATCTATCTATCTATCTATCTATCTATCCCAGTACCATTCTCTATCAATTTGAGAGAACTCAAAAGCTTTCTCAACATCTTGCTACCACCACTATATCCTTCATATCATATAGAAACCCCAATTCATTGCACACCCCCAACCATGGATTTGGGAAGGAAGAGGGTTCTTGGGTGATAAGTTAATGGGTGACATCCTCCTCCTAAATGATAGAGGCTTCCACCATTCGCACCCTTCTGGCCCAATTTTGAGGTGTTACCGAATGTTGTACAGAGGCAGACAAGATCTGCCAGGATATTACAGGCCCACAAGGACTTAAATACTGGTTTCCAGTACTTCGGCCATGTCCATCGCCATCATGTGCCTTGGTCCTAGGCTCGATCACAGGAACCTTGTCCCCAACCCCACCACCTACCTATTGCGATGTAGCCTTGCGCTCAAGTGCTTGCCCACTCAAACTTAGCATATAAGCTGAAAAACCTCTCAACAAAAACCAATTACCCCCTAAAATACAAATACCCTGTAATGATTCATCCCCTACCTAAAACCAGAGACTAGAAGAAAGAGGATCTCTCACCAAATACAGTTAAAGGCTAAATTGGATGTATCCTCACCCTACAGAGAGAGGTCTTACCCAACCACAAAGAGTAATGTTATTTGATTGTTTATTATTTAATAGAGGAAAGGTAAGAATTAGAGGTAATTTTTTATGGTAGAAAAAGTTTTAAAAAGAGATGGAGAATATGAGCCTTTTATTAAGGAGAAAATAATTGTTAGCGCTTTGAACGCAGGTTTAAGTTTGGAAAAAGCTAGAAAAGTTGCCTTAGACATAGAAGATACCTTTGATAAGAAAGAAAAAGTAAGGACTTCAGAGATTAAAAAGAAGTTGTTCAAGTATATGAGTCAAGACAGGAAGATACCAGAAAAGACTCCTGATGAACTTATGGCGAAAATTGAAGAAACTGAAGAACATTTGGAAGAAGATGTAGTAGAATTCGGATCTTCTGAGATTATATTAATAGCTCTAGAGGACCTAGATAGGTTCAATCAATTAAGTAGAAATATAAGTCAAAAGGAAAATGTTAAGATCAGGGAAGTGAACGAAGTAGACAGCAAAATAGTGGTAGAAATACAGGTATTTTCACCAAGCCAGACATTAATTTAAGTCCCACATTAAAGAAGTCAAGAAAGAGAGAGAAAGAAAAATATATATAATTGTAAGACTTGGATCCTATTCGAGCCAGTATATATTTTTATCTAACTTACGTGCCAATTTCAATTCATTTTCGGTTGATTCTCCAATGTAACTATCTTTATTTAGTACTAAAACCGAGTCAGCTTCTTTTATTCTTTTTTTATGTAGTTTCTCAAGGTAGTCTTTGTAGCCATTATGGTAGTTTTCTACTTCATCTAACTTATCCGCGTGTCCATAGCATTCAACTCCCCGAGGAAACCATCCCTTCTCCAATAATTTCTTAAAAACTTGTTTCCAAGTTTCTTTGAACCTAGTTGACCCTATTATTGCAATTATTTTTTCTTCATCAGATGGAGTAGGTAGATCCATCTCGAAAACCATCCATTTATTGAGGTTTATTAAGGAACCATGGACTTAATTTTTTTGTAAGGGTTTTGAGAAAACGTTAAGGCCAGTGTTTCTTTGAAAAAAGAAGATTCTCCTGAAATACGTTTAGAGCATCTTCTATCTCCTCAGCCACAATCAACTCGTTACGGATCGTTTTCTTTTTTTCTCTGAGGATAGAAGTAAGCTTTTTATTAACTAAATTTTTTATGTCTTCTTTCAGTATAGATCTAGGGTTTTTTATGTCGTTTTTTGAGTTTATCGATAAATACAAGTTGTAAACCAGTTTATTAATAGTTGGGTTAATTTTTGATTAAGAATGATAGATAAAAAATTATTTAGATCTGTTCATTTGGATGATTTGCAGTTTAAGGGTTTTAACGGAAAAAGGGTTCTGTGCTTAGTTGATGGTGATCACTATCCTCCTGTGGTTAAGTGGACGATAGAGGAGTTAGAGAAATCTGGTGGGAAGGTGGTTGCTCTTGTATTTCTTGGTGGAACTGAAAAAATCAGGGTTTCTAGTAAAGATTTGAAGGATATTTTTGATCTAAGAGTTTATTTGAGGAAGAGTAGATTAGATGACTCAATTAGTTTTTTAGTAGAAGCTTTGGAAGAAGAAAATCCGGATATTGTTTTAGATCTTTCTGATGAACCTATTGTTGATTATTGGAAGAGGTTTAAGATAGGTTCAAGGGTATTAGAGATGGGAATTGATTATATTGGCTCCGATTTTTGGTTTAAGCCTCCAGTAGAAGATGAAGTCTTGAATAAACCTAGTATCTCTGTAATTGGGACTGGTAAGAGGATTGGAAAAACTGCGATCGGCGTAACGGTGGCTAGGTTGGTGAAGGAAGAGTTGTTTGATCCAGTTGTTTTGTGTATGGGGAGAGGAGGTCCACCTGAACCTGAGGTCATTGATCCAGAGAAGATTGATTTAGAGGTAGATACTCTTATTGATGTTGCAGAAAGAGGTAGGCATGCTGCTTCTGATTACTGGGAGGATGCTTTACTTAGCCAGGTTTCTACTATTGGCTGCAGGCGATGTGGTGGTGGGATGGCTGGAAATCCTTTTTCTTCAAATGTCTTGGAAGGTGGAGGTATTGCTAACGAATTGTCACAGGATTTTGTTATCACAGAGGGATCGGGTCCTACATTTCCTCCTGTGAAAACAGATAAGAAGATAGTGGTAATTGGAGCTAAACAGCCTTTAGAGAAGATATTAAGTTTTTTTGGTGAATACAGGATCAGGGTAGCCGATTTAGCGATAATAACTATGTGTGAAAAGCCATATGTGGATGATGAAAAAATAGAAAAAATAGAGAAAGGTATTTTAAAAATAAATCCGGATTTGGATGTAGTTAAAACAGTTTTTAGGCCTCAACCCCTGGACGAGGTTGCTAGAAGAGATGTATTTGTAGCTACAACTGCATCAGATCAATCGAATAAGTCTATCAAAGCTTACTTGGAAGAAGAATATGGATGTAGGGTTAAGGAAATTTCTAATAATCTTTCAAATCGAATTAAATTAAAGAAAGATTTAAATAGAAGTATTTCGAGTTGTGATATACTTTTAACGGAGATTAAAGCTGCTTCTATAGATGTTGCAGCTAAAAAAGCTAAAAAAGAGGGACTAGAAATAGTTTTCTTACATAATCGACCGGTTCCCGTTGACGGATCAATTGACGAACTAAACGAAGCAATTCTTTCCCTATGTAAAAAAGCACATAAAAGTTTTAGGAGAGGAGAAAACTGATTTATGTAACTAGAGGAAATCAAAAGTTTCCTTTCTCAAGAGGGATATTAGCTAGGTCAATTTATCTCTCAGGCCTTTCTATGCATGAATCATACGAAATCGTACAAAAGATAAAGAGACAACTAGAGAAAGAAAAAACAGAAGTCATTTCTTCAGAGAAACTAAGAAAAAAAGTAATTAATGAACTATTATCAAGAGGATTCGAGAAAGAAGAAAAGTTTTATCGCGTGAGACACGAGATAAAGAACCTAGATAAACCAATATTTATTTTAATTGGAGGAGGAACCGGAGTCGGCAAATCAACTATCGCATTGGATATTGGACACAGACTTGATATTAATAGGGTTATCGGCTCAGACCAGGTTCGCGAGATAATGAGATCAATTTTATCACCAAATCTAGTTCCAACATTACACCAATCAAGCTTCAAGGCCAAAGACAAAATCAGAACACCCTTCAGAGATAACAAACTGATATATGGCTTCAGAGAGCAAACCTCAATAGTCAACGAAGGACTCGCCGCAGTAATGAAAAGAGGAGAAAAAGAAGGACTAAACATGATCCTAAATGGAGTACATATCATACCAGGTTTCCTTGAAAGAACAATGAAAAAACTACCTGAACACACATTTAGATATATCTTAGATGTCCCAGACAAACAACAACACATACAACACTTCTATACAAGAGAAGAAGGAAGCAAAAGAAAACCAAACAGATACATAAATGAACTTGAAGACATAAGAGAGATACACAACCACATACTAGAAATGGCCAAAGAAAAAAATGTAAAAATAGTAGAAAACACAGACTACGAAGAATCACTACGAACAATACTAGAAGACATAATAGAAAAACTAGAAAAGAAAATCTAAATCAAAGAACCAAAAAAAACAATCTTAAAAACTATAATACTATTAAGAGAAAAAACACCAACAAATACTACAAACAGACAACTACCCTCACCCCTACCTCACCCAGTTTTCGCTCATAAGAGATGACATCCCACCAAATAAACTAAAACCAAAAAACCGAAACAAAAAAAACGCAGAAACAATACACTCATCTTTTAACTTCTAATAGTAGCCTACAAATTATTTAGAGACCTAATAACATATTAAGTAATCGAAGTTTTTTAAAATGAATTATAAAAAGGCTATTCGGAAAAGAAAATCCACACGGAAGTATAAAAACAAAAAACTAGACGATAAAATATTGAATTCAATAGAAAATAAAATTGAAGACACTAATACCTTATTAAGTAATCAGATAGAGGCTAGAGTAATCGAGAGAGAAAAGATAGAAAGTTTTGTTAGCGGCATCATTGGTGATTATAGAAAGATAGAGTCACCTTACTACCTGGTTATATCTAGTAAGGGTCAAAGCGAGGATTTGATAGATGTTGGGTTTTTAGGAGAAAAAATAATCTTAGATTTGACTAAACAAGAGTTAGGAACCTGTTGGATCGGTAAAATAGGAGACAAAAAGGATATTAAAAGAGAATTAGGCCTAAAAAATATTCCAAAGGCCTTAATCGCGTTTGGTTACGCAAAAAACAAGGCAACAAGAGATAAAGAACCTGATAGAAAAAATTTGAACGAATTAATAATAGAAGGACAAACAAATAGTTTAACACAAGATATCTTAGAATTAGTTAAATTAGGTCCTTCTGCAGTCAATCAACAACCATGGAGATTTTTATTAAAAGAAAAACAAATTGATTTTTATTTAACCAAAAAAGGTTTATTCAAGAAACTACTAAAAAAAATAAGTAATTTAGAAAAACTAAATTACATAGACATGGGTATAGCACTTAGACACGCAGAACTAGGACTAAGAGAAAAGGAAAAGGAACCAAAATTTCATCAAAAACAACCAAAAAAAGATAGAAAAAAATTAGAGTACATAATAAGCCTAAAAACCCCCTAAAAACCAAATAATTAACATTTAATTTAGTCTAAAAAATAAAATCAGATTTTATCTAAATAGTTGAGAAGACACCTTCCTAAATCTTTTGATTTAGGTGGGTGATGAATCAACTAAAGATGTTTTAAGTGTTTTTAAGACTAATTAAGAGTAACTGGCAGTTGGTTGGGAGTCTGCCTTACCAAAAAGCAATCCCATGTCTTGAGGTAATGGCTAAAGCCTCGGACTCTACATCGAATAGGTGTATGGTAAGTAGTAAGGTAGATGGGTAAGCCCGAAACTTCGGGAGTAGGGTGTAGTGGTTGTGTGGAGCAACCAGAGTGAATAAGGGAGCCATTGTGTAGCTAATATATGGGAACTGTTCCCTAAGTCCAGACTTCACTCAGAGCGCAAGTTCCCTGTTGACGGTGTATATGAGACAAGCACCGTGGAAAACAAACTCCTCTTTCGAGGACAAGGTCACAGGGAAGCCCCCTCCTAAATCATTTGATCTAGGAAGGGGTCACTTCACTCTATCTATCTCTATAGTAGAGTAAGAGAGAGAAACCATGCCTTGCTATGCAGGTTATTTCACGATTTATCTTTTTTTATTTCTCCATCGGAGAGGACCCCTTTTCTCAATTCTCTTGGAATTTAGGTTAGATAGTGGGATGAATCCAATACATTTCTAGGATTTGAAACGCCCAAATTGCCATTAACGGCAGTTTGATTGGGACTTACTGCCTCAACAACAAACAACAATCCCATTTGCCTATATAAGCATATCACAAACTAGACTGATTTGGAAAAGAAACAAGCTAAAGTAACCCAAACTCAGAGCTTTTCAGCTCTGAGAATGCTATAGCAAGTAGCATGAAGCTAAACTACTAAAGTAAATAAGAGGAACCATCGAGAGTTAAGTTAAGTTAATATATGGCGTAGTAGCCTAATCCAATTCTTCCCTCAAAGCATAAGTCCCCTGCTGACCAAACGCATAGGACAAATTCGATGGAAAACAAACTCCTCTGCTTCGAAGAGGACAAGGTCGCAGGAAAGCCCCCTCCAATTCCTGATTGGTAATGGGTCACTTCACTAATTCTTTTAGCCGTGAACTACCCCTACCTAATCAAAAGACTTAGAAAGGTGTCTTCTCAGTCAAATAGATAAAATAGGTCTCTTATTTTTTAGGAAAAAATAAAGGAGTTTTTGTGTTTTTTGTTGATTAGATTTTTCCTTTGTCTTCTAATTCGTCTGCTACATATTCGAGACCTAATTCTTCTAGTGTTGAGCGGGTTGGCTTTCCTGTTTCTTTGTTCCATCCTGCTAGTTCGTAGTATTTTGTCTTCCATTCTTTTACTTTTTCCCTATCTAAGTTCCTTGGACATACATCTTTGTATTTCCATTCTCCGTCTTCTTTTACTGGCATGTAGTATGGTCCTTCTGCTGGTACATCATATACATAGTCTGGGAAGTCTTCGTCTTCTCTTGTTCTTCCTTGGAGTACTAGAATTGAGCGATCTAGGTTCCACATTTTTCTACCTATCTCTAATGTATCTGAAAATGTTAGATCTTCGCCTGTTACGGCTTTAAACATCTTCATTTCGCCTTCTGGGGTTAGGCCTTTCATTTCGTCTGGTGAATATGGGTTTATGAAGTCTGCGTAGGCATTATCGCACATTCCGCAGGACTGTTTCCAGAACCTAGTGTATTTGAAGAGCCAATCCGTGACTTTTGCCATATCTGTTGAATATAGTTTATCTGTTGAGAAGTTGAATACATCTGGATCTTCCCATCCAGTTTTCTCAGCTATTATTGCTGCAGTTTGTTCAGCTGAGATAGGAGGAGTTCTTCCTGCTGTTATATCTAATGTAGGCATCCAGTAAGCTGGTACATTGAAGTCATGGCAATTTACATCTCTTCCTCCTATAATTGAAGCATATCCCCAGTAGGTTTCTGTTCTAGCATCGTAATGCTGTGGATATCCCCAGAACATTTGAGGTAAATCTCCTGTAGCTAGATCCTGTTCTAGTCTTCCCCATTTCTCAGCTGCTCTTGGTAATCCTTCGGCTAAATCGTCTCCAATTCCTTCTCTATAGGCTATTTTATTTAATAGTACTTCTGCGAATTCGTATTCTCCTACTTCCTCGAATGGAATGTCTGCTTCTATTTCTTTTCCTTTTCCCAGGACACCTTCATCGTGTAGGTATAGTACATATCCTAATGGTCCTTCAAAGCTGTTTATTCCTAGCTTTTCAACTAGATTGGTTACTTGTCCCGAGATTTCAGTTATTTCACCATGGGCCTCTGCATCGTAGCCAGTGTAATATGAGGCTTCAGTACATATGGCTTCGTTACTTCCTCCGCTCGCGGTTTTGGGTCTGCATCCCATATGGCAAGAATAACAACCGTGGCTTCTTTTTTGGTCTGCATAAGAAGCCCAATGAGGACCTGGTTGGCCACCAAAGTGTGATGTTATATAGTTTAGCCATTTGTATTCTTCGTAAGGGTCTTCATCATCCCATCCGTAGTTTTCAGCCCACAATCTCGTTTTCATTAATTCTTCTGGGTCTGCTACCTCTACACTTCCCGTACCAAGAACTGATATAGCTTTTAGGTTTTTGGATCCCCAGACTCCTCCAAATCCTCCTTGTCCAAACGCTGAACCTCCGTCTGTCATTATTACTCCTATTCTGCTCTGATTTTCACCGGCTGGTCCTATTGCTAATACGGAAGGTCTTTGTGTTGTTTTTCTTCCATTATTAGTATCTATCCATCCACCATACCCTTTTGAGCCGCTTACTTCGTCAAATATTATTTCTTGAGATTCGAATGTATTAAGCCCCCATATTCCTGTTGCATCTTCAAACTCTACTTCGCCATCGATTATATTGAGCCATGTTGGCTCTTCTGCTGCTCCTTCCAGTGTTATTGCATCAAATCCAGCGTATTTTAAAAGAGCTCCGAATCTACCGCCGATATTTGTTCTTGTGAACCACTCAGTTGGATATGATTGGGCCTGTATGCCAACCATTTCAGTTCTATTGGTGGCTGGAGCTAACGTACCTGCTAATAACCCAGGGGCAATAACTAATGTGTTCTTTGGGTTAAAGCCACTAATGGCTTTATCTTCTACTAAGTCAAAGAATAAAGCTGTTGCAAGGCCATGCCCTCCTATCCATTCTTCATATTCGCTAGTATCTATAGTACTTGTAGATTTTTGATTTAAGTCAACTCTTAATATTTTTCCAACTTGTCCCTTCATCTTTAATCACCTCTTGGTTAATCTGTTGGTAAATCGAGTTCTCCCCATCCTTCTCCTCTTAAATTAACATAATACCCAGCTGGCCCTGATGGAGATGGGGGTTCTTCCACAAACTTTATAGCATTTACTGGACACGCTTCGACACAAGCAAATTCCTTTTTATCATGTTCCCAGTATGGCGTATTCTTACAGAGATCACATTTCATTGCAACCTGCTTTTCTTCATTCCAAACCATGTTTTCCGGCTTATAGTAGCATTCCTCGAGGCATATTCCACAGCCCGTGCATTTTTCTTGGTCAACTCTTCTCACATTCATATGATCTTCATCTACGATTATCGCTTCTTCTGGACAGGAATCTGCACAGACTGGGTCATCACATTGATGACAAAATCCAAAAGTTACATCTTCGGGGAAACCTTCAAATGGGTCTTCTAATACTTGTATCCTTGAATTTGAGAGACTTGATTTTCCTTCATGGACCAAAGAACAAGCCAACATACAGCTACAGCATTCAGTGCATTTTTCATCATCAACTACTAGATAACCCTTAGCTTTCTTGTATTCAGATATTTCTCCAGCATGTTCTGTTTCTATGTGGTCTCTTAGAGCTGTCTCAGTTTCAAATTCTTGATCACAGTATGGACAGGGTTGCATGACTTCTTCTCTCTCCAAGCAACCGGAAACACCTACTGTGGTAGCAGCTCCACCAACAGCAACCATCTTTAGTAGCTGTCTTCTAGTGAGTTCAGATCCTTCTCTATTATCTTTTTCTTGAACCTCAACTTCTTTTTTTTCTTTCATTTAAACAAGAACTCTTAGTTTACCTATATTTTAGGTTTATTTATCAAGCTATACAATCAACCACTCAATTGAATTCCCTATACGCCTTTCTACAATTAAAAAATAAGTAAAATAGCTTATATATAATTATCGTAACTAAAAACAATTAAAAAATCCACTAAAAGTTATATAAACAACTAACATCTTCTAAAAAAATAGACAACAATTAACCTAAAAAATCAACCCAAAAGACAGGTCTGCCACAAAGACATAGTCCCTAATCCTACAAAAACAAAAAACCAACAAAAATTAAAAATAACTCAAAAACACCTAATCCAAACCTATACAGTTAAAACACCACAAAGCCACAGTCAACTACCCCTACCAAAATCAAAGATTTTGGAAGGGGCTTGTGTATGATAGGACCAGACCACATGTACAATTTAATTATCGGTTTCCTCGGAGAACTTCCGTTACACACAGAGAGGTTCTCGCTCATCTAGAACCGATTCCAAGGGCCAGTTGACCGTGACCCATCCACTTCTGGGAACCGAACATAGTCAGTGGTTCCATCGGCTCTCGCGAGCACGCTTTTGCCCGAAGCGGAAAAGTTCAGGTTCTCAAGCATGGCAGCGTTCCCCAAAGAAGCGGTTTTCTCTCCTTTAAGAGAGTGCCTTAAACCAGGAGCCAACCATTCAAACCTATTGACTTTGACCAAAAATATGTGTTCTAGCCATTCAAGCATTACCTCAATTCCTCTCCCACCTAATCAGAGATTAGAAAGGAGTCTCCTTGAGGTGAAAAGATGAACTAACCCCTACCTAATCATAGATCAGAAAAGGGTTGTCTCAACAACTAAAATAAAATAAAAATTCCTGATCTTGGATGGGTTTTAGATTAATTTTTTCTCTAAATCTTAATGGGAATGATTGTTTTTTCGTGGTTTATTTAAATTATAAAAATTAATTTTTTTTATGAAGTTATGATTGATGTTCTTATTGTTGATGATGAAAAGAGTTTTCTTGAGCTTACAAAGACTTATTTAGAGAAGGAAGACGATAGGTTAGATGTGGATACATATAGTTCTCCTGTAGATGCTTTTGATTGTGTTAAAAAGGGAGATTATGATTGTGTTGTTTGTGACTATCAGATGCCTGAGATGAATGGTATTGAGTTACTTCGAAAGATTAGGGAAGACTTAGATAGTGATTTACCTTTTATTGTTTTTACTGGTAAGAGCCGTGAAGAGATTGCTATAGATGCGTTGAATTATGGGGCTGATCGTTATATTCAGAAAGGTGGTGAACCTAAAAGCCAGTTCAGTGTTTTAGCTAAGGCAATAAAGCAAGAATCTGAGTACTATAAAACTAAAGAGAGACTTGAGTTGACTAATTTTTCCTTGCAGAATGCTAGTATTGGAGCGCTTTGGATTTCTCCTGGTGGGGTTATTAGGTATGCTAATAAGGAGATTTGTAGTAATCTAGGTTATGATAGGAGTGAGTTAGTTGGTAAAACTGTTGGCGAGATTAATCCAGAGTATTCTAGGGATAGGCCAGATATATGGAGTGAACTTAAGGATGAGGGTGAAATAGTTTTTAGAACCAAGCATGTGACCAAGGATGGAGATATTTACCCGGTAGAAGTTCATAGCCATTATTTAAAGAGGGATGGCAAGGAATATGAGTTTGCTTTTACTCAAGACATATCTGATATCAAAGAGAAAAAAGAGATGTTTCAAGAGATGCTTGATGGGTTACCAGATGTGGTCGGTTTCCAGAAGCCGGATCATACTATTATAAGATACAATCAAACTGGGTATGACCTATTGGATGTTTCCCCTGAGGAGGCTAGGGGCACAAAATGTTATCGTTTATTAGGTAGGGAAGTTGAATGTGAAGAGTGTGCAACTAAAAAAGCTTTAAAATCAAAGGATGTGGAGTGTTTAGAGAAATATCAGTCTGAGCTTGATATGCACCTAAAAATTACAGCAAATCCAGTATTAGATGAGCAAGAAGAAGTTAAGTACATTATAGAACATTTACATGATATTAGTGATAGAAAAGAAGCTGAAGAAGAAATTAAAAAAACAAAAAGGAGATATCAAAACCTATTTGAAAAGGCTGGAGATGGAGTTGCTGTAATTTCACTAGAAGATGGTCATGGTGAGATACTTGAGTCTAATGAGACTTTTGCTGATATGCTTGGATACGGCCGAGAAGAACTTATTGGAAAAGATGTTCACGACTTTATAGTCAAGGAAGACGATTTAATGGGAAAAGAAATGCATGAAGAGAAGCTTAAAAAAGGAGAAACAGTTAGATTCAATGAGAAAAAAGAGACAAAAGGTGGTAGAGAGATTTGGACAGAGGTCGTAGCCACACCAATTGATTACAACGATCAAAAAGCTGTTTTAGGAATAAACAGAGATATAACTCAGGAAAAAGATAGAAAACAAAAACTCAAAGGATATAGGAGAGTTGTAGATAGATCAGATCACTCGATTGCAGTGATAAACAAGAAACGCGAATTCGTATTTGCAAATCCACAGTACAGGGAATTTTTGGGTTTAAATGAAAAAGAACGGCTCGAAGGAAGAAAACTGGATGATTTCTTTGAAGAAAGGAAAAACAGAGATATAAAAGAAAGAATTAAAAAATGTTTTAACGGAGAAAGAATACAATACGAAACAACTATTACAAAAAACAAAGAAGAAAAATCCTTTGAAGTAAGATTTTATCCTATAACAAACGATAATAAAACTAAAAAATCGGTTATGATTTTAACTGATATAACAGAAAGAAAGAAAGCTGAAAAAGACCTAAAAGAAGCTAAAAATATTCTAGAAAAAAGCCCAGTCATTACATTTTCCTGGAAAAACGAAAAAGGATGGCCCGCGGAATTTGTATCAAGCAATGTAGATAACATATTTGGATACACTAAAAATGAATTTAAATCAAATAAAATACTCTATAAAGACCTTATACATCCTAGTGACCGAGAAAGAGTCCAAAAGGAAGTAAAAGAAGCTAGTAAAAAAGGAAAAAAAGAATTCACCCACAAACCATACAGAGTCAAAACCAAAAATGGAGACACCCGAATAGTAAGAGATTGGACCTCTATTGAAAGAGATTCTGATGGAAAAATAAGACGCTACAAGGGCATAATCAGAGATATAACAAAACAAAAAAAAGCTGAAGAAAAAGAAAAATTCCTTCATAGCCTACTCAGACATGACCTGAGCAACAAGATACAGGTGATAAAAGGCTACTTAGAACTACTACAAGAAGAACCAGAACAAAAACCCGAACACATCAAAAAGGCATTAAAAACCTGCAAAAGCAGTGAAGACATAATAGAAAAAGTAAGAACACTAAGAAAAATCGAAGAAGAAGAAGAAAACAAAGAAATCAACATAAACAATATCCTAAAAGATGCAATCGAAAAAAACCAAGATCTGGCAAAAGAAAAAAACATAAAACTGCAAAAAAACTACCCCAAAAAAATCCACAGAGTAAAAGGAGGAAAACTACTCAAAGAACTATTTAACAACCTAATAGAAAACGCAATAAAACACTCCAAAGGAAACAAAATACAAATAAACTGCAAAACAAGAGAAAACAAAGTCATATGCTCAATTGAAGATGACGGAAAAGGAATACCAGATAAAAAAAAGAAAAAAATATTCCACAAAGGATACAAACACGGAGAAACCGCAGGAACCGGCCTAGGACTATACCTAGCCAAAGAAATAACCAAAAACTACAACGGAAAAATAGAAGTAAAAGACTCAAAACTGGGCGGCACAAAATTCAATGTATATCTAAAAAAAGCGTGAAGCAACCCCTACCTTACTCGCTTACGTTGTGAGGAAATGTGCTTCCATGTGATCCTTATCCAAATAGGAGTTTGTTTTTTTTCCCCTAGGCTTCTCTCACTGCACCTAAATCAACACCTGGAACTTCTTGATCCAAGAGAAAAATTGGATCAGGACACAAAAAAGTGTCATATATTAACTTAACTCTTCGAATGGGGCCGCTTATCCTCCTCCAGTAGCTCCTACAACAGCCACCAAAGACCCCTACTCCAAAAGCTTCGGAGACTTACCTCTGTTTTATGTATTTGTCTAAAAGACAATGGAATTGCTTTTTGTTTAAAAAAGGCAGACAAACCAACCAACTGCCTATTACTATTAGTTAGTACTGGAGCTAAATAAAGTGTTACGGTTGATTCATCACCTACCTAAACCACAGATTTAGGAAGGTGTCTTCTCAACTGTTTAAATAAGATGAATAACGAAAAACCACCTTCAAGGAAAAAATACGAAAAAAACAACCCCGTGGTAGGATTTCGGATAAGCAAAGAATCAAAAAAGAAATTAAACCAAATAGTCGAAGAACTAGACACAACAAAAAAAGAATGGCTTGAAAAAGTTATCAGAAACGAAGAAAGAGATATAGAAAGAGCCAAGAAAAAAGCCAAGAAAGGCAGCTGGGAAAGAGGATACAACGCAGCAGTAAAAGATGGTGGAATGGAAGAAGAGCTACCAATATATGAAATAGAAAAATAAAGAAGTCTAAAAGAAACTAGAAAAAAACCCTAACAATCCATGGTTTTTTAGGTTTTATACATGTTTACCAGTGGGTTAAAGCCAAATAAACCGAAAGAAACAGGGGAATTTCCTTTATAAACCCCATATTTTCCCATATATCCATATTATACTCTAATTATTTGGTTTATGTGAGTTAAGGTAAATTCTATATAGTTATTTCTAAATCCTATATGTTTCCCTAGTTTTTCCTTTGGATCTATTGTTGCAAACTCTCTATACCTTGCACCATGGATCCCTCGGAAACAGTAGGGGAGCCAAGAAAAAAGAGAATTTATTATTTGCTTGGTCTTTTCTTTTTAACTTTTATCTTCTTGATAGTTTTAGGAGTTAATAACATAGAATATACAGAAGAAATACCCACTTGATTAAAAAAATTAATTAATAGGATCAATGTAATGTAACAATTCTCTATAGGTTTCTTTTATCAAATAATTATCTACTATTGCTATATTTTTCTCAATATAATCATCTTTAATAGTAACTATACACCAAGGAGAAACATAAGAACTTTTTGGCAACTCTCCTTTTCTAAAGTTATTATCGTTTATTGGAATTGCCTTTTCTCTATTAGTAGTTGTGACAACTACACCAAGATATTCTTCCCCCATAAAAGGATGTCTCTTATTCGAGATAATTAAATAAGGTCTTTTAGAATCATTACTAAAAGGATTATTTCCAATAACTATTGAACCCTGACTATAGGGCATTAAACCTCACCTAAATCCTCTAAATTCTCTCCCCAATCCGGGTTTCTTCCATACCAATCATCACCAAATTCACTCTCAACTACCCCAAACCCAACTGAAAGCACTTTCTTATCTTTTTCATGTCCTTGAGAACTAGGTGTATAATCTAGGGTAGAACACTCAGTTGTAAAATTTTCATGAATGTATAAAGAAAAATAATTTCCTATAGAAGAAATAGCTTTAAAGGTTATAGTATAAGTATCTTCTTCATCTTCTTTAAAAAAATCTGAAATAGACTCATTAAAACTTAAACTAGATATAGAAGAACTTGAATAACTAAAATCTAAGTTATGCATATTTTGGCCGCAATTAATTGCTTTTACCATCTTATTCAACCTTTATTTTTTTAAGTTCTTTTTGTAATTTATTTTTAACTTCTTTGGGGACATTAATTTTTGTTAGTGTTTCACTATTAACCTTATAAACAGGTTCACCTACTGGATCAATTAAATCTGTTTTTAATATTTGAGCAATTGCTGGTTTTACATTTATTTCTATACCTTCTACTAGTTCTCCCTTTAGTTTATAAGAATTCCATTTTTCATTTTTTTCCTTAATCCCTACATCATCATCTACGATATTCTCTTCAACTTCATCAGGAGGGATAGGAGAATTTCTTGGCTCTCCTTTCATCTCCTCTGGAGCAAAAACTGTTGTTGCTCTTTTGGTTCCAGTACCTACCACCAGATCTCCTTCCTCCTTTATACCTGGAATCAAAACTTTGCATAAAATGATTTTATGTTTTAATTTTGTTCCATCTTCTAAGATATATTCATTCCAAAACTCTTCATTGACTTCAAAATCTGGGGTTAAAAAATCAACCATGTTTTGTCCTCTTAATATAAATTTTTCTTTTCATAAAAAAAGATATATGATTACTTATGTGAACTACCCCTACCTAGCTCACGTTGTTCGTGAGGAAGGGGTTTCCTGCGAGTGTTTGGACATTTGCTGGTTGGCGTATTCCAAACCTGTTTGTCGCAGAAAACCTTCCATAAAGGAAGATTGCTCGTTCACAGAGCATTCTTATGATAGGAAACAATTCATTATATTGATAGCAGAGTTTTTGTCTCTGTCAATTTCGTTTCCACAATCACATTTATAAGTTCTTTCATGTAATGGCATATCCTGTTTCTTCCCACAGACACAGCACCTTTTAGTAGTGCTTGCTTCGTTGATTTCTACTACCTTCTTACCTACAAGTTCTGCCTCGTAGATTAGAAACCTAACAAATCCACCTATGGTGCCTGTATTTTGTAAACTCCTGTTCAAACCCCCTACATCCTTGTTGCTCTATGCCATACCTTTAGCATCTAAATCCCCAACTACTATAATATTCGCTTTAATGTTCTCAACTATCTTTTTACCTAATCTATGTCGCCAATCCTTCATTTAATTAGCAAGTCTTCTTTTCACCTGTTGCAATTTCTTATTATACCATTTCCATCTATTACTTCCTTTTTACATCTGTCTCATTTTGATTAAACTTCTTCCATTTTCAATTGCCAAAACTTACCCGGTCTTGGGTTCCTGAACCCAACAAACTTCCCACCCATATCAACTCCCATGTGTTTGTCAACTCCTAAATCGAAAGCTTGATACTCTCCGTTATCTTTGTATCTTGGAATATCCACCCCATAAGATATTAAGACATAGTATTCTTCCTTAACTTCATCTCTGAAAATTTCAATTTGCTTAATGTCCTTATCTTCCAAATAAAACTTGGTTGGAACATCAAAAAATAGTTCTGTCTTGTCTGGATGATTGTGAAAAAACTTTATTCCCCCCCTTTTTTATTTTAAACCCAAATTAGTTATAGCATAAATCCATGAAGTATTTACTGCCTTTAAATCCTGGTAGTTTCGCTTTATTATCTCCCTTTCTCCCATAAAGAGAATAAAAACTTGTAATTAGCGCCCAATTTCTTTAAAGCCATTTGTAAGACCTTTGAATACACCCAGTTATATTTTGGATATCCTTCTCTTAATTTGAATAACTTATTTTATTGATCTGTATATGTAATGTAATTTCTTTCCTCTTTTGATTTGTCCTTGTCTTCTTTCCAGTCCACTATACTTTCCTTGAGTGAAAAATCATAAAGCAACCTACATATCTCAAAAAGAGAAATAAGAACCTCTTCTCATTCTTCTATTAGCTCAATCCTTATTTTTTAAGTTAGTTACATTTTTCACCAACCTATTTAATATTTCATCGTATGTTTCCCTCTTTGTTATCCTTAGCTCCTTGAGTCTCTTCCGTGTTTCTTTTTCTACCTGTATAGTTGCCAGGTCCTCCACATATACCTCCTACATAAACACTATTCAACTACTTATACACACCTTGTGGTAATTCATCCCCCTACCTAAATCAAAGATTAAAGACAGGGATTTCTCACCAAAAAAAGTTAAATCATTATTCCTTTTTAAGAAACAAAACCCTCGGATTCATAACTAAAATCTATTTTGTCTCCTTTTTTCCAGTCTAGGCCTTCGACCATGTCTTTTGGTAGGATTATTCGGTAGGATCCATCTTTCTTTTGTTGTAGTTTACGGGTACCCAAAAATACCACTATCAGTACCTATATAGATTTTGATATAAAAATGCTGGGAAAAGAATAAGAAAAGAGAGTATATTGTGTATACCCTTTGAACCTTCCTTCTACATGGGGCCAACCCGATTCGAACGGGTGTCCATGCGTCCCAAACGCACGAGGATAGGCCAGACTACCCAATGGCCCCTTAATTGATTCAAGGTTGATTTTATTTGAACATACTTCTTTTGGGTTTAGAGACCTAAAAAATTTACTTGCTGAGTAGTAAAATAGATCGGGATCTTAACTATGTCTAAGGAATTAAATGTTAATATACCTGAGGAAACTCAACCCACTTACGCTAATCTAGTGCAGATTTCCCATAAGGATGACGAGTTCACTCTTAATTTTTTGCATAGAATACCTAACACGAACCAAGCTAATGCTAAGGCGATAGTATCTATTACTCCACAGCACGCTAAGAGGTTGAAAAGAGCACTTGAACAAAACATACAAAAATATGAAAGTAAATTTGGTAAAATAGATTTACCTGAAGAGGAAGAAAAGGAACACCACGATGTAGAAATAGCCTGAAACTAATTAACTTCAGTCCCGTTGGGTAGTGGTCAATCCTCTGAGGCTCTGGACCTCAGGACGGCGGTTCGAATCCGCCCGGGACTATTAAAAAGGATTAGCCTAAAAAGATGTGAAGTAACCCCTACCTAAATCAGAGATTTAGGAGGGTGTCTTCTCAGTCCAATAGATAAACCACCCAGAGATCCAGACGAAGCTATTCTAACCTGTAGAAACTGGGCGGAAATAAGCTTGTATGGTGTTTTAATAGGTTTATCTACATTAATAGCTTTTATAATAGGAGGAAAATGGTTTGGAATGTACGCTAACGGAGTTACCAACTATAAAGTTGTCTCTATTTCGTTCCTCACTTTAGCCTTCGGACAATTATGGCATGTCTTCAATATGCGAGACACAAAATCCAATTTTTTGAAAAATGAGATAACTGTCAACAAATATATATGGGGTGCTCTAGGTCTGTGCACAGTTTTAATCCTAATATCCGTATATACTCCAGGGCTCTCAACGGTACTAAAAATAGTGGATCCAGGAACCGAGGGATGGGGTCTAGCAATAGTAATGAGCCTAGTCCCATTTGCAATTGGACAGATAGGTAAAAAATTAGCACTACACCTCCCAATTAAACTAAATAACTTAAAAACCTGAACAATAAACCTAAAAAAAGATGAATGAAAACAGAAAAACCTAAGACACTTTTTATTGTATTTAATATTAATCATACCTGCCTCAGCTTAAGCACCAAATAAAAACAACCCATTAATTATTTAAGGTAATTTGAAATCCTCACTCCACCTAACCGTTAGTTAAGGTAGAATGAATCCATCCACTCACTTGCACCATCTGGTTTTCAGAACCACCGAAGAAATCCAATCCAATCCAATCCTATGCTATTGGGAACATCCTTTTTGGGAAATGGAAAAAAAGAATATCTTTCTTTTTCTAAAGTTATAATTCACTTATATCTGCTTGGGTTACATAATCAGAGGTTCAAAGTCAATGGTAGTGGATTTGAGTTGATTTTGGCTATGGTTGTTTTTGATATCAGTAGAGGGTCTATTTTTCGTTCAAGAAGGGAATCCCCTATTCTTTATCTGTTTTTGATTCTTCTCTACTGGATTAAGAGGATTCAAAGGATTTTCGTTATCTTGCTACTATCAAGAACAGGGGCCCTGTAATTCATTTTTACTTTGGTTAACCACTCATTTTCTTCTTAATTGGGGAAGAGTGTTTTCGTGTGAGGAGTTAATTTTTTTGGAGTGAGTTTTTTAGTATTATTAGTTTTTGGTTGTCAAATTTTTTTATTTCTGCTTCTACTCCGTAGACTTTTCTTATGTTTTCTTGGTTTATGACTTCTGTTCCTCCTGCATCTAGGATTTCGCCGTCTTTTAAAAAAATGAATTTGTCGCAGTATTTGGAAGCTAGGTTTATGTCGTGTATTGCCATTATTGCTGATACATCTGTTTTTGTTTCTTTTTTTATTAGGTCTAGTACTTCGAGTTGGTGTTTTACATCTAAGCTGCTTGTTGGTTCGTCGAAGATTAGTATTTCTGGTTGTTGTGCTAGGGCTCTTGCTATTAGGGCTTTTTGTCTTTGTCCTCCGCTCAGTTCGTTGATGTCTCTGGTGGCTTGGTCTTTTAGGTCTATTTTTTCTAGGATGTTGGTAACTATTTCTTTGTCTTTGGTTGATGGTCTCCAGGTTGAGTGTGGTCTTCTTCCCATTAGTACTGTGTCAAAGACGGTTGATGGGAAGTTGTTAGCGTCTTCTTGTGGGACGTATCCCATTTTTTCGGCTATTTGTTTTTGTTTTAGGTTTTTTATGTCTTGTTTCTGGATGTAAACGGATCCATAGTCTATTTTTAGGTTTTTGTTTATGCATTTTAGTAGTGTGGTTTTTCCTGAGCCGTTCGGCCCTAAGATACCTACTATTTCTCCTTTTTTTACTTTGAAGTTTACTTTGTTTAGTATTGATTTTGAGTTGTAGCTGAACTTTATATCTTTTACTTGTAGTTTCACCAGTATTCCCTCCCTTTTATTACTAGGTAAATGAAGAGTGGTGCGCCTAGGAAGGAAGTTACGATTCCTACGGGTAATACGATTGGGGTGAATGCTGTTCTTGCTCCAGTATCAGATACAAGTAATATTAGTGCCCCTATTAGGCAGGATGATGGTATTAGGAATTTTTCGTCTCCTCCTATGATTTTTCTTATTATGTGAGGGACTACGAGTCCTATGAACCCTATTATTCCGACAAATGATATTATTAGTGATGTTATAAATGATGATAATAGCATTCCCTTGATTCTTAGTTTTTCTACATTTATTCCTAGGCTTTTTGCTACATCGTCTCCGGAATCGAGTATATTGTAGTCCCAGCCCTTGTATGTGAAATAAGCTATTGAGGGAGCAACGAATAATGTCATTAGTCCTAGGTCGGTCCATGTTGCTCTTCCTATATCGCCAAATGTCCAATAAACTATTGTGGATAACTGGGTTTGGTCAGCAAAGTATTGCATAGAAGAATACCCTGCAGTAAATAGTGAACCTAAGGCTATTCCAGTTAGGATCATAGTCGCTGGCGAGGCTTTCTTTAATTTAGCTAGGAGGAGGATTATCAGGGTACATACCAGTGACCAGAAGAAGGCTGAAATTGGGACTATGTATGGGTTATTTAGGACTATGGTTCCGCCTGTTTGGGCTGTTCCTGCTCCTAGAAATATTACTGCGAATGCAGCTCCGAATGCGGCTGCATGAGAAATTCCTAGTGTATATGGAGAGGCTAATGGGTTTTTTAGTACACTCTGCATCACCGCCCCCGATATAGAGAGCCCGATTCCAGCTACGATAGCAGTTAATACCCGTAGTATTCTAATATTCCATAATACATTTGTCGCTATTTCCGTTCCTTTTCCCATAAATACATAAGCTATGTCTTTTATAGAGATTGGTACTGGCCCTAATAAGAATGATAAGAGTATAGATATAAAGAGAAGAAATGAGGAGATAAGGAGGAAGCTAGTTTTTCGGTTTAATATTTTTTTATATTTCTTAATTTCCTGGCTCCGTTCTGTTTCTCCATTCATTTTTAATAGTTCTTTTTAAATGAGTTTTAGTATGGTTTTTTTATTTTTTTGTATCCACCAAAGTCTTGCTTTATTTCATGGTAAACTGGTTTGCCTACTAGTTTTTCGAATATCTGGTTTGATTTTTGTTTGATATCTATGTCTTCGAATCGATCTGGGTAGATTATTTTCCCTATGTAATAGCTGTTGGATAAAACCGTTGCGTGCATGTGGTGGTAGTAGCTTTGAGGTAATACAGCATACACATTTCCTTCTTTTATGGCGGTTAAGTCCTGGAACTCAGGTTGTCTTAGGTTTTCCATCACTAGGTTGTATCCTCCTTCGTCAACGAATAAGTAATCTGGATCCCATTGGAGGATCTTTTCTTTGTATACCTGTATATGTTCTTTTCCTTGTCCTTTTGCCACATTTTTTGCGTTAATGAATTTAAAAGGAGCATATGCTAGTTCTGTTCCTCTTATTCCGTATGATCCTTTAAAGTTTACTCCTCCTATATATGCTGTTGGTTTTTCTTCTTCTGGTATGTCTTTGGTTCTATCTTCAAGGCCAGATATGGTATCTTTTATGTATTGAATAACTTCATTTGCTCTTTCTCTTTTATCTAGGATTTTTCCCATGAACTCAAGATTATTGTATAGCCTGTTCTTAGTACGGGTTAGATCACCGTATCCTACTCCAACTACAGGGATCCCCGTGTTACTCTGCAATGTGTTACAGTCTTTGGCTGTGGAATTTGTTTTTATAACTAGGTCCGGATCTTGTTCCAATATAAGCGATGGGGCTCCACCGTGTTGTGGTCCAATTGATGGCTTATCAAGTAGTTCGGGATTGGAGTGAATATATAATCTGTTGCTTGGATCGTCTTTTTCAAATTGTTCTACTCCTACAACCCTATCTGTACATTTTATGTAGGTGATTAGTCTTAAGGCACCTGCACCTACTCCTACAATTTCATCGACTTTTTCCGGGATTTCTACTTCTCTTCCAAATGCATCGGTGATCTTAACCATATTTTCTTCGTTTTCTTTGTTTTCTCCTTTTAAACAACCTGATAAGGGAGTTAAAGTAGCTAAAACAGCTGCAGATCCTAGTGATTTCATAAAACCTCTTCTGTTAATCCTCATCAGACCATCTCTTTTTGCATTATATTTGGTTCCCAATATTTAAATATTACTAACATCACGAAAAGTAACACGATTCACATAAAATCACTTCTATAATTAATAAAAAAACATAGCCAACACAAAAACACAAAAAACACAAAACCCAAAACACACAAGCAAAAAACAAAAAAACCACAAAACCCATAAAAAACTACAAAACCAACAAAACACTATCCAAAAAACACAAAACCCAAAACACATTAATCCGAACCAAAAAAAGTAAAAAACCCTCCAAAATAAATAGCAAACAAAGCAACAGTAGAAAAAACCACTAAAAAATAAAATAACACATCAGGAACCCCCAGGATCCTAGCACCAACCAAAGGCTCTGCTGAAACCCCTCCAAGAAAAACCCAATGTCTAATCCCCAACTGAGGCAAAAAAACATACAAAGGTAAATCAAGCAACCCAACAACCCCAGAAACCCAAAAAAACATATTTCTACGACTAAATACAGCAAAAAACCACGAAACAAGATTAGTCGATAAAGAGCCTCCTAATAAATAAATACCTCTCCCAAAATCACTCTCAAATCCCGAAAATAAAACTTTTCCAAGTTTAAATTCACTAACCAAGCGTATACCAGGATAGAGTTCAACAAAACCTATTTTCAAATAACTCAATTCGCCTCCACCAATCAACCCCCAAAATACATGTCCAAACTCGTGAACTGCACACATAAAAAAACTAGCTAAAAAAACTACAAGAATCAACGCCAAGAAATTACTCTTCCTTGATTTAAATCTATTAAACAAAAAAATTAATAGATAGAAAATAGCAGCCCAAAAAACTAGGTCAAGAAAAAAATTGCTCCAAAAAATTTCCTGCTGCCTAAAAATAACTGAGGTCCTCCACACAAGTGGATAGCCATAGTATTCGATCTCAGGTATACCTATTGAAGGACTATTTTCAACTAACCCCAATACCAAAGTAGATATAAACCCTAATAAGGTAGCTAAACTAATATTACTATATTTTAAACCCCTAAGATCCATTTTAATACAGACATGATCATATTATTTATTTTTAATTCACATCTACAAGCCCAGTAACTTGAGTGACCTCCTCACCTACCAAAATCAAGATTTTGGAAGGTGCTTCCATCCATTCACAAGATCGGCATCCGAGATTAGTGCCTTGTTGCACGATAGTCTTCCAAGGCGAACACGGTTCGCCATTCCTTGCAGGTTCCCAGGGCTTACACTTATTTTCAGGACTCATCACCTATATCCATCACTATTTTCTGCCCGGGTTTAGGGTTCGGTCACTTGAACCCCGTTCCAAGTCTTCCCACGTATCCATTGCGGAAGAGCCTATTGCCCAAACACTCAGCTGTTCAAACTCGACATATAGACTCGGAACCTCTCTAAGCAATAGAATATTTTGTTTCTCTACTACATAAAACAACCCCAATTCATCACCCACCTAAATCAAAGATTTAGGAAGGTGACTTCTTGGTTAATAGGTTAAAAATTTGACTTGGCATTAAGTGGTATTCGGTAGACCAAGATATTTTTTTCCCTGAAAAGCATTCTCTTCAAGATTATTAAAAAAATGTTAATCGTTTAATAATTTACTAATAGGGTTTTTTACAAAATTTATTTTATTTTATAGTTTCTCGGGTCTTTTAGTTATCTATTTATTGCTAGTTATGTCTTTGTCTTGTTTTTAGTTTATTTTTGTCTTTTTAAGGTTTTTGGATTTGTTTTATTTGAGGTTTATTCACTTCTTGTGGTGGTTAGATTTTTTTACTTTGTTTTTTAGGTTATGTCGGTTTTTCTGAAGACTAGGTAACCTAGGATTGGTGGTATGGTTATCCATATTAGCATTGTTGCTAGGAATGTGTAGTTTGTTAGGTAGAATGGTATGGTTTCTGTTCCGATTAGTGTGCTGATGTCTGTATATTGGCTGAATTGGCCTAGATCCATTAATTCATTCGATAGGGTTCCAAAGGCTCCGTTTGGTGTTATTCTTTGTAAAAAAACAAACCACGCGGGTAGTGTTTCTTGCTGGCCTGCTGCGTATGGTATTGTTCTGTTGATTACGTAGTATATGCCCATTATGAATGTGTCCCAGAGGAACATGAAGAAGAAATACACTGCTACTGCCCATCCAAGTGCTTTGGTTTTTGTATCTGTTGCGGCTGAAAAACCTATTGATATACTTAGAAAAGATATTGCAAGTAGAATTGTTAAGAATATAAATATCATGAAATTTGTTATTAGAAATTTATCGTAAAATGCAGCTATTATTATAGATGCTATTATGAAGGCTATTGCTATTGGTACTATAGCTACTAGTGATCGGCCTATCCATTTCCCGAGTACCACATCGAATCTTGTGTTAGGTAATCCGAGCAGGGTTTTTATTGTTCCAAAATCTCTTTCTCCTGCTATAGCCATGTAACCTATCATTAAAGATATTAAAGGAACTATTAAAGATATAATACCCTGTAATGGTATTATTGCATTGTCTGAGGTTAAGTTTTCGCCTATTATTGCTTCAGGAAGGATAGAGACTATAAAAGTTCCTCCTGCTATTAAAACCAAGAAAATTAATGTAACAATCCAGAGGCTACTGGATCTTATTGAATCCTCAAAGTCTTTTTTTGCTATATTTATCCAACTCATTCTTCATTTCTCCGTTAAGATTGCAAAAATATCATCCAATGATGATTCCTTAGTCCTCAAGTCAATTATCCGAGTATTTTCACGCTCTATGACCTCAAATATCTCGCTTCTAACAACATCTCTACCAGCCTCAATTTCGATAACATTATCTTCTACCTCAACTGATTTGACTCCCTCCATCCCTTCAAGTTCTCTGAGATCCGGTACTTCGTTTACCTCGATCCTCATATACGAAGACCTACCAGTTCTTTCTCTTAAACCCTCTATAGTATCTTCAGCCACAATTTTTCCGTCCTTAAGTATCCCAACTCTATCCGAGACCTTTTCCACCTGTTCAAGTATGTGACTCGAGAAAAAAACCGTTGCTCCTCTATCTTTTTCTTCCTTAACTATCTCTCTAACCATTCTCGCTCCATTCGGATCAAGACCAGTAGTAGGTTCATCCAATATAAATAACTCGGGTTCTCCAACCAATGCAATACCTAAGCATAGCCTCTGTTTCATTCCCTTAGAATAAGTTCCTGCTCTTTTATCCGCATCATGAAATAACCCAACTCTCTCAAGTACCTTTGATATATCAGTATCTGCATTCTTAGTTTCTTTTGCAAATTTTAAGTGCTTAAAACCAGTTAATCTACTATACACATTAGAAACTTCGGGTAAATACCCAATATTTTTCCTTATATCCAAACTATTCTCTTGAGCATCCAACCCAAGAACCTCGGCCTCACCACTATCAGGCCGAATAAAATCCAAAAGAATCCTTATTGTAGTGGTTTTACCAGCCCCATTAGGCCCAAGAAAACCAAACACCTCACCAGACCCAACAGACAAATCCACCTCTCTCAAAGCTTCTATTCCATCATAAGACTTAGTTAATCCTCTTGTCTCAATCGCATTCTTCAATCAATCTCCTCCAAGACTAAAGAATAAATAAGCAAATTAAATTATGTGAAGTGACCCCTACCTAAATCAGAGATCTTGGAGAGGGCTTCCATGCAGACCTTATCCAAATGAAGTTTGCCAAGCATCAGGCTTCTCTCATACACCTACTCAACATGGAAAACTTTAAGGAAGAACTGGATTAGGGCACAAAGCCCATATATTAGCTACACAATAGCCCCCTTATTCCTCAAAGGCTGCTCCACACCAACCACTAGACCCCCTACTCCAAAACCGTTTCAGGCTTACCTATCTACCCCAATACTTACTTACTTACCTATACATCTCTCGATGTAGAGTCTGAGGCTTTAGCCAGATGCCTCAAGGGCATGGGATTGCTCTTTGTTCAAAAGGCAGACAAACCAACCAACTGCCAAGTCCATTATTTGTCTTAGAAACACTTAAAATATCTGTAATTGATTCATCACCCACCTAAATCAAAAGATTTAGGAAAGTGTCTTCTCAGTAAAATAGATAATTGCTATTTAATTTTACTCCACTTATTTAACTTATTTAAGGGCTATGATTGATTTATTCTTTTATCTAAACCCATAAGCTCCTTTCACTTAATCTACTATAAATCCAGAGACTTAACCTATTAGGGAAAAAGTTAATTAACTCGATAGATTTAGGTTTACTCGATCTTCTATGTCTAAAGTAAATGAGGTTTTAAAGGAAAAAGGTATCGATTTTGAAGAAGAGGTCGTTGAGAAACTGATGGATGGAGGAGCACTAGATCCAGAAACTAAGCGTCTTATGACAATTGCATGTGCTACTGCAGTCGACTGTAAAGAATGTGTAAACCACCACACTAAGCTCGCAAAAAAAGAGGGAATTGAGGAAGAAAAAATAGAAGAGGCTATGTTAGTTGCTTCTTTAGTAGGTTTTGGCTCAAGATCAAAGCACTTAGCCCAATACAAAAACAAAAACTAACCAATCCCACACACAGATTTTACTTCATTTATCTAGAGTAACATCCTCCTCTTACTGAAGGAAGCGGCTTCTATCTATTTACCCGTGTCATCTACTTTCAGGTTACCGATGGAAGCTTCCAGAGACACTCTAGAAAGGAGAGACACTCGCCTTTAATTAGTCACCTACCTACCCTAACCAGCTTGTCAACCAAAAAGACCCCCAAAAACAAGACCAACCAGTAGTGACCTCTCAACCCCACAACAAAAACCCCCCTATCCAAAGCAGAGAACTTATACCTACATTCCAGTAAAAAGAACCCCCACATACCATACAAACTCAGAACAATACCAAAAACCCATTACCCTAAATCAAAAATTAGAAATACACAAAAACAAAATCCAAGAAAAAACCCATGCACCCCCACCTAAAGAAAAAGAACTATACAGCTCTCCCAAAACCCCCAAAAAAGCTAATAAAAAAACAAAATTGTAAAACCAGAGCCTAAAAAAAAAGAAAGGCCCTCAATCTTGAGTTATCTAAATAGTTGAGAAGACACCTTCCTAAATTTTTAATTTAGGTGGGTGATGAATCAACTAAAGATGTTTTAAGTGTTTTTAAGACTAATTAAGAGTAACTGGCAGTTGGTTGGGAGTCTGCCTTTTGAACAAAAAGCAATCCCATTGTCTTTGAGGTAATGGCTAAAGCCTCGGACTCTGCATCGAGAGGTGTATGGTAAGTAGTAAGGTAGATGGGTAAGCCCGAAACTTCGGGAGTAGGGTGTAGTGGTTGTGTGGAGCAACCGGAGAGAATAAGGGGGCTATTGTGTAGCTAATATATGGGAACTGTTCCCTAAGTCCAGACTTCACTCAGAGCGCAAGTTCCCTGTTGACGGTGTATATGAGATAAGCACCGTGGAAAACAAACTCCTCTTTCGAGGATAAGGTCACAGGGAAGCCCCCTCCTAAATCATTTAATTTAGGTAGGGGTCACTTCACACATGACTTCTAAGATCGATTCTTTAGGATGAAACTAAAGTAGATTATTTCCTTTAGGCCGTTAATTAGAAAGCAGGAAAACCATATTTTTTACTTTAATCTACTCTACCTTAATTTACTCCTACTTTACTTTATTTTGACCGGGTTTTTATTTGGTTTGGTTTGGTTTGGTTTGGTTTGGTTTTATTTGTTTGTTGTTTTAGTCTAGGTGTTTTGGGTTTGTTTTTTTTGTTTTTGCGGTTAGAGCTAAGTTTTTTTTGGTTGGGATTGTATGTTGTTTGGTTTTGGTTTTGGTTTTGGTTTTGGTTTTGGTTTTAGTGGATTTTTTTCCATATTTGGAATATTGCTCCTGCTACTTCGAATAGGTCGTTTTGTTTTATGGTTGTGTCTAGGTTTATTGATTCGAATATGGTTTTTCCTTGTGCTATTGTTTTGTTTATGTTTTCGTTGTATGGGATTTTTACTGTGTCTGTGTTGTTTTTTTGGGCTATTTTTGTTATTTCTTTGGTTTTTTGTTTGTTTAGGTCGTATTTGTTTATGCATACTGTTTTTTCTAGGTTGAAGTTGTTGGTTAGTTCTATTACTCTTTTTAGGTCGTGTATTCCTGATACTGTTGGTTCTGTTACTATTAGAACGTGGTCTACTCCGTTTATTGATGCTATGACTGGGCATCCTACTCCTGGGGAACCGTCTATTAGTATGTGGTCTTTTGATTTGGTTTTTGCTACTTTTCTTGCTTTTTCTTTTACTTTGTCAACTATTTTTCCGGTTGCTTCTTCTCCTATTCGGAGTTTTCCGTAGACCATTGGCCCGAATCTAGTTGTTGAGTTGTAGATGTCTCCTGATTCTTTTTCTTGTAATTTTATTACATTGTTTGGGCATATATATTGGCATACTCCGCATCCCTCGCATTTGAATTTGTTTATTGTTAGGTCTTGGTTTATTGCATCGAATCTGCAGTTTTCTCTACATTTGTTGCATTCTATGCAGTTTTCTATGTTTACTCTTTCTGCTACTTTGCTTACTTTTACTGCTTCTTTTTCGTGTACTTTTGGTTCCAGAACTAGGTCTAGGTTAGGGGCATCTACATCACAGTCTGCGTATACTGAGTTATTCATTAGTTGAGCGAGTGACGCCGTTATCGTGGTTTTACCTGTTCCTCCTTTACCACTGATAACTGATATTTCTTTCATCTCTTAGTTCACCTCTATTTCTATTTTTTCTTTTATTTCACTGTAGGTATCTCTAAACTTCTTTTTCCATTGTGGCATCTGTGTTATAAAGGGAACTCCGTCTGAGTAAAGTTCTGCTATCTCTCTTTGGTTAGGTATTTCCAGGTGTATTGGTATGTCTTTTTTTGAACAATATTTATGTGTTTCTTGGGCGTCTTCCTGTGATTTGTTTATTATTACTCCATGTGGTATTTTCATGGCTTCTGCTAGTTTAACTGAGTTCTTTAAGTCGCTTAAACCAAATTTTGTGGGTTCTGTAACTAAGATCAGGTAATCTAGGTTATCCATTGCTTCGATTACCGGGCACCCTGAACCTGGTGGTATGTCAAGTATATTTAGCTTGGAGTTATCGATCTGTTTTTTTAGTTCACTGATTACTGGGGAAGACATCACTCTACCTACATCCATCTCCCCTTCATAAAATTCGATTTCATTATCGCTGGCTGGTATACTTTTATCGCTGTTCTTGGTCTTTTCGTTACTTTTATCTATTTCATTGGTTTTTTTGGGTTTTTTCTGGATCTGATTGGTTTTAATTTCTCCTATTCTAGTTCCTTTTTCTTTTATAGCTTCTTCTGGGCATACCATTGAACATAGGCCACAACTATGGCATAAGTCATCAAAAACCATTACTTCATCTGGTACTACTGCTAAAGCATTGAATTCACAGTATTCCATGCATTTTTTACAGAAATTACATTTATCATAGTTTATATTCGGGATCTTTTTTTCCACGGTTTTTAATCTATCTAATTCATAGCCAAAAAACAGATTCGAGTTAGGTTCCTCTACATCACAGTCTAAAAACCTCAGACCCAGATCCAGATCTAGGTTCAAGGAAAGAGCTAAATTAACTGCTACGGTTGTTTTTCCGGTTCCTCCCTTTCCACTCGCTACTCCCACATTCATTATTATCACTTCAATGTTAATTTCATAGTAAAATTGAAATGCTCTGAGAGAATTGAACTCAACATGTATGAATATTTTTCTTTTTTCATCTGAATACACCTTCATTACATTAGGTTAAATTATTTATTTCTTATTTTAAGTTATTTAATTAAATAATTCTAGATAAAAACTGGTTAAATATGTCTTATTTGTTGTTTTAGGTTCTTAAATGTATTTAAACTTGTTTTAGTTTTAATTGATTTTAATAGAAATAGGGATTTGATTCCTGAATCGATTTTAGTGTTATTTATTTGCCTGCTCTTTAGGTGCATTTATTTGCTTCCTTAGTTCGATCTTTGTTTTTTACTTTTTTAAGGAGATTTTTGTTCCTACCTTACATTCCTCTGTTTTGCTGGGATAAAGTTTTCTTATTTCTTGTTTTCTTTGTGTGCAATGGCAGGGTACTATCGTTTCTAGTTCATTAAGTGCTTTTATTTTGCTAAAGTCGTGGAATCCTCCTATTACTCCGGTTAATTTTTTATTATCTATCTCTTCGGCTACCTTGATTAATTGATCTAATCCAGGATGACCGCAACCGGTTATCATATATTTAACGCCTCCATGTTCTATTACAAGAGCTTGTTCGCCTACTTTTCCAAGTTCTCCAGTTGAAAAAGTATTTTTTGATACTCTAAGTAGTTTCCTTTTATCTTGTTCATTTTTTTCAATATCTACTTCTTGATGTCTTGGAATTACTTTCACCTGTGCTTCTTCGGAGATTTCTTTTCTCAGATTACTTGAAAAAGATGCAGGTAGGTAAACTTCCGGGTTTTTTGTTTCTTCTAGGGCAGCAGTTAGCCCACCATAATGATCCCAGTGGGGATGTGAGAGAAATATCTTTTCTACTTGAGCTAAGTCTATATCCATTAAACCAATGTTATTTAATAATATTCTTCCATCGTAGCCTGTATCAAACAATATTTTTTCTTCTAAATCTAGGTATGCAGCAAATCCCCATCCACTCTCGTATGGTTCTGTAGCTATATTATCGTATACAATTTTTATTTCTTCGCTCATAATAACATCAGTTCCTTTATTGTATTTATATCTAGATATCTTTGATTGCAATACTAGTTATCCTATAGTTAATTATTTTATAGAAAAAAAAATAAAGAGGAATTAATTTTTGTTTGTGTTTTTTTGTATGTTTTAGTATTTAGTCTTCTAGTTCTTCTAGTTGGTTTTTGATTTCTTCGATTTCTCTGGTTAAGTCTTCTTTGTCTTGTTTTAGTAGCTCTAGTTCTTCTTTTAACATTTCTTTTCTCTGTTCATCGCTGTAGGTTCCGATTTCTGAGGATGTTGACGTTTCTGCAGGTGCTTGTGCTGTTCTTTGGCCTACTCGTATTCCTCTTGGTCTTGGTGTTGGTCTGCGTGCTCTTCCTCGGCCGCGTCCTCGTGCTCTACCTCCTCTGAATCCTCTTCCGAGACCTAATCTGGGTGCTGGTTTTGTGAATCCTGGTGTTGAGTAGCTGTTGCAGTATCCGAGGCCTCTACCTGTTCTTGGGCCTTCTCCATTTGGGCCGGTTTGGTCTCCTCCTGGCATAACATTCACCTCCTATATTTGATTAGATTGAGTTTATTTTGTTTATTAAACATAAAATCTGGTTTTTAGGTTTTATTTTGTTTTAATTATGTTTTCCTTTGCATGCGTTACTTCTTACTGCTTTATTTAGGTTTCCTTCGTTGTATTGTTTTATTGCATCCTTTACTTTTCCTTTTGCTCCTGTGTATACCTCTATGTCGAATTGGTTGAACATGTCTACGGCTTTTCTGCCTAGGTTTCTGCATAGCATTATATCGACGCCTTTTTCGTTGAGTAGCTCAGGGGGTTTTCCCGTTCCACCCATGTGTTCTCCTTTGTTAGGGATGACTTTTGTTTCATCGTTTTCTGTGTCGTACAGGGTATATGTTCTTGATCTACCGAAGTGTCCGTCTATTTCTTCGTTTTTTCCTTTTTCGCCTTTAGTTGGTAAAGCTAATATCATTTTTAACCTCCTTTTTTTGTTTTTCAGATATCTTTTCCTTTATTTCCTGTTCCGGTGTTTCTTTGTTGTCCTTTTCCACTTTGTTTGTTTGATTGTCCTCTTGGTTTTCCTCTTGGCTTTCCTTGGTTTATTTCGTTAAGTTCTTCGGATTCGAGTTTGTTGAGTGATTCTTTGACCGTGTCTAGGGCTTCGTATATTTTTATATTGGAGTTTTCCAGTATTGAAAAAGCGTTTGGGCCTATATTTTTTGTTACTACTGCTTTTACTTTTTTATTAGCTATTTTTTGAGATGTCTGTACCCCTGCTCCGCTTGCTGCGTCTTGGAATTCGTTTTCGATTACTTCTTTTATTTCGCCGTTGGTGTCTGCTATTAATATGTAGGTGCATCTTCCGAATCTGTCTGATACTTGTGAGTTTAGTTCTCTTCCTGTTGAAGGGATGGCTACTTCCATAACTTCTCATTAATACACATATGTGAAAAAACATATAAAGCTTTCTACAACCACAACAACAATACAAAAAACCAAACACCAAAACAAAACAACAAAACAACAAAAACCACACTATTAGGAAAGTATTATAGTTCCAAAAATTACAAAAACAATTAAAGAATGACTGATTTAGCTATAAAGACGCTTAAGCTAACAAAAAAATTTGATGGATTCCGCGCCGTAAACAAACTGAACCTAGAAATAGAAAAAGGCTGGTTTTTCGGTTTCTTAGGCCCAAACGGCGCAGGAAAAACCACAGCAATGAGAATGATGACCGGCAGACTCCGACCAACAGAAGGAGACACACTAATAAACGGAACATCAGTCAAAGAAAACCCAATAAATGTCAAAAGCCAGATCGGGGTACTAGAAGACGAACCCAAATTATACGAAAGACTAACCCCAGTAGAATTCCTAGAATTCGTTAAGGACATATACAATGTAGAAGACTCCAATAAAGTAGAAGAACTTCTATCCCTAGTAGACCTCGAACACAAAAGAGACTCACTCATAATAGATCTATCACATGGAATGAGAAAAAAAGTTGGACTAGCAGCAGAACTAATCCACGAACCCGAAATCCTCTTCCTAGACGAACCCTTCGCAGGCATCGACCCAGTCAGCTCAAAAGCCATAAAAGACGCATTAGTAGAAATGACAAACAAAGGAATCACAATCTTTCTCAGTACACACATACTAGAAGTAGCCGAAAAACTATGCGAAAATGTAGCAATAATAGACAAAGGAGAAATATTAGCCAGAGGAGACATCTCAAACCTCAGAAGAAAAGCAGAACTAGGTGAAAGATCCAGCCTCGAAGACATATTCCTAAAACTCGTTGAAGAAGCCGAAGAGGTGGAAATTTGAGGGCCTGGATAATAAAAAAATTCCTACTAAACTACCTCAACATCTACCTCAATAGAGTAAAAAGAGAAAGAAAACACCTATTCTATTTTATACTATCCCTAATATTGCTAATAGCATCTATCGCCATCTCACTATTATTACTCAACATCATACCCAAAATAACAGATATAGGAACCGAAGAAATCACTTCAACAATATTTCCTCTCATAACAGGACTATACATACTATTCATATTACTACCTATAACCGGATTATCTTCAAAAGGAGAAGACCCCTCTCTATTACTAAAATATCCAATAACATATACTGAAGCATTTCTAATTGAATCCATCAGATCTATATCCAAATTATGGTTAATCGCAATATATATTCCTCCTATCCTATCAATTCTTTACATACTATCAAACTCATTCCCCATATTCATCCTATCCTCCATAGGATATCTCCTATTCCTATTTCACGCAGCAGGAATAGGATACATCTTCTTCAGTCTTCTACAGGGCTTTCTCGAAGACAGAAAATTCAGAGACACAATAGCAATCATAAGCGGATTACTCTTCCTAGGTTTCTACCTATTAATCTACCTTCTGCCCGAATTAATCGACATAGAAAAGTTACTTTCACTCAGCTACAGCATCCACCTACTATTACCTAGCGGCTGGGTAGTAGACCTAGCCGCCCAGAAAAAAATATTCTGGATAGCTCCTATTACATTAATAACACTTATAACCATCTTCTTAGGCAAACACTCATTTAAGTACTCCTATTACATCAGCACCGAAAAAACAGGTGGAAAAAAGATAAAAACCTCCAAAGACATCAGACTACCCATAGATAAAGCAATAAATGCCATGCTAAACAAAGACCTAAAATACTACAAAAGAGACCCAGGCCTAAAACTCGGCTTACTCTTCTCAATGATCTTCCCACTCATATTTGGACTACAATCTATATTCACAGAAGAAGAAATAACAATATTCTACCTAAAATACTTCGGAATATTCGCAGGATTCTTCTTCTCATTCTCCTTCTACAACTTCCTAGGATACGAAAGAAATGGCCTAATCAAACTACTATCCTCACCAATAAAAAGAAAAGACATAATCTACAGTAAAAACCTAATCCTAGGAATATTCTTCATAATATACCTCATCACAACCCTAATAGCCCTAAAATTAATCCTAAAAACCCCCTTCTCAATAAAAGTTATCACAATCTCAATATCAACCCTACTAATAACATTTGCCGCAACAAACAACACAGGCGTAAGATACCCAGAAAAAATGCCAGAAGAACTAAGAGGCGGAAGAAACTCCTCACTAAAAGGAGTCATATTTACCATGATCCTATCATTCATCCTACTAACACCAATAGTCATCCACATGACCGCATCCACCAACCTAATCCAAACAAAGATCCCTATCCCACTAATATTCATCTACTCAATCCTGATATACCTAACACTAACCAAAAAAGCCGAAAAAACACTAAAAAACAACGAAATAAAAATAATAGAAAAATTCAACAGAGAAAACTAAAAAAAATACCTCTTCTCAAATCTAATAAAACCCAAAAACAATTATATAACCCATCTAGGTAACCATAATAGTAAATACCGCAAAGACCAAAGGATAGAGAAAAAAAGAGAAAATCCAACAAAAAGTAATAAAAACCCTAAGCTATATAGTAAAAAAAAAAACGTGATTAATGGCTCTGTGCGCTCTAAAATTGAGGTAAATTAATTCTAAGTTGAGGGATTTTTTAAACATGTACTTTGATGATCTCTACGAAGACGCTAGGGACATGAGTTTTGGTAAAAAGATCATATTTTCTATCGTGATCTTCATAGTATCAGATATCTCTATATACTTTCTTTCTATTAGCCTAAAAACCGGTTATCCAATTCTCTTACTCCTTGTTCCTTTAGCTCTTACCAGTGGCTTTTACTTAGGAAAATGGAATTTATTTCCAGCCTTTCTGGCTACTGGTTCCATGTTTATCCTTTCTTTTCTATACTATGGACAAGTATTCTTTAACCTATTTATGGTTTCTCTAGCTACTTTACTTGTTTTTTCTCTTCTGTTTATAGCTGTAAGCATCCTAATTGGTTTAATGAATATTTCTTTTACCGAATTACAAGACGAAAAAGAGAAAAAAGCTTCTGAAAAAAATGAAATCGAAGAAAGAGAGGATTTTTTACATACTCTTTTAAGGCACGACCTAAAGAATAAGGCACAAGTCGTAGAAGGATACCTTGAGCTCTTAAGAGAAACCGATCTATCCGATAAACAGAGCGAATTACTAAAAAAAGCTATAGAGGTTACTAACGAAGGCTCCGATTTAATTGAAAAAATAAGAAACCTCCGAAAAGTCGAAGAAAAGAAAGAAGTAGGAGAAATCGATCTAAGTTCCCTTCTTAATGAAGCTGTTTCCCAAAACGAAGAAAGAGCAAAAGAAAAAGACATCAAAATCGACAGAGACTTCTGTAACTGTAGAGTCCAAGGAAACTCCCTACTAAAAGAACTATTTTCCAACCTAATTGAAAACTCTATAGTTCACGCAAACTGTGATCTAATCAAGATAAGCTGCAACCAAAAAGACAAAAAATGCATTGTAACCATTGAAGACAACGGAGAAGGAATCCCAGACGACGAAAAAGACAAAATATTTAAACGAGGATTCAAAAAAGGCACAAAAGCAGGTTCCGGAATAGGACTATACCTAGTAAAAGAAATAGCCAAAAACTATAACATAAACCTAGATATAATGGACTCAGACCTAGGAGGACTCAAAATCAACATAGAAATAAACAGATATAGTAAAAAAACCAAGATGTAACCTAACCTAACCTAACCTAACCTCCCGATCAAATAAAAAACCCTGTCCAAAGTGATCCACATTAAACCCAAAGCCAGTAAACCCCAAGAAGAATACCTTCTTGTCAAATAAGCTAAATTTTATCAAAATAGAACCAAGTGAACTACCCCTACCTAATCAAAGATCAAGAAGGGGTCTTCTCAACCACTAAGATAAAATAGTGGAGAGTTGTCTTTTGGGAAAAAGATTTTAGTTTGTTTCTTTGATCTTTTTGTATGTCGGGTATTGAAGTCGAGAGGGGATTGATCTCTGCTGCGGACAAGAGAGGTTTGAGTAGTTTCTGTAGGTTTTTATCTAATATAGGTGTTGAGTTGTTTGCCACATCTGGTTCTTTAGGTTACTTGAGGGATCGGGGGATTAATGCTAATTCTGTTTCTGAATTAACTGGGTTTAATGAGTTACTGGATGGGAAGGTTAAGACTTTGTCTCCTGAACTTCATGCAGGTATTCTAGGCTCTAAGGATGAACTTGAAGAGATAAATCAACCTAGATTTAAGAAAATAGATCTTGTTGTAGTTAACCTCTATGATTACGAGAAAAAAAGAGAGATAGACATAGGTGGCC
Organism: Candidatus Methanohalarchaeum thermophilum; assembly: GCA_001914405.1. Lineage (GTDB taxonomy): Archaea > Halobacteriota > Methanonatronarchaeia > Methanonatronarchaeales > Methanonatronarchaeaceae > Methanohalarchaeum > Methanohalarchaeum thermophilum. The sequence continues at coordinate 194,834 of MSDW01000002.1, forward strand.
ATGCATTAATTAGGTCTGCTGCTAAAAACTACGAGAACACCGTTGTTCTTACTAAATCAAGAGATTACCTCGAGTTTACAAACGAATTTAGAAAAAACAAGAGTATATCCAAAGAATTCAGCTTAGAAAAGGCAATCGAAGCCCTCGAATACACATCTGAATACGACAAAAAAATAACAAAAGCACTTAAAGACATAAAAGAAAAAAAGAAATAACCAAACTACCAAGTTCTTAAAGCCACATACACCACCTCCTCAAAAAAAGAAAAACAAACTCTCCAACTACCTTCATACCCTTATTTAACGGTGAACTACCCCTACCTAATCAAAAGATTAGGAAGGAGACTTCTTGGCACTAATGTTAAAACCATATTCTTCTCCAAAGCCCCTGGGAACCTCAATCCTCATGTGATCCTCCTTCACTTGAAAACTCTGCCTCGGATAATTCAATGGATACTATCCTTACTTATCTAAATAAGTTGATAATTGAACCTCACCCGTGTACTTTCCCTCTTTTTTTCTTCTCAACTAATTCAAAAAAGACTGAAAAGCTTTATCCACATGCTTCATCGTTTGCTGAGCCATTTAAGAAGGCAAAACCTCATAGTTTTCACTCTCCCCCTCATCCTTTTATAAGCATTATAGTAATCTAAGTATTCTCCGTTTTTGTGGAAATACTCTATCACCTCGTATGAATGTCTCATTGAGTTATATAGGTCCTTATCTCTATGAGTCATCCGCTCAAGCACCTCTTACTCTCTACTGGTCAGACCTAATAGGTGCTGCCTCAACGCCTTCTTCATTCTCTTATCATATACCTTTATATCCCCCAAATTAAGTGTTAATGGTTGATTCGTCCCATGTAAGATGATTCCATGTACACATCTCTAAAGGAAAGATTCTATGCTGCTCCCTTAACAAACCAACAAGATATAAGCGAGTATACAGGGTATAGGGCCTCTAGCTTGTGGATTAAGGTTAGAGGGTTTCTGCAAGAAGGATTTTATCTGTTCACTTCTAAAGAGGGTTTCAGTCTTTGAGGTTTTTGAGAGGCTTGAATCCGTTTTTAGAGACTGGAAAAATGGTTTTTTGTCTATAGATTTTTAAATGAACGGTGTTAGGTCTCTTATTGTTTCTTTTAGTTCACTCAAGTATGTTGGTTTTTATCTTCCTCTCTTTTAGGGGAGGTGAGGTCTGAGGCGCTGATAGTGGGGCAAAGGTAAAGTGTTTTAGAGGCTTTTTTTTATTTGGTGTTTTAGTTGGGTGACGATAGTATTTTGGCTGCGGCCATTTTGATGGTCGTGATTTCGGTTGTTTTATTTTGGTTACCTATATTAGGGCCCTTTATAGCTGGGATTATCGGAGGTAAAAAAGCTGGAGGACCGATAGCAGGTATTATAGCTGCTTTACTACCAGCAATAGCGTTAGGGGTTCTCTTGTTTTTGTTCGGTTCTATTTTAACAGGATTACCCTTCATTGGAGCAATAATCGGTGGATCAACGTTTTTACTCGTCATTTCAACTGATTTGATCCTAATCCTTGGAGCCATAATAGGAGGAATACTAGACTAAAGAAATTCTTTAAGAAGGTTATCATAGAAAAGTCAATTACCCCTACCAAAATCAAAGATTTTGGAAGGGTCTTACATATGGTACTGCCAGACAATAGAGATAATTTAATTGTCTGTGTACTAAAATCAGCTTACACACCTAGGTGCAGCGGTTGGATTCAACATCTCAGACTTAAGAGCCAGTTGACCATTGCTCAACCCAGAGAAAAACTGCATAGCAGAACAACAAGGCAACCGCTCAAGGTTCCTAGCCCTCTAATAAAGCTCAAAGGCCATTAACAGTTTTCTCCCACAAGGGAGTGCATTTAGACCAGGTGTTACTATGTTAAAGAAAATATTAAGACTCTGGGAGTCTCAAACCTCAATTCCTCTTCTACCTAATCGGAGACTAGGAAGAGGTCTCCTAGAGATGAAAAGATGAACTATACAAAAGACAGATATTAATCTCTTAAAGAACTGAAGACCCTGCTTAAGAGTGGTTTTATACATGAAATGGTTTTTGAATTCAAAGATACATGGTGCCGTGGTAACTGAAGCGGAACTAGATTATAAAGGAAGTATCACTATAGATGTTGAATTAATGGAGAAGTCTGGATTAGAAAAAGGTGAAAAAGTTCTCGTAGTAAGCGAAGACACAGGATCTAGACTCGAAACATATGTTATAGAGGGAGAAAGAGATAGCGGCAATATAAAAGTGAATGGACCAGCTTCTAAGAAGATTAGTAAAGGAGAAACTGTAATTATTATGGGATTCAAACTATCTGAAGAACCAGTAGAAGCCACTAAAATAACCGTAGACAAAGAAAACAAATTCAAAGAACATATCTAAACCCAATCCAAACCCAACTTAATACAACCTAACCTAACCTAACCTAATTTAATTTAATCTAATTTGATTTAATCTAATTTAATTTAGTATTTACTGGTTTAAGAATATTTTGTTTGATTTAATGTAATTTATTGTTTGATTAAATATAATTAATTGGTTTTAGGTTCTCTGTTTGTTTTGTTATACCTATTTTGGTTTTGTTTTTGTTTTTTAGGTTTTTATTGCTTTTTTTATTGCTCTTTTGGCGTGTAGGGTTGTTGTGTCTAGTGTTGGTGTTTTTAGGTTTTTTTCGTTTAAGTATAGGGGTAGTTCGGTGCAGCCTAGTATTATTGCGTCTATTTGGTTTTCTTTTTTCATTTCTTTGACGATTTTTTGGAATCTGTTTAGGGTTTTCTGTGGTGGTTTGCCTTGTACGAATTCGTTGAATATTTTTTTGTTTATATAGTCTATTTGTTCTTCTCTTGGTGTTGTTACTTCCAGGTTTTTTTGTTTGAGGCCTTTTGTGTAGAAGTCTTTTTTTATTGTGAATCTTGTTCCTAGTAGTCCTAGATGGTTGTAGTCTTCTTTTTTTGCTTTTAATGCGGTTGTTTCTACTATATCTATTATTGGTAGGCTTGTTTTTTGTTTTATTTGGTCTAGTAATAGGTGTGGGGTGTTTGATGCTATTAGGGAAAAGTCTGCTCCTGCTTTTTCTAATTTGTTTATTTTATTGGATAGTAGTTTGCTGGCTTTTTCGTATTCATCGTTTTTCATGTAATTGTAAAATTCCTGGAAGTTTAAGTTGTAGATAATTATTTCTGGAATCTTTTTATCCTCTAGTTTTTTCTTGCTTTCTTCTATCAAGATGTTATAGTATTCTATCGTGGATTCTGGGGACATTCCTCCTAGTATTCCTATATTTTTCATCTTAGATCGTCCTCCCTTTCTAGTTTATTCAGAGAATATTTTAATTCAAAAAAAATATTAATTTTGTAAACAAATTAATGTATTTGAAGAGAATGTATGTTCCTATCAGAGATTAGAAGAGGTGTTTCCAGCTAATTAGTAAACCTAGAGTAGTCTCTTTGTTTTTTTCCTTTTTTTCTCTTGAATTGTGTGGTGGGGTTCTTCTTTTCCTGAAATTGGTGGTAGGGTTATGGTGGTTATTTTATTTTTCCTTCTACAGTGATTGTTTTTTCTTTTAGGGGTATTTGTTTGTCTGTTTCTTTTATTGCTTGTTTTATTAGGTTTGTTAGGTTTTGGCAGCATGGTACTTCCATATGGGCTATTGTTATTGAGTTTATTTTGTTTTTTTGGATTATTTCTTGTAGTTTTTGTTTGATGTTTTGTTTGTCGTCTAGTTTTGGGCAGCCTATTATGGTTGTTTTGTTTTTTATTAGGTCTTCGTGGAAGTTGTTATAGGCGAAAGGAACGCAGTCTGCTGCTATTAGTAGGTCTGCGTTTTCGTAGTATTGGGCGGTTGTTGGTGCTAGTTCTAGTTGTATTGGCCAGTTCTGTAGCTGTGATTTATTTTTTATGTCTTTTTGTGGTTGTTTTTGTTTTTGGGTTCTGTTTTGGTCTTGTTTTTGGTTGTTTGTTGTTTTTAGTTCTTTCATTATTCCTTTTGGTTTGATTGGTGGTTCTATGTTTTTTTCTTGTAGGTGTTTTATTGCTGTTTTGAGGAGTTTTCTTTGTTTGTGTTCTTTTAGGTGTTCTAGGTGGGCTTTTAGTACTTCTTTGTTTTTTCCTTTTTTTAGCATGTTGTCTACGACCTCTTTTTCGTTGTATGGTTCTGCTTCTTTGTGTTCTATTGTTATTGCGTCTTCTGGGCATTCTCCGATGCATGCTCCTAGTCCGTCACAATAGTTTTCGTTTACTAGGTAGGCTTTTCCGTCTATGATCTGTATTGCTCCTTCTGGGCATCCTTTTACGCATTGACCACAGCCCGTGCATTTTTCTTGGTCTATTTCTATTATATCTCGTTTCATTTTAATTAAGCCCTATCTTTTTATTGGTTTTTTTATTTTATGTATGCAGGACCCGGTTTTTGTTTTTTTGAGTTCTATTTTTTTGGTTTTTAGTAGTTGTTGGGTTAGGGTTTTGTGGAAGTAGCATAGTTGTTTTTCTAGTTGTGGTCTGCTTTTTTCGAAAATGCAGTTTCTGTATTTTATCTGGAAGTGGTCTTTGTTTTCTTTTATCCTGGGTTTGAATCCTAGTTCTTTGAGTGTTTGTTTTAGTTGTTGTATGTTTTTTGTTTTTGGGTTGATTTCTTGTGTTAGTTGTTTTGATGCGTCTTTTAGGAGTTTTTTTAGTGTTTTTTGTCCGTGGTTTTTTTGTATTTGTTGTATTAGTAGTCTTAGTAGGATGTGTTCTTTTTCTGGGAACTGTGTTTTTGCTTTTTTTGTTAGTTGGTGGGTTTTTTTGGGTCTTCCTTTTTTTGCCTTTTTGTAGTTGTGTTTGGTGTAGTTTTTTTGTTCTAGGTCTTTTAGGTGTGTTCTTATTGCGCTTTCGTTTATTTTTAGTTCTTTTTTTAATTGTATTGCGGTTTTTGGTTGGTTTAGTAGTTTTTTTAGTATTTTTTGTTTTGTTTTTCCTAGGTCCTCGATCAATTAAATCACTTTAATCACATTAATGTGTTTTATTTGATTTAAGTTTTATCAATATATAGTTTTCAGTAATCTTTTCAGGAACTTTGTATTTCAACGCAATCCTCGGCCAGCTTACCTATCTCTATATTTAATTAATCGGTACCGGGAACTGGGTGTTTCTCATCTGCTAACTGACTAAGGATATCGCTGCTAACTAATCCAATAACTTTATCTTTTTCATCGACTACTGGTAAAGCAGAAATATTATTTGATCTTATTTTGGCTACTACACTTCTGATTGATTCGTTTTCAGATGCAGTTATCACTTTTTCAGTCATTATTTCTTCCAGTGATTCATGGTTTTCTGCGACTGCTTTAGATATATCCCAGGCAGTTATCAAACCGACTAGCTTATTTGAATCCTCTACAACTGGTAGATGAGTTAAACCTGTGTTTATCATCTTTTCCGCAGCTTTTTGTATTGAAGTATCTTTGTTGATTAGTGGAATATCTCTTTGAAGTACATCGCTTACGGTTATTTTTGATAGGAAGCTTGATATTAGGTGCTTGAGTTGCCCGGGTTCTAGTAAAAAGGCGTCGTGTCCGTAGGATGATCTTATTTCGCTGTATTCAACCTCTATGTCTTGTGATTCGAGAGCTCTTACTATTTCCTTTGATTGGTATCGTGGATACAGCCAGTCAGATGTTATAGCCACTACTAGGAATTTGCATTTTACTTTGCTTAAGGCTTCAGTTAAGGTTCTTTCTCCTTCATCAGTTAAATCAAAGTAATCTATAGCTCTTGTTAGATATAAATAGGAGTTTGGGTCGAATCTCTTTACAAATGATTTTCCTTTATATTTTAGATAGCTTTCTACTTCGAAGTCAGTTGTGAAGTCAAAGCTTAGGTCTTTTTTGTCCTGTAAGCGGCGTCCAAATTTTTTTCTCATTGATCTTTCGCTGAGATATGTGATGTGGCCGATCATCCGGGCTAGTGATAAACCGTTTTTAGGGGGTTCTTGGTCGTAGTAGTTTCCTTGGTTCCAGTTTGGGTCGGACATTATTGCTCTTCTGCCTACTTCGTTGAAGGCTATTTGTTGGGGTGAGGATTTTGCAGTGGTTGCTATTGGTATACAGAACTTCTGGGCTTCTGGATAGGTTACGGCCCATTGAAGTGCCTGCATTCCCCCCATTGATCCTCCAGTTACTGCGAATAGTTTATTTATTCCTAGGTGGTCTATGAGTTTTTTCTGTACTTTTACCATGTCCTTTATTGTTATAACTGGAAAGTCGAGTGCATAGGGTTCTCCGGTTTCTGGGTTTGTTGATTTTGGTCCCGTGGTTCCTTTGCATCCTCCAAGGACATTTGAGCAGATCACATAGTATTTTTCGGTGTCGAATGCTTTTCCTGGTCCGATCATGTTGTCCCACCAACCTGGGTCTTGGTCGCCTTCGTGGTATCCTGCGGCGTGGGCGTCTCCGGTTAGTGGATGGCATACCAGTATTGCGTTGTTTTTTTCCTGGTTTAGGGTTCCATATGTTTCGTAGGCTACTTCGATTGGTCCGAATTTTTTTCCGCTTTCTAGTTGGATCTTTTCTTTTATTTGGTGTTTTTTGGTCTGTGTGTAGCCGACTGAGGCTTCCTGCACATTTTATGCCTCCTTGAGCGCTTGATCTAAGTCGTTTATTATGTCTTCTATATCTTCTATTCCGATAGAGAGCCTTATGAAGTCTTCTGTTACTCCTCCTTCTCGCTTTTGTTTTGGTGTTAGCTGTGAGTGGGTTGTGGTCCACGGGTGTATTGCTAGTGATTTTGCGTCCCCTACATTCGCTAGGTGTTTAAATAGGTCGAGGTTCTTAACGAATTTCTTTCCGGTTTCTTCTCCTCCCTTTATTCCGAATCCTACTACTCCTCCGTATCCGTTTTGTAGGTATTTTTTGGCTAATTCATGTGTGTCCTGGGTTTTTAGTCCTGGGTAGTTAACCCAGTTTACTTTAGGATGGTCTTGTAGGAATTCTGCTACCTTTTTGGCGTTCTTGGAGTGTTTCTCCATTCTGGGTCCTAGTGACTGTAGGCTCTGTATTAGTTCGTATGCGTTGTGTGGGCTCATCGTAGCTCCTAGATCCTTTAAGAATCTGTTTTTGAGTTTGTATATGTAGGCTAGTTCTTCAAATTCTTCCCAGAAGTTTAAGCCATTGTAACCAGGGTCTTCTTCTGTTATAGATGAAAAATCTCCTTGGCTCCAATTAAATTTACCTGAGTCTATTACTACTCCTCCTACTACGGTTCCGTGGCCGCTTATCCATTTGGTTGAGGAATGGGTTACTATGTCTGCTCCCCACTCTATTGGATTACAGTGGTATGGTGTTCCGAATGTGTTGTCTATGAATAGTGGAATATTGTTTTCGTGTGCTACTTTTGCAGTTTTTTCTATGTCCAGTACTTCTAATTTAGGGTTTCCTATTGTTTCACCGAATACAGCTTTGGTATCTTGGTCAATTGCTTCTTCAAATGCGCTTGGTTCTGGTTCTACAAATTTAACATCTATTCCAAATTTATTCGAAAATGTCAGGTCAAATAGGGTTATTGTTCCTCCGTAAAGTTCTTTTGAGGCTACAATGTTTTCTCCTGAATTTGTTATGGTGATTAGTGATAGGAAGTTGGCTGCTTGGCCGGATGAGGTTGCTGCTGCGGCTACCCCATCTTCCAGGTCGGCGACCTTTTCTTCGAATGCTTCATAGGTTGGATTGGTCAGTCTGCTGTATATCTGACCTGGAAATTCCGGTGACTTTAGTGAGAATAGGTTTGCGGCCTGTTCTGTGTCTTCGAATTCGTAGGCCACGGTAGAGTAAATTGGTACTGCTGTTGCTCCGGTTTCTTTATCGGTTTTTTCTCCTGAGTGAACTGATTTGGTATCAAATTTGTTTTCGTCCGTCATCTTTTTCCCAAGAAAATAAAACCATCACTACAACTTATAATTTTCCACAAAAAATATTACCGCCAAACATATAACATCCAGCTAAACAACCACAAAAAACCAGAAACAAAAAACAAAAACAAAAACAAAAACAAAAACAAATAGCCACCCAACCAAAACCACAATCCACAACCCAAACAACCAAAAACAAAAGAAAAAACCTAACACACCCACAACAAAACAAAAAAAAAAACAATTAAAAAAAATAAAGAGATTTTTAACTTTAAAAAATATTAAGAAATGGAGTAAGTAGCAACCCCATTTGAAATTCAGATAACCTCTATAGAGAAGCTAACCAAGGTTATAGGAACCCCATGATTCCAATTATCAATGTAATTATTCCGATTGGAACTTGGAATCCAGTTAGTATCTTAGCAAGTTTCTCTAAATACTTACCCATTGCAGGAATTACTGAAAGTACTCCAGCTAGCAACACGATTCCCGCGATAACTAACATCATTCCCTGTAGACTAGATAGCGACATAATTCCAATAACTAAAGCTATTAATCCTATGATTGTTTGAAAAGAACCTAGCCATTTCCCGACTTTTTCTAATTGACCTCCAATTGCAGGTATTACTCTTAGAACTCCAGTCAAAAGCACTAATCCAGCTATAATACACATTATTGAACTAAGCATAGTAATCCATTAGATTTTTGTAAAGCATATACAATAAACCTTACTATTTTTAAATCATAGATACATCTCTCTTTTATTTGATAAAGACCTTTTTATATATAATTATATGTTTTTAACCGAAATTAATTTTTTAAACCAGGAGACAAAAACTCATAGGGCTTTTAAATTTTTCTTAACAAATTTTAAATCTATCAGAAATACGACATCATAATTAGTTTTTTACCTAGATAATCATCTTTAGCATATAAGTAGTAGGAAAAATTGCCAGCTACCTACCGCTGAAGCGGTGGGCTTGTTGGTGGACTCCCGTTCAAACTCCAACCCAAAGTGAACCACTTCTACCTAACTTGCTTTGCTCGCTAAGAAAAGGGATTTCTGCTTCGACCACGGAACTTGTCCTCACATGATTAAATTTATTTTTTTAGGTGGTTAGCTCATTTTTCCTGTCTGGTATCCGCCTAAGTCCAGTGTTATATAATTGAACCCTATTTCTTTTAGGCCACGGTTTATCTTTCTTATTTCTTCTTTGCTTGGAGGGAGGGTTTCTTTCTTAAGTTCGATTCTGGCTAGGCTTCCGTTTTCGTGTACACGGACTCTAACTCTTTTGAATCCTATGTCTTTCAGTTTTTCTTCCGCTTTTTCAACCATTTCGAGTTTTCCCGGATCCAGTTTTTGGCCAAATGGGAATCTGGTAGCCAGACACGATTCTGGTGGTTTATCTCTATTACTTAAACCTAATTCCTCAGCTATTTCTCTTACCTCTTTCCTAGTTACTTTATTCTCAGATAAAGGAGAGTAGATACCCATTTCTTCAAGAGCTTGGATCCCGGGTCTATTTTCTTCTGCCTCGGTTGCATTAGTTCCATCAACAACAGATTCATACCCATATTCATCTAAAACCTCTTTTAAATCTACTAAAATTGATCTCTTACATAGATAACATCTATCTTCTGGGTTATTTTCTATTCCTAGGTCCTCTAGCTTTCTTTCAATTACTTTATGTTTTATTCCTATCTCTTCTGCGATTTTTTCTGCAGCTTCTAGTTCACTTCTAGGAAATAACTCAGAAGCAACGGTAACTGCTATACAATCTTCTCCCTGAACCAATTTAGTTAATTTTGCCACTACAGAACTATCTATACCACCAGAAAAACCAACAACCACCCCATCCAGCTCACTTAAACCATCCTTAATCGAATCTATTTTCTCTCTCACAGACATTATAACAAAAAACCAACCAAAATCCAAATATTTAACTAATACCCCATTCAACCAATATTTTAATAACCTAAATTCATTTTATCTTATAGTGACTAAGAATACCCTCTTCCAACTCCTTGAATTTAGGTAGAGGTCACCTCACAGTCCTTTTTATCCTCCCAGTTATCTATCCTTAATTTATTCTAGTTTTGTTTAGTTTAATTTCGTTTTGTTTTATTTTTGTTGTTGGTGTTATTTTTTGATATTTAGTAGTTTGTAGTCGTGGTCTGGTTTGTAGTTTTTGAATTGTATGCTGTTTGTTAGGACGCTTACGCTTGATATTGACATTGCTATGGCTGCTAGTTCTGGCCGCATTAGTCCTAGTGAGGCTAGTGGGATCATTGCCGTGTTGTAGAATAGTGCCCAGAATAGGTTTTGTTTTATTTTTGATAGTGTTCCTTCCGATACTCTTATGCATTTTAAAACGTCTAGTAGGTCGTCGCGCATTAGTGTTACATCACCTGCTTCTATTGCTACATCTGTTCCGCTTCCTATTGCTATGCCTACATATGCTGTTGCTAGGGCTGGTGCATCGTTTACTCCGTCTCCCACCATCATCACATTTTTTCCTTTTTCTTGGAGTTGTTGGATCTTGTTGGTTTTATCTTCTGGTAGTACCTCAGATAAGATGTATTGTTTTGGTATTCCTACCTGTTCTGCTACTGCTTTTGCAGTTGTTTCGTTGTCGCCTGTGATCATCCATGTTTCTAGGTTTCGTTCTTTTAGTTTTTGTATTGCTTCTTTTGATGTTGGTTTTATTTGATCTGATGTGGCTATTATTCCTATTATTTGTTGGTTTAGTGCTACTATCATCGCTGTTTTTCCTTTTTTCTCTAGTTTTTTTAGTTCGTCTTCTATGTGACTGGTTTCTATGTCGTTTTCGTTTCTTTTCATCAGTTTCTTGTTTCCGATTTGTACTTTTCCTTCGTTCGTTTCTGCTTTTATTCCGTGGCCTGGGATATCTTCGAATTCGCTTGGTTCTTTTAGTTCTATGTTTTTTTGTTGTGCTCCTTTGACTATTGCCTTGGCTAGTGGATGTTCGCTTCCTTTTTCTGCGGTCGCTGCTATTCTTAATACATCCCGTTCATTGGGGTTAGTTTTTGTTTTCGTTTTGTTGTTTTTTTGTTTTGGTTGAGGGTTTGGTTTTATGGCTATTACATCTTGTAGCGTCATTTTACCCTCTGTTATTGTCCCTGTTTTGTCGAATACTACTGCGTCTATATCTTTTACTCTTTCTAGTACGTCTCCGCCTTTGAATAGTATTCCGTTTTCTGCTCCTATTGAGGTTCCAACCATTGTTGCTGCTGGAGTTGCGAGTCCGAGTGCGCATGGACATGCTATTATGACTGCGCTGGCGAATACTATTATTGAGAATTCTAGTACTGATACTGTTCCTCCAGCCACTTCTGGTCCTCCTGCGACTAACTCCCAGAGTGGTAGCCAGTTTACGAACCCGGCTAGGGTTTCCGGGTAGATAAGCCATACAGCACCCCATATTGTTGCGTTTAGTATTACAGCAGGAACAAAATACGAGCTTATTTTGTCTGCTACGTTTTGTATTTTTGGTTGTCGGCTTTGAGCTTCCTTTACCAGGTTAACGATCTTTTTTAGGGCTGTTTTTTCTCCTACTTCGGTTGCTCTTGCTATTAGGACTCCGTTTTCGTTTATAGTTCCTCCTATTAACTGGTCCTCCTTGGTTTTTTCTACGGGAACAGATTCTCCAGTGATCATCGATTCATCTACTGCACTACTTCCCTCCAAGACAACTGAATCAGTAGGTATCTTTTCTCCAGGCCTTATCTTTATCTTATCGCCGACCTCTAAGTCATCAACTGGGACTTGTTTTTCTTCTCCATCTATTATACGAGTTGCAGTGTCTGGTTCTAGTTCTAGGAGCTTCTTTATTGCTTGGCTTGCCCGAGATTTTGATTTGGCTTCCAAATAGTTCCCTAATGTAATGAAAACCAGTATCATTGCGGCCGTGTCAAAGTATATTCCGCCTTCTATTAGTTGACCTAGGACTAATATACTGTATACATAGGCCGTTAGAGATCCTAATGCTATTAATACATCCATGTTTGCGGTTTTATTTTTGACTATAGATTTGTAGGAGTTGATGTAGAATGGATATCCTAGAATAATTTGGACTGGTGTTGCTAGCAGGAACTCGATCCAGGGTTTTTCAATGCCGAGGTATTTGTCTGGGAAGAGCCCTGGGTAAAAGATTCCTTCTATTAGGAAGATGAAGAGTGGTGCAGCTAGTACTGCTCCAAATACGGTTAAAATTAGTTTTTTGTTTGCTATGGATTCTGTTTTATCTTTTTTTGTGTTTTTTTCTCTTGTTTTTTCTACTGGTTTGTAACCAGTTTCTTTTATTGCTTTGTAGATTTGTTTTTCTTCTATTTCTAGTGGATCGTATTCTATTATGGCTTGGTCGCTCGCAAAGTTTACATTGGCTTTAATTATTCCTTTTTTAGTTTTTAGCTTTGATTCGATTGTTTTTGCGCAGGAGGAACAGGACATATCCTCTATCTCTATGATAGCTTCTTTTTTTATTGGGGTGTATCCAGAGTCGCTTATTTTTTCGTATATCTGGGAGATATCTGTTTTCTCCTTATCATATGTTATTTTTGCTTCATCAGTTGCAAAGTTTACATTTGCTTCTGTAACCCCATTTAGTTGCTTCAGGTTCTTTTTTATAGTTGCTGCACAAGAAGAGCAACTCATATCCTCTATAGGAACTCTTAATTCAGCCATATTACAATAAAAATTTTTAAAAAGTGTCTTCTTTAAGCTTACATATATATTTAGTTCTTGATCCTTGGTAAAGCTCTATTTCCCCAAGTTATATCTTATCTTTTCTTTTATTTTTTTTATATCAAAGCTTTTATTTTTTTTATATCAAAGCTCAGTTTATTGTTAATTATTTTTAATTTAAGATAGGCTGGTGTGATATTATTTTTTACTAGTGACCTCCTTCACCTCTTAGGTTCAAAAAGAGGAACAGGTCCCTAATTGCATTAGAGATCTCTCAGTGAACTACCCCTACCATACCTACGCTTCCGCTTCGGTGTGGAAGGAGCTTCCTGCTTCAACCACGGAACTTGCAGACACAAAATCAGTGTCTGTAGAGGTTCCAGTGTCCACAGGCGTGACTTCGGCCTGTCCCATGCCTAAACTATCTAAACCCTTCTTAAGAATGTTCAGTGAGGAGTTATGATCTCTTGTTGTGGAGAAACCACAGTTAGGGCATTCATGCTCCCGATCCCAAATATTCTTACTAACTTTCTACCATCTATAAATAATCACTATATAATCATTGCATATCAGAGCATATAAAGGTTATGGTGATTCATCCCCTACCTAAATCAAAGATTGAGGAAGGGGACTTCTCACCAAATAAGTTAAAGAGTTGTGTTTTATCTTATCTTTTTTTATTTCTTCATCGGAGAAGACTCCTTTTCTCAATTCTCTTGGGATTTAGGTTGGGTAGTGGGATGAATCTGATACATTTTTAGGATTTGGAACGCCCAAATTGCCATTAACGGCAGTTTGATTGGGATCTACTGCCTCGACAACAAACAGCAATCCCATTTGCCTATATAAGCATATCACAAACTAGACTGATTTGGAAAAGAAACGAACTAAGTTAACCCAAACTCAGAGCTTTTCAGCTCTGAGAATGCTATAGCAAGTAGCATGAAGCTAAACTACTAAAGTAAATAAGAGGAACCATCGAGAGTTAAGTTAAGTTAAGTTAATATATGGCGTAGTTGCCTAATCTAATTCTTCCCTCAAAGCAATAGGTTCCCTTGTTGACCGAATGCATGGGACAAGTTCGGTGGTAAAACAAACTCCTCTGCTTCGAAGAGGATAAGGTCCACATGGAAGCCCCCTCCTAAACCTCTGATTGGTAGTGGGTTACTTCACCTTCGGTTTCTTGTGTCTCTTTGTTCTTCAATTCTTTTGATTAGATCCATAGCCTTTTTCTTGTATTCTTCTCTTTTATTTTTGTATTCTTCTTCTGATATTTCGTCTTTTTCGTGTTTTTCGTCCAGTTCCTCTATTTTAGAAAGTACTTCTTCCTTTTGTTCTTTGAGGGATTTAGTTTCTTCTTCTACTTCTGTTTCTTCTTTTCCACTATTTTGTTCCCCTGTTTTGCTTAGGTACGAGGAGATTCTGTCTCTTTTTATGTAGGCTATTGCAGTCACTGCTAAAGCCGATATCAATGCTATAGGTATCAATAGTGATTGTAGTTGGTTTTGGTCTTCGTTTACTGGTTCTTGTTCTTGAAGTGGTTTTATTTGTAGACTTAGTTGGGTTCCAGGTTCTATTTTCTGGTTTACTCCTGCATAGTAGATCATGTATTCTGTTCCTCCCATCTGCTGGATCCCAAAGGACATTAGGTTTTCTGTGTTGGAGGCCGTTAGAGACGAGTTTTCTATCAAGTAGAATAATCGATCTGTAGGATAATTAACATCAAGGGATAGAGTATATGTTTTATTAAATGGTACTCTGTACTGTAAGGTTGTATAAGAACTTTGATTTGGTAGAATCTCGAATGAAACATTTTTAGAGGAACTTACATTATATGAATCTAGTTTCTTGCCTAGATCTATTTTTAGTTCTCCTATAAATGGTTCTTCACCAGTATTATTTACCAAAAGAATCTGTTTTACGAGTAAGCTATCGGCTTGGCTCTGTAAACTCACTCTTACATGCCTAAGCGATACCACTATATCTTCAGTAGATTTCGTTCCTTCAAATACGGTGATATTAGCATTAATATGTGTCTGGTTTTCGGTGAAATAAATGAAGCCGTATCCAGTGGGAGGTTGAAAGCTGTTATTTCCATATATTGCAGAAACTTTATAGAAATTACTTGCGTTCAAGCCAACAAAGCTATAATTTCCTTCCTTACCTGTTCTAGTTGTATTCACTAAATTAAATGTTGCAGTTGGATCTAATGCAGATCTAAGCTCTATTTTAACATCCTCTGCTGGATCTCCATCTTTTAACACGACTTTTCCAGTAATAACGCCATCTTGGTCCTGTGTCTGATTCTGGCCTGCCACTGCCCCAGACGTAAAGGCTAAAAAAACAAAGAACCCCAAAACAAAACAAAACGAAATCCTCTTCTTATTCATCAAAAACCATCTCACAAAATCCCCTATCCTATAAGCTACAATACAAGTTTAAAAAAATATTTTATTGTTTTACAGTGGTTTTGGATTATATTCATAGTTTTACACTTCTTTAAGTAGTTTAATTGAAATTTGTAACAGATCTGTAACAGATTGTGTTGTTTTTTGTCTTCTATCTTAATTTATTTTTAAGGATTGAAAAATCCATCCATCTTGACAGAAAGTTTCATTCTTATTTTTAGTTATTTTGGAATTAGGTAAAAAAACTATACTCTTGGCAAAGTAAATTAGATAGAAGTAGTTTATGGAGATGGGGTATAGTTATGTTATGATATTTGTATTTTGTTTCGTTGGTTGGTGATTTTATCGGTGTGGTTTATTGCTTTATGTTGCTTTAGTTTGTTTTAATTTGGTTAATTTGGTTTAATAGGGGTTAAGAGTTTAGGGTTTGATATAAGAGAAGTATAGAGGTTTTTATAATGGATTTAGCTAATAGTAAGGTTGGTTTTCCGGAGTTAAAGGCTAATATATTAACAAGGGGTTTGAGTCTTGAGAATTCGGAGAACAAGGGAGGTGCTGGGCCTACTGGTAGGTATGTTATTTTGCCAAATGGTGTTTTTAGTACAGCTCCGACTTATTGGAACGACGAAAATGATCCTTTCACTTTAAAGGTTGAAGAAGATAAGAGGTATATTGTATTTAGGGATAAGGAACTAAGAATTAGTTTTCCAGAGGAGCCTAGTTTTTATGGGAAGAAGACATCTGATGGAGTGGAAATGAAGAAGGTTGCTTTACTGCATGCTAAGAATTGTCTTGCGACTACTACTTATCAGGACTGTGTTTTTTTTGCAGAAGGGAAGGAATGTAAGTTCTGTGGTATTAGAGAGTCTTTAAGAAATAATAAAACTATTAAAGAGAAGAAGCCATCTCAGTTGGTTGAAGTTGCTGAGGAAAGTGATAGAGCTACACATGCTACTTTGACAACTGGAATAATGCCTAATAAAAATGAGCATGAGAAGTTATCTAGGATATCTAAGGCATTAAAAAAGAAAACTGATTTAGATGTTCATGTTCAGTTAAGTAATCCAGGTAGAAGCGAATTAGAGGAACTTTACTCTTCTGGTGTAGATACTGTTGGAGTTCATTTAGAAACGTGGGATAAGAAGACTTTGAGAGAGGTTTGTCCGGGAAAGGCAGAAATAGGTAGAGAAGAGATGCTTGATTCGATGAAAAATGCCGTTGGAGTTTTTGGAGAAAATCAGGTTAGTTCTTATCTAATAGCCGGTATAGGCGAGGATAAACAAAAATTCCTAGAGGGCGTGGATGTTATTTCAGAAACTGGAACCGTTCCATTTATTGTTCCATTTCACCCAATACCTCATACACCTCTATCCAATAACCCATTGCCAAAACCAGGTTACATGATAGACATATACAGGGAAGCTGCTGAAATACTAAGAGATAATAACATTGAACCAAGCAAATCAAAAGCAGGATGCGTTAGATGCGGAGCCTGTAGTGCTATAAAAGAATTCAAAAACTTTAAATGAATTTTAACCCCTATTATCTATTGGATTGGAGTTAAGTCTCTTGATCTAGCTTTTGGTTTTTTCAGTCCCTAGTTTTAGTTTATTATTTTTTATTTCTTTATTTGTTTCTGTTTGTTTTTTTTTGTTTTAGGTTTTTTCTTGTGTCTGTGTCTTGGTTTCGTGTTTTTTTGGCCATATTTTTATTTTTAAGTTGTTTTTTTGTGTTTATTTATGTATTATATTGTTTTAGGTTTTTTATTCTGTTTCTTTTAGTAGTTAACGACTTTAACATAACTCTTTTTTGTTTCGAGGAAAAAGAAGATATTAATTTAGGTAGAGCATATATTTAGATCTTGAAAAATTGTTTGGATCTGTGTTTGAGATCTAGTTTATTTGGGGTAAACTCTATGGACAGGTTTAAAAAAGCTGGAGAGAAAGAAATAACTAGAGCTATTTCGACTTCGTTTAGAGATACTTTTGAGGAGTATATAGAGAGTGATGTCATAATAGTTGGTGGCGGACCTAGTGGCTTGGTAGCTGGAAGGGAACTAGCTAAAGAAGATGTCAAGGTTCTCTTATTAGAGGCTAACAATTACTTGGGCGGCGGTTTCTGGCTTGGCGGCTACTTGATGAATAAGGTCACATTCCGGGACCCATCCCAAAAGTATCTTGATGAGATCGGTGTTCCCTACGAGGAAAAAGAAGATGGAGTCTATGTCTCTGATGGCCCTCATGCTTGTTCTCAGTTAATAGCTAGTGCATGTGACGCAGGCCTACAGGTCTTTAATATGACCAAGTTCCAAGATGTTGTCTTAAGAGAAGATAACCGAGTTGGTGGAGTTGTTATTAACTGGACTCCAGTAGATAGCTTACCAAAGGAGGTTGCCTGCGTTGATCCTATTGGAATTGAATCTAAACTTGTTATAGATGCTACAGGACACGATGCTGAAGTTGTTTCTAAACTAGAGGAAAGAGGATTCCTCGAAACCTCTGGACAAGGAGGAATGTGGATCGAGGAATCCGAGGACCAAATAATCGAAAAAACCGGTGTACTTCATCCTGGACTACTAATAACCGGTATGGCAGTTTCTGAAACATATGGAGTTCCTAGAATGGGGCCAACTTTTGGTTCTATGATACTATCAGGAAAGAGGGTGGCCGAAGTTGCCATCAATGAACTTGAATAAATTAAATAAACAGGAAATAAACCTCTACTTGTACAATGAGCCATGTACCGAGAACTTTGACTTAGATGAGATCCAAAGTTACCTAAAAGAAAAAACAGGTTTTAATGCCATTAAAAGAACCGCTTTTGTTAAACAAGTCGAAGACAGAGAGAATTTCGCCAAAAAACTAGCCAGTACCAGAATAAAGGACGAAGAGAAAGGCTGGGATGATCTCCCTCCATTACCCAACGAAATCAGTTTTGAGAAAAAGATTCTGAAAAACCCAGAAAAAAGGTTAACAAGCGTAGTATACGATGGAAATAAATTAGCTAAAAGCTTTCTAGAAGAAATAAATCAAGAAGAAAAAAATTGGAATGACGTCCACTTAATCTACACCAACCGCTTATTCGGTACACATAAAGAAAAAGACGGATACAACCTTAGAGTAGTTATCTATGGCCTTCCCTCACTTATATCTACAAGTGGAATTGTAGAAGCACCTAAAAAACCCAAAAAATACTATCAAAACGAAAAAAAGAGAACCTTCAACCACAAGACCATAGACCAAATCGAAGAAGCAAAAAAGAAATACAATGGAAAATTCATAGACTACGACGACAAAAGAATAACAAAAGCCCTAAAAGGATACTCCCTACAAGCCATCCTAAATCAACTACTAGGAACCCAATCCTGCCCTAACCAAAAATGCAGACTACACAACCCAAATCTACAAAACCAAGTCATAAAATCACAGCTAAAAAAACCAGAATTCTGCAAAAAACACAAAAAACTAATCAAAAAAATAAAAACAAAATAAACACCAACCCCAAAACCCCACACAAAGAAAAACCAGACAAATTAAAACACACAGACAAAAACACTCACGTGACCTCCTCACCTACCTAATCGTTGGTTAGGAGGGTGCTTCCTTCTATTCGTCCGTATCATCTGGTTTTCGGACTACCGAGGGAATCTATCAGGAACGTCCTGATAGGGTGGAACGTCCACCTTTTTGACGGCTGCCACCTACCTCACCAACTTGATGTACAGAGGTCAGGTCAACGGTAGTGGCTTCGAGTACGGTCACGGTACTCCCGATGCCAGAAGAGGCTTTCTTCGTTCAGGAGAGCTATTCATTCTCCCCTGCCCTAAAGCTCTCCACCAGCTCGGAGAACTAGAGGCTTTCCGGCATCCCGTTTCGTATCCAAAGCACTTGTCTCTAGATATATAAAACCACCCCAATCCATCACCCACCTAAACCAAAGATCCAGAAAAGAGACTTCTTGGGCAAAGAGTTAAAATGAAACGAGATATAATAGAAATAGACCAAGAAAAATGCACGGAGGAAGGTGACTTTTTGGGCAAAGAGTTAAAATAGATCTCTACCTATCCTCCCTAAGCTTCTTTCTCCCCTACTATCTTTTAAGTCTCCTAGCTTGATTATTCCTCTACTATATTTGATATCACTATCTTCTACCCTGTTATACCGTGTTTTCTACCTCTTTGGTCTTCTTTATCTTTTGTTTTATTTTCTTCTGATTCTTTTCGATTCTTGGTTTTCCCCGTTTTTTGTTTTTTTTGTTTCTTTGTTTTTGGTTTTTGGCTTTTGTTTTTTTTGTTTCTTTGTTTTTTTTTTGTTTTTTTTTTTTGTTTAGTGGCCCCAGTCTGTGTGTTCTTCTTTTTGTTTTAGTTCTTCTATTAGGTTTAGGGCTGCTTTTGTTCCTTCTCCTACTGCTATTGATATTTGTCGGTTTCCTCTGGTGCAGTCTCCTGCTGCGTAGAGTCTTGGGTATCCTGTGGATAGGTCTTCGTTGACTTTTATGGCGTTGTTTTCTATTTCGAGGCCTAGGGTTCTTGCGAAGTCTAGTGTTCCGCTTGTTCCCACGGCTACGAATAGGCCATCTATTTCGATTTCAGTTGTCTTTTCTTCATCTTCTTTTAGGAGTAATGATTGTATTGTGTCTTTTCCTTGGACTTTTTTGATTTCTCTGGTGTCTACATTTATGTCTTTTTCGTTTATTTTTTGTTCTAGTTCGTTTGTTATGTCTAGCTGTTTGTTGTTTGTGTATATTGTTACATTGGGTGTGTATTCGTGTAGGGTTAGTGCTTCTTGTGCTGCGTAGTTTTTGGATCCAAGGATCCCACATTTTTTGTCTTTGTAGAGTGGGCCGTCACAGACAACGCAGTAGCTTACTCCTTTTCCTTCTAGTTCTTCTAGGTTTTCTACGTTGGGTTTATCTTGCTGTACCCCTGTAGCTAATATTACGCCTTTTCCAACGTATTCCTGGTCAGTAGTCTCTATTTGATATCTTTCTCCCTCTACCCCAATACTAAGAGCTTCTTTCTGTAGGTAAGTGGCTCCTGATCTCTTTGCCTGTCTTTTAGCGTTATCCAATAGTTTCTTCCCTGATATCCCTTCCGGAAAACCAAGATAGTTTTCTATGTCATCATACTCTTCTAGTATATTATCCCCTTTATCTAAAACTAATGTATCTAGCTCTGCTCTAGAAGTGTATATTGAAGCTGATAACCCAGCCGGTCCTCCTCCAATTACTAACACATCATATTCTTCTGCCATCCCAACACCTCAAAAAAACAATCAACCTTCTAGTACATGATTTATGGTTTTGATTGGTTTAATCTAATGTGGTTTTTTTGGTCTAGGCCTTTTTTTTGGTCGGTCATTTATCTAAATAGTTGAGAAGATACCTTCCTAAATCATTTGATTTAGGTAGGGGTCACTTCACGGTAGTGTTTGTTTATTGTGGTGTTGTGCATAGGTCTTGGAATCTGCAGAAGCTGCATCTTTCTGGGTCTTCGTATTGTTGGTTTATTTGTTTTATTATGTTTTCGTCTTTTAGTATGTCGCATATTTTGCATATTTTGTTTAGTGGTTGTTTTTTGTCTTCTTGGATTATTTCTTTTGCTTTTTTTCTTATTTCTTTTTTTATTGTGTCGTTGAATTCTATTTCGTATCCTCTTTTTTCGCTTACGTATTGTGAGACTGCTGCTGGGGTGAGGTCTAGTAGTTCGGCTGTTTTTTGTTGTGACATTCCTAGGTCGACTAGTTCTTTGGATAGTTGTGCTCTTACTGATGGAAGTATGTGTTTTACTATTATTTCACATGGTTGTTTTGCCATTTGGTTTTTCCCTCTTTTTTCTGTTTTAGAGTATTTTTTTTTCTGTGTTTTGTTTTTGGTTTATTAGGTTGTGTTTTTTTTTGGGTTTTGGGTTATGGTTTTTTGGTTTTTGTGGGGTTGAAGGTAGAGGTGGGGAGTTATATTTTTTTAACAATTGTTAAGGAGATGGTTAAATGTTTCGGCAACGAAAAATAATTAAAAAAGAAGTGGTAACGGATGTGGAATTTGATATTAGTCAGGTATGGCGAGATTGGTCTTAAGTCTGAGCCTGTTAGAGGGCAGATGGCAAACAGATTGCTTTCCCACATCCGAAGCTCCCTAAAAGAAGAAGATATCAAGGAATTCAATGTAACTAAAACCCCAGGAAGAGTGTATGTAGAAACAGATGAGATCCAAGAAGCTTTAAGAGCTCTCGGATATGTTTTTGGAATCAGATCTTTCAGCCCATGCATCAAAGTTGACATAGACTTTAGTGAGTTCCGGAGATATTCAACCCAGCTATTGGAAGGAAGGTTAAGTTCGGAGGAGACCTTTGCTATCTCTGCTAGAAGAGCTGGAGAACATCCATTCACTAGTAAGGACATTGAAGAAAAACTTGGAGACTATGTAAGGAAAGAATTTGGTGCTTCCGTTGACTTAGATAACCCTGATCACACTTTGTTTGTTGAAGTTAGAGATGATAACGCCTACCTCTTTTTGAAGAAGATTGAGGGACTTCATGGTCTGCCTATTGGTTCACAGGGCAAGGTGGTCTCTCTTTTTAGCGGTGGGATTGATAGTCCAGTAGCTTCTACTAGGTTAATGAAGAGAGGATGCAGGGTTATACCAGTTTACATGGACAAAGGCAGATTTGATAGCGGAGAAATGAAGAAAAGAACCGTTGAAGTAAAAGAAAGGTTAAGCAGATACTCTCCCTACAAAATGAATCTAATAGAAGTGGATTTCGAAGAAATAATGCAAGTGATCTCGGAAAACGTGTTTAGGTTGACATGTATTTTGTGTAAGAGATCTTTTTATCGACTAGCAGAAGCAGTTGCAGAGAAGATAGATGCAAAAGGAGTAGTTACAGGTGAATCTATAGGACAGGTCGCTTCACAGACCCTAGACAACTTATATGTATTAAATGAAGCAGTTGATCTACCAGTATTTAGGCCCTTAATTGGTTTTGACAAGATTGAAAGTGAGAGCATTTCAAGGGAACTCGGATTCTACGAAGCAAGCAGCAGAAATGTAGGAGAATGCAGAGCCCTACCAAACAAGGTATCTACTTCAGCAGACCTAAAAGAAGTAAAAGAACTCGAAGACAAAATACAAATAAAAAAATATGAAAAAAAGGCACTAGAAAAAACCAACCTAAGAAAAAACTAAAAAAATAAATAATTAAACAACCCAATATACTCCTACTTAACCCAATTTAACCTAATTTAAATTAATTTAGACTAATTTAATCTAATTTAACCTAATCTAATTTAACCTAATCTAATTCAATTTAGTTTAGTTTAATTTAGTTTAGTTTAATTTGGTTTGGTTTATTTTAGTTTGTGAGAGGGTGTTTGGTGTGGTTTAGTTGGTTAGTTGGTTGGTTGGTGGGTTTTTGTGTTTTTTGTGTTATTTCTTTGTTTGTTGTTCTTGTTCTAGGGTTTCTATTTTTTGTTTTATTTGTTTTATTTCTTTTTCGACTGGGTCTGGTAGGTCGAAGTCTCTTTTCTTTTCTCTTCTTTCTTTTACTGGTTTGGCTGGTGTTCCTACTACTGATGTATCGGGTGGTATATCGTCTAGTACTACGGAGTTTGCTCCTATTTTTGCGCCTTTTCCTACTTCTATTGGGCCTAGTAGTATTGCTCCTGCTCCTATGACGGCTTCATCTCTGATTGTTGGGTGTCTTTTTCCTTCTTTTCTGGTGTGGCCTCCTAGGGTGACTCCTTGGTACATTAGTACATCGTCTCCTATTTCTGAGGTTTCTCCTATGACGACTCCGGATCCGTGGTCTATGAAGAATCTTCTTCCGATTTCTGCTCCTGGATGGATCTCTACTTGGGTCAGAAACCTTGATAGGTGGGAGATAAATCTGGCTAGCCATTTTAATCTAATATTCCAGAAGAAGTGGGCTATCCTGTGCAGCAGTATTGCGTGTAATCCAGGGTAACATGTTAGCACTTCTATAACGCTTCTTGCTGCCGGATCCTTTTCAAAAACTGTTCTAATATCCTCCCGAAGTCGCTTAAACATATTAATCTCCACTTAAGTAATTATCTATTGGAAAAGAATGATTCCCAGATTATTCTATATTCTCTAGATGAAATTAGTTTGTTGTTTTTCTCTTTCTTTCCGTAAATCCTGATCCTGGATTTGGGTTTGGGTTTGGGTTTGTTTTTTTGTTTGGTTGGTTGTTTGGTGGTTGGTTTAGTCGAATAGGTTGGTTGAGAGGTATCTTTCTCCTGTGTCTGGTATTACTGTGACTATTAGTTTGCTTTTTTGTTGTTTTTTTGCTATTTTATCTGCGGCGTAGAGGTTTGCTCCTGAGGAGATTCCTGGTAGTATTCCTTGGTTTTTGGCTAATCTGTTTGCCATATTTTTTGCGTCTTCTTCTTTTACTCTGACCATTCCGTCTATGAGATCGGTGTCTAGGTTTTTTGGAACGAATCCGGGGCCTATTCCTTCGATTCCGTGTGATCCGGCTCTGTTTCCTGATATTACGGGGCTTTTGTTTGGCTCTACTCCGATGGCTTTGAAGTTTTGTTTACAGTCGTGTTTTTTTATGTATCGGGTTACTCCTGTTAGGGTTCCTCCGGTACCTACTCCTGCTATAAAGATATCTATTTGTCCGTTAGTTTGTTCCCAGATCTCTTTCCCCGTTGTTTCTTCGTGTGCTTTGGGGTTTGCTGGGTTTTCAAATTGACGAGTCCAGTATGAATTATCTATTTCTTCATTTAGTTTCTTTGCTTCTTCAATAGCTCCTTCCATACCTTTCTCCTCTGATGTTAACTTGATCTCTACATTAAATGCTTTTAATAGTTTTTTTCTTTCTTCAGAAACGTTTTCAGGTAATGCTATAACTAGATCTATGTCTTTAGCTGCACATACTGAAGCTAATCCTATACCAGTATTCCCACTTGTAGCCTCTATTATCGTTGTCTCATCATCAATCTCTCCTCTCTTGATACCATCTTCAACCATGTAATACGCTGGCCTGTCCTTTATGGACGAAAGAGGATTAAATTGTTCTAACTTAGCTACCACATTCGGCGACACACAACCCAACCTAATTAAAGGTGTATTTCCAATCAAATCAGTCGATCTTTCCAAAATTTCCAAAATTAAAACCCCAAACTAGAATAAAATAAAAGTTTTATCATAAAAAACTATCGAAAGAAAACCAAAAAAACTATAACCAAAACCACTCTAACCATAATTTATACATTAAACCAATTAACTTATGCTACAAAACTAAATAACAGCCCCTCAACCCTAAAGAACAGGGCCTTAGCAAACAAAACATAATAAACAACAAAAAAACCAATATAACATATTTTAATTAATAAACTATGTCTGTAAGTAGTATATAGTTAATTTAATTTCTTTTTTATTTTATTTCTGGTTTCTTGTTTTTTCTTTATCGCTTATTTTATATTTTTTTGGTTTTTGCTTGGTTTTAAGTTGGTTTGTTGGGTGGGAAGTTTGATTTTGGTGTAATGCCAATTCTTTGTTTGATGGTTGTTGTTTCGCTTGGTCCGAAGGGAACTTTTAGTGAGAAAGCTGCTAGGGAATGGAGTGATAAGAAGGTTAGGCTGGAGTCTTCAAGTGAAGATGTTGTTAAAGCAGTTGAGGAAGGGGAAACAGGTGTTTTGCCTTTTGAGAATTCCTTAGAGGGAACGGTTTTGAGGACCGTTGATCTGTTGGCCGCTCACGATATCTTGATCAAGGGCGAGGTTGTAATTGAGATCGATCACTGTCTGTTAGGTTATAGTGGCAGTGAAATCCGGGAGGTTGTCTCTCATTCTCAGGCTCTACGGCAGTGTAGAGAGTACTTAACTCATGAACTAAATAATATCGACGTTAGGGCTGTTAGTAGTACTGCCAAGGCGGTTGAATTAACCAAGTCTGAGGAGGAATTGGCTGCAGTTGCTCCTAGAGAGGCTGCAAATGAATATGGACTAGATATCCTTGATGAAGGAATTCAAGACGTTAAAGACAATTTAACTAGGTTCCTAGTCTTAGGATTGGAGGACTGCCCTCCTTCTGGAAACGATAAGACCACTCTATTATTTTACGTAAAGGACAGACCTGGATCCCTATACGATTCACTAGGAGTTTTTGCTGAGAGAGATATTAACTTAACTAAACTAGAGTCACGACCGTCCAGAGAAAAACTAGGAGATTATTTCTTTATTCTTGACTTCGAAGGACATAGAAAAGACAAAAAATTCAAAAAAGCCTTAGTTGAACTAAAAAACCATGTCCGCGACCTAAAAATACTAGGATCCTACCCAAAAGCCACCAACCCCCAAAACAAAAAATAGTGAACTACCACTACCTAATCAGAGACTTAGAAAAGAAACTTCCCAACCACAAAAGATAAAATAGTTTCTTCCGACCTAGTTGCATTTTTGTATTTGTTAAACTTATTTGTATATTGGCAGAAATTAAACTCTGCATCAGTTTATTTGATAATGGTTCAATTATTTATAAGGTTAGAGGCAGAAAACCCATGTTCTTTAGACATGGGATGAATGCCGAATAGAAAACCTTAAATGCCTTGAGGCAAAAGAGGTAAGTAAGGTAATGTCTGAAACAAAGGATGTTAGGATAGAAGTTGATAAAGAGGTTTGGCAAAAGATTAAAGCAAAGGCCTCGCTCCAAGGTAAAAATGTGAAGGACTTTGCTGGTGAAATCTTTGAAAGAGAGGTGGAGGACTTTGAATTTGAAGCTTAAAAAAACAACTCAATCAGGGATCGTGAACATAACAAAAATCAAGAAAAAACAACTCAAGAGAGAGTACGAGAACCTGCAAAAATACCTACATAATGGAGAAGATGTTGAATTACATTCAGCTAACAAACAACAGGCTAAAGCGATATTATGACAAAATCAAGGAGGATAAGGAATATCCAATTAGTCTAAGGAAAGATCTAATCGACATACAGAGATGTGAATCAAGTGTTTGTGACTATTTCGTGAATGTTCCTTCAGCCCAGAGACATGGAGGAATAAATGTTCCTGTTAAAACTGGTAGGGAAATAAAAGATAGCTGGGAGTTGTATGAGTCAAAGTTGTTTAGAAAAAACGATAAGTTTTATCTTAATCTTACTTTCGAGATAGAAGTTAGTGAGGTCGATGAATACAACGGGGTGTTGGGGATTGATCTTGGGCTCCGAAATCCAGTAGTAGGAGCGGCGTCGGTGGCGCCGTCCAGCCAGTCCAAGGTCTTTTTTGAAGGAGAAGAAATCAAAGGAATTCAAACAAACTACTATTATCTCAGACGACAATCAGACACAGACAAACAATGGGGGCAGAGAGAATACAACAAGGTGAGGAATAAGTTACACAAGCTAACAACCAAAATAGCTAGATACGCCAAAGAGAACAAATTAATAGTCGTTGTTGGTGACCTAAAAGGAATACAAGACCAAGACAAGGGTAGAGAGATGAATAGAAAGCTACATCGTTTCCCACATCACACATTTAGACGGATGCTCGGATACAAATGCAAAGAAAGAGGAGTCAGATACATTGAAGTAAATGAAGCATATACTAGTCAGCGATGCTATAAGTGTGGAGAAAAAGGAGATAGGTGTAAAGGAATCTTCAAGTGTGGTGGCTCAGAGCTTAATAGCGACGTCAATGGAGCAATGAATATTTGTAAGCGGGCTCTTGGCAAACCTGAGATAAGGTCAATGCTAAGAGTAGGGGGCTCCTGTGGCAGAGCCCTCCAGCTCAGCTGGACTTCCTCTAGCGAAGAAAACCCAAGCTAGGGGAAGGAACTCCCTAGCAAGGACCCGGACCTCTCCCTATTGAGGATTTTCGCTCAATAGGTGGAAGTCGGCGAGCGGAGGAGAACCCTTGAATTGGCTGGAAGCCCACGAGTTTACTCGTGGGAGGATGTCACTTGGTTGTATGCACAATTGTTTGTGCATTTAGTTTGTTTTGTTTGTTGTGTAATTGTGTAAGTAAGTTTGTTTGTTTGTTGTGTAAGTTTGTTCGTTAGTTAGTTTGTTTGTTTATAGTGTTAGTTAGTTTGTTTTGTTTGTTGGTTTGTGTTTTTGGAAGTATGTTTTGGAGGTATATTTGTATATGAAGAGTGATTTGGTTAAGGATGGGTTGAAGAGAGCTCCTAATCGTGCTTTGTTGAAGGCTGATGGTTTGACGGATGATGAGTTAGGTGAGCCGTTTATTGGTGTGGCTAATGGTTGGAATGAGGTTATTCCTGGTCATTTACATTTGAGGGATATTGCTGAGGAGGTTAAGACTGGTATTAGTCGGGGTGGTGGTGTTGGTTTTGAGTTTGGTGTTCCTGGTGTGTGTGATGGTATTGCTATGGGCCATGATGGTATGAGGTTTTCTTTGCCTAGTAGGGAGGTTATTGCTGATTCGGTTGAGTTGATGGCTGAGGCGCATAAGTTTGATGGTCTTGTTTTGGTTGCTTCTTGTGATAAGATTTTGCCTGGTATGTTGATGGGTGCGGCTAGGGTTGATGTTCCTACGGTTTTTGTGACTGGTGGGCCTATGGCTCCTGGTTATTATAAGAAGAGGGATTTGACTCTTATTTCTATGTTTGAGGGTGTTGGTGAGTTTAAGTCAGGTAAGTTAAGTGAAGATGATTTGAAGGGTATGGAGGATAATGCTTGTCCGACGTGTGGTAGTTGTCAGGGAATGTATACTGCTAACACATTGAGTTGTTTGATTGAGGCTATGGGTTTGTCTTTACCTGGTTGTGGTTCTAGTCTTGCTTTTAGCAGTCGTAAGCGTAGGATAGCTAAACGGAGTGGAGAAAGAGTTGTTGAGTTAGTTAGAGAAGGTAGTTCTTTGAGTGATTTTTTGGATCGGGATAGTTTGTTGAATGCTGTTAAGGTTGATTTGTTGTTGGGTGGTTCGACTAATACTGCTCTTCATCTTCCTGCTATAGCTAGGGAAGCTGATGCTAGGTTAGAGTTAGATGATTTTGATCGGTTGGGAGAGGAGACTCCGCATATTGCTTCTATGAAGCCTGGTGGAGAGTATGTTATGAAGGATCTTGATGAGGCTGGAGGAGTTCCGGCAGTATTAAAAAGAGCTAAGTCTCTATTAAATGACTGTAGAACGGTTTCTGGTAAAAGCATCTATGAGATTGCGGATGAAGCTGATTTAGTCAGAACAGAAGTTATAAATGAATTAAGTGACCCTGTTCACAGTGAAGGAGGATTAGCTGTTTTGTATGGTAATCTTGCTCCACGTGGATCAGTGGTTAAGAGTGCTGCGGTTAGTGAAGAAATGATGGAACACAAGGGACCGGCAAGGATCTACAGTAGTGAGGACGAAGCCGTAGACGCTATACTAAACGGTGAAATAAACAAAGGAGAGGTCGTTGTAATTAGATATGAAGGACCAAAGGGTGGACCTGGTATGCCGGAGATGCTTTCCCCTACCTCTGCACTAGCTGGAATGGGACTCGAAAAATCTGTTGCATTAATAACCGATGGCAGATTCAGTGGAGGAACCAGAGGACCATGCATCGGCCACATATCCCCAGAAGCAAGCGAAAAAGGACCAATAGCATACATAAAAGAAGGAGACCAAATAGAAATAAGCATCCCCCAAAGAAAACTAGAAGTAAAACTATCAAATGAAGAACTAGAACAAAGAAAAAAAGAAATACAGGTCAAAAAACCAGAAAGAAAAGGATTACTCAGCCGATACAGCAAAAACGCATTATCCGCAGACAAAGGAGGAGGACTCAAAAACTAAACTAAACTAACCTAAACTAAACTAAACTAACCTAAACTAAACTAAAATTATCACCTATCTAATCTAATAGCCCTATTATCCAGAGGACCTAAGGGCTTTTTAATTTGTTATTGAGATAGAAGAAAAAAGGAAATTTAGATAAAAACTGAAGCTAGGGATTAGAGGATTCAATCTTCCTGAACTCTAGATATAAATGAGTAAACCCTAAAGATACCTATTTAAGTGTTGTTTTTTGTATTTTCTTTTTATTTTAGTTTCTTTTTGTATTTTCTTTTTATTTTATTATGTTGTGTTGGTTTTTGGATTTGGATGGATAGTGGTATTAAGTGGGTATATGTAATTTTAATATGGATTGGAGGTTATATATTTTTCAAGAAATTATTTAAAAGAAAAAGGGTTTGAATGTGATGCAGATGGATTCGGTTAATTCAGATTTGTTTTCGTTCTCTTTAGCTGTTGCTTTGGGTATTGTTGTTTTATTAGTGTTTTCTATGGGTTCCGTTGCGGCAGCGTCAAGTAGTTCGCTTGAGTTTAGTGTATCGGCCGGAGATCAGATACAGGCTAATAATTATTTATTTAAAGTTAATGAGGTTAGTGATGAAACTAATAACACCTATGTGAATGTTTCTGGAAGGCTCTATGATCCTAGTGATAATTCTTTTAGTGATGTTGGTGCTGTAGAGGTTGGTGAAGATAGTTCAGGTTTGATTGGTCCTTTGGAGGTTGAGGTAACTGAGATTGATGGTGATTCTGCGACTATTTTGTTTAAGATCGTGGAAGCTGGGTTTGATCTTTGGGATAATTATCCTTTAAAGGTTGATTCGTTTATCAATCCACCGTCTTATATAAGCTTGACTGAGTTCAGTGTTTCGAAGAGTAATGTTGATTTGGGTGAGGAGTTTTCTGTTGATGTTGTTTTGACTAATGGTGGAACCCAGGCTGTTAAGAATGTTTCTTTAGACTTGGATGTTCCAGGTAATTTTACTTTGTTAAATAAGACTTCTAGTTCTTCTTTTGATTTGGAGGGGACTTCGAGGGAAACTGTTTCTTTTGAGCTTAGGTCTCCAACTGATCTTAGTAGTTTGAGCGAGGAGTTTACTTTCGAGGTTGATAAGCCGATTTATTTTGAGGATAAGGTTGGTAGCCGTCGCCTAGTTGATGGGGAGTCTCAGATCCCAGGTATAAACTATAATTACGATTCGGTTAATGTAACTGTAGAGAAAAGGGTTCCTGATCTCTCCTTAGATGTAGAGGACAGGTCGGTTAAAAGAGGTGAGGTAGCTGAGTTCACGATTGAGGTAATTAATAGTGAAGAAGCAACTGGATTGGCCAAAGACATTTCTTTTGAGGCAGTTACAAATGGTTCGGTTGATGTTTCGTTTAGCAAGGACTCTTTATCAGAGTTAGAGCCAGGGGAAACTGAGGGTTTGGTTGCGGATGTAGCTGTTACAGATTTTGGAGATAAAGCAGGGAACTTTAGTTTACCTTTTTCGTTTGTTGCTGAATATTCTAACAGTTATGGTGACTCTGATACCATAGAAGCTAATGCAACCTTAGAGGTTAAGGGGGATAGTGTACTTGATGTTGATGTGAGTGTTCCAAGTGTTAGAGAGGAGGAAGAAGGTGAAGTAGGTATAGTAGTATCTAATGAAGGT
Organism: Candidatus Methanohalarchaeum thermophilum; assembly: GCA_001914405.1. Classification (GTDB taxonomy): domain Archaea; phylum Halobacteriota; class Methanonatronarchaeia; order Methanonatronarchaeales; family Methanonatronarchaeaceae; genus Methanohalarchaeum; species Methanohalarchaeum thermophilum. The sequence continues at coordinate 225,252 of MSDW01000002.1, forward strand.
GAGGGAACTATTGATAGTATTGAGGTTAGTGTTGATCCTGGTGATGGATTGAGGATTGATGGCAGTGATTTCCTTCCTTTTGGTTATATTGATTCTGGTGGAGTTAAGAATCAGTCTATTGATGTTGAGGCAGTTGAGAATGGAACTTATTCGCTGACTTTAGAGGTTAGGTCACCGCAGACTGGTTTAACCGAACATGTCTTTGAGTATGAGGTTGAGGAGAAGACTACTTTACTTGGTTCTTTAAGTAATATCTTCAGTTTCAGTGGATCAGGATTGAAGGGTGTGGTGACTAATCCCTATGTTATTGTTCCTTTGGCTGTTGGCTTAGTCTTAGTTGGTTGGGTTGCTTGGAGGAGACATCAGTTCAATTACAAGTGAAGGAAATGTATAGAGGTTGAAGAATGAAGTTAGATCTATATTTGAATGAAAAAGAGAAAAAAGGAATAAAAGGGAGTGTTTGATTTATGGCGCTTAATGTTCTTTTGATTGGTGTAGGTCAGTGTGGTAATAGGATACTTGATGAGATCAATAAGCAGGCTTTTGGGGGAGGCCGTTTATCTAAGTATTTTGGTAGGCAGAAGTTTCCGAGTAATGTTAAGACTGTTGCAATAAATACTTCCCGTAATGACCTTAAGGAACTTGAGTACACTAAGGCGAAGGATAGGTTACATATTACTCATCTGCATGGTGTTGGAGCTAATCGGGAGGAGGGAAAGAAGGTTTACGAGAAAAACAAGGACAGTATCTTCAAGAAATTGGAGGAGGATGATCACTATGACCTGTGTTTCATTATTTCTTCGACTGGTGGAGGAACTGGTTCTTCCTTCAGTCCGCCGTTAGCCCAGGACCTAAAAGAGAAGTATGATTTCCAGGTTCACTCTATTTCTGTGTTACCTTTCCGCAGTGAGGGAACTATTTTCTTACAGAACACGGCATTCACTCTACGAGAGCTAAGTGACTCGGGTTTAGACAGTATTATTTTGGTTGATAACGAGTTTTTGAGAAAAGGCAAGGACGAAGATATTCATAGTGCATACAGTAGAATAAATCAGATGGTAGCTGAAAGAATGCTCTTCCTTTTGAAGGCTTTGGATAGTGAAATGATGTTGGTTACTGACTTAGGTGACTTTAAGACCGTAATGGATTCCGGTAACATGTTTGCAACGATCGGTTTCTGTAATGCAGGAGAGAATATGAGGGTTGAGTCCGCGATCAAGAAGAGCCTATCTCCAAATGGACTACTATTTGATAGTAATATATTTAATGAGGCAAGCAGAGCAATGGTAACAATCCAAGGAGAAAAGGATAGCTTAGACATGGATGGAATAACCCGGATCATTGATAAGTTAAGCGACGAAATTGGACATGTATTTAAGGGTGTGGTTGTTACTGATAGTAATCCAAGAGTTTTATCAGTCGTTTCGTTAGACAGTAGCGAAGAACTTGATGACGTGTTTGATAAAGCAGTTGAGGCCGTTGAAATCGAGAAAAAGAAAAAAGAACTTCAGGAAGAAAATGACGAGGTATTCTCTAAGATCGACGGAATGGAACCCGAATACTAAAATAAGTATACCTACCATATTTTCTTTGTTTGTTTTCTCCCTCTTTTGGTTAAAGTGGTACGAGGTGTGTTCGTTTGATGGGTGAAGAGGAAGAGGTTTTTTGTCGATACAATTACGATGGTATAGGAGTGGCACTCACCTCAGGTAGATTAATTGTTCGTTCAGAGGAATTTGAACGAGAACTACCGATAGAAAAGGTTAACAGCTTTTATGTCTACCCTAAGAGAACTTTCTTAAGCAAAAAATACCAGATCTTTGTAAACATCGATAATGAAGAGGACATCAGATTAATTGAAACCGACAGCCAAAACGATGCAGTAAACATAAAAGACGACCTAAACAAAAACCTAGAAGAACACTGCAAAAACTAAAAAAACAAAAAAACCCTCTACCAGACCTAATAATTACCTAAAGATTTTTGGCCTCTAGAATTCAATTAGTAAAACCCGAAAATACTTACTTAGAGGCGTGAACTACCCCTACCTAATCACAAGATTTAGGAAGGTGTCTTCCCCAGTCAAATAGATAAAAATACTAGGTAAACTCGAGTTTCTTGTAATCTGATTTGTTAAGCTTCTGTAGTTTCCTTGAGCCTAGAACCTATTTTTGGTTTAATATTTGGTTATATCTGGTTTTAGGCTATGTTTAGCTTTAGGTAGTGTTTGTTTTTGGACTTTATTAGGTTTTATTTAGTTTTATGGGGGGTTTTTTGTTTGGTTTTAAGTTTTGATTTTGGTCTTTGTTGGGTTTTGGGTTTTTGGTTTTTGGGTTTTGGTTTTGTTTGGTGTTGGTTTATGGATTGGTGTGTTATTGTGTGTCACAATTTATATCTGGTTTGGGGTACAAACATAAGATCAAACAAAAAATCTAAAAAAATAGACATCAGAAGAATAGAATAGAATAAAGGGTGATTTTTTTTGGAAGTTGGTAAACAGATTAGGATGGAAAGGATAATAGATAGAAATAGCAAGAGAGCGCTAATAGTTCCAATGGATCATGGAATAAGCATAGGTCCAGTAGAAGGCCTGGTTAACCTATCAGATACCGTTGAAAAAGTAGCAATGGGTGGAGCAAATGCAGTACTAATGCAAAAAGGAGTAATCGAACATGGACATAGAGGATACGGAAAAGATATCGGATTAATAGCTCATTTATCCGCAAGCACATCACTAGGGCCTGATCCAAACAACAAGGTTCAAGTATGTGATGTAAAGGAAGCTATAAAATACGGGGTTGATGGAATAAGCGTTCATGTAAACATAGGATCGGATACGGAGGCACAGCAACTGAAAAAACTTGGAAAAGTATCTGAAGAGTGCTCCAGATGGTCTATGCCCCTAATAGCAATGATGTACCCAAGAGGAGAAAAAGTAGACGATGAATACGGCGTCGAATATGTTAAACACGCAACCAGAGCAGGTGCAGAACTAGGAGCAGACATAATAAAAACCAACTACACCGGAGACCCAGAAACATTCAAAGAGGTAGTAGAAGGATGCCCAGTACCCGTAATAGTCGCAGGCGGCCCAAAAATGGAAAACAGAAACGACCTACTAGAAATGGTAGAAGGAGCAGTAAAAGGAGGAGCCAGCGGAGTAGCCATAGGCAGAAACGTATTCCAAAGCAAAGACGTAGTACAAACAACCAAAGCAATATCAAAAATAATCCACGAAGACACACCAGCAAAAGAAGCAAAAAAACTACTAAAATAAAAACAAAAAAAACAAAACAAACCAAAACAAAACAGAATAAACCAAACTAAACTAAACTAAACTAAACTAAACTAAACTAAACTAATCTAGTATAGGCCTATTTGATATAATTTGATATAATCTGGTATAGTATGGTTTAATGGAATTGATGTGATTTTTTATGGGTGAGGTGTTTTTTTATGGGTGATGAGTTGTGGTTTAAGGCTTTGGATGGTGATTGGAGTGAGAAGAAGGAGTTGGTGACTAGAGCGCTTGAAGATGGATATGACGTGGTTTTTTGTAAGCCAAGTTGGATAGAGAAGGTGAAGGAGCTTGGTGATATAAAGACAGCTTCTAATTCTCCAGAAGCCGATATAACTGTTTTTGGTATTGAAGGTGAAGGAGATAGATCAATAGAGAAACCAGGCGAGATAAGTGAATCTCAGGACCTTGAAGAGATAGAGGGAACTCAGGGAGATAAGGCCGAGTATGTAGTAATTGGCGGTAAGGAAGATGAGGAGTTTGCAACTGAGATAGCTGAACATGTAGATTATTTAGTGGTTAGAGGAATGGACTGGGAGATTATTCCACTTGAGAATCTTATAGCATCCTTACAATCCAAGGACATAACCTTGTTGTCCGGTGTTTGTAGTGCAGAAGAAGCTGAAACTGCATTAACTACACTAGAAACTGGTTCAGATGGAGTACTAGTAGATACAAAAGATGTAAATACATTGGATAGTGTAGCCGATGTCTTCACAAGATCCAAGGAAACAAGAGTTGAATTAAGCGAAGTAGAGGTCACAGAAATAAAAGAAGTTGGCATGGGTGACCGAGTATGCGTCGATACATCCAACCTAATGAAAAAAGGAGAAGGAATGCTAGTAGGCTCCGGATCCAACGGATTATTCCTCGTGCACTCCGAATCAATACAATCACCATACGCAGACCCCAGGCCCTTCAGAGTGAACGCAGGAGGAGTACACTCATACATAAAAGTACCAGAAGACAAAACAAAATACCTATCCGAACTAGAAGCCGGCAACCCAATCAACATAACAGACTACAAAGGCAAAACAAAAAAAGGAATAATAGGCCGAATAAAAATAGAAAAAAGACCAATGATACTAATCAAAGCAAAAACAACCCAAAAAACCAACAAAAACAAAAACAAAAACAAAAAAGAAAAAGAACCAGAAACTGAAAGAACAATTAAAATAGTCTTACAGAATGCCGAAACAATTAGATTAGTAAAACCAAATGGAGAACCAATATCAGTTCACGAACTACAAGAAGGAGACAAAGTACTAGCATACCTAGGAGAAGGAGGCAGACACTTCGGAAAAAAAGTAAAAGAACAGATCATAGAAAAGTGAATTACCTTCTATCTAATCAGAGACTAGAAAACTGTCTTCCCAACCACAAAAGATATAAACTACCAAAACTTGTTCCAAACAATAATATGACATCCTCTTCGCCCTAAAGGCCAGAGTCTTAGCAACCTCACTAAGACAAAGGAGATACGGGAACACCCCTAGAAAACAGCTACAAAAAACGAAATTCAAGGGAACTGGGAGACAAGAAACAATTAGAAAATCCCTTCGAAAATGAAATATAAAACTAGAAAAAACTAGTGTATGAGGAAGTTATTATGGAAAAAGATTTCGACGAAATAGATATGCCCTCTGAAGGATCAGAAGAAGAGATGAAGAAAAAAGAAGAAGAGGAGAATGTGTGGAGCCAGCTTGATGAGGAGCTTGAGATGGAAAAAGGAAAAAGGCCACCTATCTGGCAGCCAGACATCGGAGACAAACTCTTTGGAACAGTCAGATCCACAGGTAAGAGCACAAGAACAGAGAACAGGTTCCTAGAAATAGAGATCGCCAAAAACCCAGTCAAAGCAGAAAACAGAAAAAACAAGAAAACAACCGTAAAAAAAGGAGAAAAAGTGCTTGTATGGGAAAAAGCCGCTCTCTCAGACCTCTTCGACGAAACAAAAGCAGGTGACAAAATCGCCCTCCAATTCCTAGGTCAAAAAGAAAGCGACACACCCTCCAAAAGAAGCTACCAAACATTCAACACCGCACTAAGAAAAAAATAACCAAAAACCAAAAGAAAAAAACCACAAACACAACACAACACCGACACAACATAACCCCAAATCTAACTCCTTAATTGAACGGTTCTAGTTGTAAAAAACCCTTTTTTCTCTTGTTTTCGTTTTTTTATTTTTTAGAGAATATTTTTTGTTTCTTTAGTTTTTTTGGCTTTGTTTTGTTTTGTTTTATTTTGTTTTTTTTTTTTTTTGGTTTTTTGCTTGTTTGGTCTTTTTTTGTTGTTTGGGTGTTTTTTGTTTTTTTGTTGTTTGGGTGTTTTTTGTTTTTTTTTGGTTTTGTTTGGTTGGGTTGTGGTATTATTTGGTTTGAGGTATTATTTTTATTTTGTTATGAGGGTATCTGCTAAGGATTTGGTTGATGTTGGTGGCGTTGATGTTGGTGATAGTCCTAGGGTTGTTGCTTCTGTTGGTGAAAGGGATGTAGGTAAGTTGGTTGATGTTGGTGAGAACTTGGATCTGGGTAGGGTTGATTTGTTGGAGCTCAGGGTTGATTTGTTGGATGATCCGTTTGATCCGGAGTTGAGGAGGGGTTTGTCTAATTTTGTTCCTGGTGTTCCGGTTATTTTGACTGTTCGGAGGGAGAGTGAGGGTGGTGATTTTCGTGGAAGTGAGAATAAGAGAGTTGATCTGTTGTGTAAGTTGATTGATTTTGTTGATGCTGTGGATATTGAATATAGGACTCAGGGAGATTTAAGAGATAGGGTTTTGCAGAGGGCGCAGGAAGAGGGGTTGCCTGTGATTGTTTCTTTGCATAAGATGGATAGGGCTGGCAAAAAGGATGAATTAAGAAATGACTTGGAGAGTCTGCTTGAAACTGGAGATATTGCTAAGTTAGCTGTAAAAGCAAACTCACTTAAAGACTGCCTAAATCTATTAGATGTTACACAAGAAGTTAAAAAGGAACTAAAGAAACCTATTTGTTCTATTGCTATGGGTGATATAGGTAGGTTCACTAGAGTTGTGGCACCACTATTTGGAAGTGATTTAATATATGCTCCTGCGAGAAACGAAACTGCACCCGGCCAAATCCCACTAGAAAAAATAAATTACATATTAAAAAATCTATTATAACAGTGACAGATATAGGAATTCTCTAGCCACAACAGATATAAGAAAGAGGTAGATTAAAGAAACTGTAGAACATCACCCAATTTGAACTGCCCATAGGTTCTTTAGGTTATTTGGTTTATTTATTTGTTTTTTAGGGGTTGTTTTTTGGGTGAGGTGGTTTTATTTGTGATGTTGTTTGGTTTGATTGGGGATCCGGTGGAGCATAGTGTTTCTCCTGTGATGCATCGTGTTGCGTTTGAGGAAACAGGTATTGATGGGTTTTATGGAGCTTTTAATGTGGAGAAAGGTGAGTTAGAGGAAGCTATCCTAAATGGCCAAAAAGATGGTTTTACTGGCTTCAACATAACGATCCCCCATAAAGAGGATGTAATTGAGTATTGTACTGAACTTGATGAGACTGCAGAGAAAGCTGAAGCCGTTAACACAATCAAATACACGGAAAAAGATATAATTGGATACAACACTGATATAGTAGGAGTTAGAAGAGCCTTAAACGAAGAAATAGATCTAGATAAAATGGATTTAGATGTTGTGGTTGCTGGTGCTGGTGGTGCAGCAAAATCAGTTATAACAGCACTAAAACAAAACACAAATAAGTTTATTATATTAAATAGAACTAAAAGTAAAGCCAAGAAATTAAGTGAAGGATTGGATGTTGAATCAAGTTATGGTAGCCTAGATGGGTTGGAGGATGCTCTTAGAGATAGGGATGTTGATTTGTTGGTTAATGCAACGCCGGTTGGTATGCACCCTAAAACTGATGAATCAATTTTATCTAAAGATGAGTTGAGTGATAAGGGTAGTTTTGTTGTGTTTGATCTGGTATATAACCCGGTTGAAACAAAGTTATTGAAAAATGCTAGAGAAGCTGGGTTAAAAACTGTGGAGGGCCTAGGTATGTTGGTTTACCAGGGAGCTGCATCCTTTGAAATATGGACTGGATTAAATGCTCCGGTCGAAGCAATGAAAAAAGCAGTGGAAGAGGAGCTGAAGTAAAGTGAAGATTGGTTTGATTGGTGGAGCAGGAAAGATGGGAGAATGGATAGCAAACTACCTATCTAACCACCCCAGGAAATTTGATTTAGTTATCCAAGACCTAAATAAACAAAAAGGAGAAAAAATCGCCAAAGAAACAAACGCCAAGTTCCATACAGAATACAGTGATTTTATCCCGGAGATGGATGTTGTCGTAGTCTGTGTTCCAATCGACTCAATCAGCAAAGTAATAAAAGAAATCTCCCCCCACATGAAGGAAGGAAGCCTACTAATGGATATTGGATCAGTAAAAACAGAGCCCATAAAAACAATGAAACAACTAAAAAACAAAAAAATATCCCTAATAGGCACACATCCCCTATTTGGGCCCAGAGAAAAAGAACCCAAAAACCAAAATATCGTCCTAGTTCCAATAAAAAAAGACAAATGGTTCAATAAACTAAAAACCTTTTTAAAGGAAAACGGATTTAATGTAGAGGTTATGAGTGCCAAGGACCACGATAAAAAAATGGCTATCATACAAGGCCTCACACACTTCTTGGTCATCGTATTTGGTAAAACACTACAGGAAAACGGCTTCAACCTAAAAGAATCAACAAAATTCTCTACACCAACCTACCAGCTCTTCGTAGAAAACCTAAAAAGAGTATTCGTACAAAACCCAAAACTCTACGCCCAAATACAACTACACAACCCATACACACAAAACATACATCAGAAATTTCTTAAGGAATTCAAGGAGGGGAGGGAATATATAAAAGATGAAAACTTACAAGATTTGATTGATTATATCTCCGAGGGTGAAAGATTAACAGAAAACTAATTAGATATGCTTGTAAAAAACTATTAGGCCAAATTAAAAAATATTCTAATATTAAGAAATAATTAGGGAATATGAGATTAATTAAGATAAAAGAAGATTTCAAGGATGAAGATAAATTAGATTTTTATACTAGAAAATTTATTAGAAAGAACTTTAGGAAGAATAAGGAATTAAAAGATGAGATAAGTAAGTATTTCAAGAGACAGAAAAAATTGTCTAAGAACTCATTTCAAAACCCTCCATAGTATTAGGATACATGCCAAGTGGATGAATGCTTTGAAGGTTTTGACATGTCTTTCATGTCTTAATGCTATCCTTTTGAAGCTTCTTAGCCAGGCGAAGAATCTTTCAACAGATTTTCTATCTTTATAGGAATTTGAGTCGAACCTTGTTGGTCTGCCTCTACCTCTATCCTTCATGTTCCTTCTGTTCTTGGGAATGTTGCTTTTGATGTTTCTGTTCCTCAGATAGTCTCTTATCTTTTTTGTGTCGTATGCTGAATCCGCTAACACAGTCTCTTATCTTTTTTGTGTCGTATGCTGAATCCGCTAACACTTCATTTGGTCTTGTTCTAGGGCTACTTCCTGTTCTGATCTCTATGTTCTCCAATGTTTCCTCGAATAGCTTTGAATCATGTTTGTTACCTCTGGACACCTTTATCGATAGGGGCAGACCATTCTTTGTGGTTGCAGCATGAATTTTAGATCCTTTCCTGTTTTTGTATCCGCTGATATCCTACTTTTTGTCCCCCTTTTTTGCTTCAACTGTGGTTGAGTCTATATATTGCCTTATCTAATTCCATTTCTCTTTCTCTGTATGCTTTCTCTTGTAGCCTTTCGGCTATCTCTTTCCAGACGCCATCTTGTTGCCATCTCTTCAGGCGTCTCCATGCCGTAACGTATGAGCCATATTTCTCAGGCATATCCGACCACTTGCAGCCAGTTATCAATACGTAGAGTATTCCGTTAATTGTTCTTCTGTCGTCTGCTCCTTGGCCTCCCCGTCTCAGGCTGGTCAGGGAGAACAGGCTCTATAATCTTCCATTGTTCGCCCGTTAGCTCTTCAAACCTCAAATCCATCCCCTCCCATAAACCTAAAAGCAGAAGCCACTTAACACTTTTGAAATGACTTCTTATTGAAAAAATAATTTCATTTAAGTCAAATTTCTGTTTCCGCTCGTTGTCGGCTTTTATTTCTATCTATTAGATCAATTAATTCTTCTAGATCTTTTTTAAATATCTTTTTTGGATTATTTAAGGCCTTAATGCTAATTTTTTCGGCTTCTTCGTATTCTTGGCTTTTTTCAAATGGATCAAATTCTTTTTTTCATAAATATGAAGAGGGATAGATTTTTTGGTTTGTTATCTGTTGAAGTAAGGACATTTGTATTTTTTACTATTATCTAGATCTTTTTTTTGCTAAACTTGGCGGATTTTCATCAATTGCTTCTTTTATGTGTTTTTGGGTTATTTTTTGTAGTTTATTTTGTTTTTTGGATTCTGATAGAGCTCTTCTGGCTGATTCTTTTGCTATTAGTTCTAAATCGCTTGCTGAGTATCCTTCTGTGAAGTCTTTTATTTCTTCCCAGTTTATTTTGTCTTTGATAACTGGTCTTGATCTTAGATGTATTCTTAGAATAGCTATTCTTGCTTCGGCATCTGGTGGTGGGACTTTGATTTTTTCATTAAATCTACCTGGACGTGTGAAAGCTTCATCTATTTCGTCTTTGAGGTTAGTAGCTCCTATTATAGTTATGTCTAGTTCTTTTTTTTCATTTATTTCACTTATTTCTGTAAGTAACTGATTGATCATTTGTCTTTCGCTTTGGGTTTTTTGGGCGCCTCCACTTCTTTTTGAAGCTATTCCATCGATTTCGTCAAAAAAGACTATGCATGGTTGGTTTTTTTTAGCTGTTTCAAAGATTTCTCTTACATTATCTGATGATTTACCCACTAATGAACTAGTTATTTCACTTGATTTTAGCTCCATGTAGCTACAGTCTATTTCTCCTGCTAATGCTTTAGTTATGTATGTTTTTCCAGTTCCTGGTGGGCCATAGAGTAATATACCATTTTCAACTCCGAGGTCATACTTTTTATAAAGTTCTGGTCTCTCTAAGGGATCTATAACTTTGTCAATTAGAGTTTGCTTAAGTTCGCTCATTCCGCCGACATCTTCAAAATCAATGTCAGGTGTTTCATTGAGGTATTTTTGTTTATTTTTGTCATTTCTATTTGAGTGTCCCTTTCTATCTTTTCTTTCAGTTGCTTTAGATGTTGATTTTTTATTATTTAGGATCTCTGATTTTGGTTTTTCTTCTAGTTTTTTGGCTTTTTCTTTTAGTTTTTTAGCTTTCTTTTTTTTTTCTCTGAGATATTTTTTTATTGTTTTCCATTTTGGAAACTTTTTTTAAGAGATTTGATGATATTTTTAGGTGATTTTTGGCTTTTTCAATATTTCCTTTTTTGAGGTGTTGTTTCGCTTGTTTTCTATGTTTTTCATAATCTTCTTCTGTTAATTCCTTAAGGACTTTGTCTTCAATCAAAGGGCTACCTCTTAAATTTTATTTTTTAGATTTCTGGCCCCATGTCTAACTCGTCTACGGGTTCTTGTTCTCCTTCCTCTGTTTCTATTTCAATTTCATCAGGTGATTTTTTTCCTGACCTTATCTCTTCCATCATTTTTTCTTCTTCAGTGATTTCCTGTTCGTCTTCAGATTCCATTATTGGTAAATCAATGGCATCTTCAATTTGTTTGAGGTCTTCCATTTCTAGGTCTAGTTGAGCCATTTTCATCTTTATCTTGTTTTGCATTTCTTGAGCATCTGGAGTTTCTTTCATTATTTCATCGAAGTGGAGATCCTGGCTATCTTGCATATCAATTACTTCTCTCATTCCTTTTATGCTGTATAATGTGCCTAATTTAACGCTATTGGCTTTGTACTTTTTTCGTTTTACTGCATATTTTTTCTTTGCATAGTTTGCTTTGGTCGCATATGTTTTTCTTTTTAATTCTGATTTTTCTGATCCTTCCTTTAGTAGGTTTACATATTTTCTATGGCATTTTTCCATGTCTTTTTCGACTTTCTTTAGAGATTGTTCAAGTACGCTTATATCCTCTCTTAGTTCTCTTTGTCCGTATACGCTTTCGTCTAAGAGGGTGTTTCCTGTTCCACCAAACTTGTTTTTTACCCATTCTCTAAGTTGCATAAATTACACCTTTTGTAGGTTATATTTAAGTTTAAGCTATTTATTTAAATTTTTTATTTTATTTCGGGTTTAAACAGAAGTAATGCAATAATTACTCCTATTGTAGCTGAGGATACTGCTATTAGTATTAATGTCTTCATTTGTGACACTGTTGGTTCAAGGATTTTTTGTCCAATGGTTGACTCTAGATATATTATTAAGAGGGCAAATGTTGTTCCTAGTATTGTTCCGATGGAGATCTTTATTTCCATTAGTCTATAAAGTACTAGGACCATCGTGAAACCTAGTGCTAGGTTCAGTAGGCTTATTGATCCAGCTAATATTGGTAATGTTACCACGGACATCACTTCTTATTCTTTGTATTATATTGGCCCCACTTAAAGTTTTTCACTAAAGCACTAAATCATTCTATATCCATGATGGAAAATACTTATTTTAATTATTATAAACAAACCATTTAAGTAAGAATAAAAACAAAAAGATAAATGTCACACAAGGTTAAAGAAACCAATTAGTCAAACTGGGGAAATCAAACAAAATTAACAGTTAGATTAGGTGATCGAAATAGAAAAAGAAAAAAAAGGAAATAAGGAATCAGAAGAAAAAAAATATCTATTCGTTGTTAGCTATGATACAGATGCAGAGAGAAAAAGAGTGGATTATTTATTCAATAATTGGGAAAAAGGAGAAATTGAAAAACCTAAAGGATTAGTTAGGCTAGTGAATACTTCAAATTACCTAAACTTATACAAATCGTTAACCTCTAAAATACCTGAAAAAAACATAGATTCTTATGAAATAAATAAAAATGAACCCGATATTAGTCCTCAGACTATATCAGTAAATAAGAGTATGAAAGAAGATCCTAAAGCTTTAAACGAATTTGTTGAATACATGTTATCTAAGAAAAACGCAGTAATCAAAAATCACTCGAAGAATAAATATGAGGTATACACCAAGAAAGGTAGAGCCGAAATTTCGTATAAGGTAGATGAGGAGGATAATAAAACAAATCTAATGATAAAGATCGAGGGGTTCTCTCCGGCACCACAATTCCTAAGGGATTTTTTTAATAAGGAACTAAATTATTATGAAAAAAGACCATAGGAGTGTGATAAGCATTGAATAACTGTAAGGAAAAATTTAAAGAAATAAAAACTCCTTCTCAAGTCATTTTAGATGAAGACATAGCTTCTTTAAAGAAAATGCCTAAATCTAAGAGAATTAATAAGTACAATAAAATCAAAGAAAATGAAGAAAAGTTTAGATGGGATTTTCCAGAAAAATGCCCCGATCTTTTTAATAAACAAGAAAGAAACGAAGTTATTGGTAAGCTACTTTTATCTAGATTAAAGATAGCTTCAAGTCTTTATGATGAGGGAAGATTACCCAAAGCCATGGAAGATGATTTCATAGAAAAAGAATTAAAAGCCGTTTTGGACTTTGAGCGATACAAGAAGTTTGATGCATTAAGAAAGGAACAAATAGAAGACAAAATTCAGAGAATGGAAGGAGAGGTCTATGAATTAGCTAAAGAGTATAATTCCACCCAAATTGCGGATATGGACAGTCTAATGGATGATTCCAGAGTCCAAAAAAATGTCATGAAACAACTTTTAGATCTCTATCAGGATCGACTAGAGAAAATCAGAAGAGCTTTTTATGCTTATGTTGAAAAGAATGATTTAGCTCAAGTTGTTCAAGTTATAGAAGAATCAATAGCTTCATTGCATGATTCAGCTAAAAAAAGAGAGAAGATTGAAGCGAAGTTTAAAGAAGAGCTTGAAGAGATATCTGAGCCATTGGCAAGTAAAATAGATAAAAAAAGAAGACAGATAGAAACAAAAATCAACAGATTAAATAGTTTAGCTCTAAGAGATATTGATAAGGATAAAAAAGAGATTGAAGAGGAACTCGATTTACTTAAAAAAAATATAGAGGATCTAAATGAGATTTTTAATAGAGTCAAAGAAAAAGCCAATGAGAGAATAGGGAAAGCAGATACTATCATAAATAAGATTAATCAGGAAATTGAGGAACTCAAGGAGATTTCAAAAGAAAATAATAGTCTTAATGATGTAAATAAAAGCGTTAAATTAATAGAAAATGAAATAAGCCAACTGAAAGGCCTTAGGTCTAAGATAAAAAATGAAAAAGAAAGGATCAAAAGACAGAAAAATCGAATTAAAGCGGAAAAAGAAAACATAGAAGAGAAATTTGATGAAATGAGGAATTCAAAGCTAAATAAAGGTAATAAAAAGGTAAAAAAAGGAGTAGAGGGAAGAAGAGTTATTACATCTGAGATGGCTAGACTAATAGAAATGAATTACATAACTAGGTTTGATAGGAAATTACATGGACTAGATGAGATAAAAACACCAGATAGGTTGTTTGAAATTTCTAAGGGTTATTGGAAAGATCATAGTTATCATAAAGATAAGAAATCGAAGATAAATGATTTAAGAAGAAAAGAAGAATCTAAAATTGATAGAAAACACAAAAAGTATCCAACTAATCAATCTTCCATCTACGAGATTGTTTCTACTAATTTTCTTGGATTTTCAAAAGGAAAAGAGATGGTTATTGAGGCAAGAGTCCATAATAACTTGGAGAATTATTATCTAAATGGATTTAGTAAGGAACCAGCTGATTTGAGTGACTTGCTTTTTTATGTAGGTAATGCTATAGATTTTGCAGAAGACAGAGATTGCCACTACCTTCTGGGAATAGCTTCTCCTACGGGATGGAGTAAAAAAGTAAAAGAACAATTCGAGAGAAAAATTTCTAGAGGCAAGTACAGTAGAAGATTAAGTTTATGTCTAATAGATCTCATAGAAAATGAGATTTTATTCGATAAAACAGATGAGATAATAAAATCTAATAAAGATCTATTTACACCTTATCTCGATCTAGAAAGAGTTAAGGAATGTAAAAAACTAATTCGCGAAAAATACACCAAAAATTTGGTTTCCAATAATATACTCCTAGAGGATTTGGTGGAAGAAGATTTCTCTCGAGATATTGTTAAAAATGCTTTTAATGAATTAGAAGAAGAAGGAATAGGAGAACAATTGTATCTAGACGAACATGGGTTAACTTTCTTTATTGAGGACCTATAAAAGACAATTAAGCCATAAAATTAATTTAAAATAGGTTATGGGGTTTTTGACATGGGCTTAAAGAATTATTTTAAGAGGAAAATATTTGGTGTGCCTCGAGAAGAAAAGGAATTAAAAAGAAACATGAGATATAGAAAGGCTAAAGGAAAGATAAATAGTTATATATCTAACTTAAAGAGTTTGCAGAAAAAAGTTATGAAACAGGGGAGGGAAGCATCTGAGATCAATGATGAAAAATTTTTAAAGAGACAAGCTAAAAAGTATCTAGCACTACAAGATCGAATTTACCGGGGGAAGAAATTACTGATGAGGATGGAGGAAGCAAGGGTGAATAGAGAAATTGTTAATCTCTCTGGAGATTTTGTTGATTTTGCTCAAGATGTCGCAGACTCAATAGAAGAAGGAGCAGAAGTTAAAGATATTTCTTCAGCTCAATTAGAGATGGAAAAAGCAATGAATAAAGCTGAAAGTATAGATGAAGCTCTTTCAACTGCTGTTGATATGACTAGTGAGGGGATCCTTACAAAGGGAGAATTTGATCATGAAAAAATTGAAGAAGTGATTGAGTCTATGAGTTCTGATGAAGCAAGGGAAGAAGAAACAGAGTTGGATAAAGAGATTTCTGATAATCTCGAAAAAATTGAAGAAGAAATGAAAGAATAATAACTGAAACTTAGACCTAAATATGGTAGAGATTTTACTTAAAGATGCACATAATTTAATAAAGAAAGGATTAAATGCAAGTAACGATAAAATATCTAAAGAAAGGTATCTAAAGGCATCTAAGAAGTTACTCAAAGCTTCTAAAGAATCAAATGGACAGATCAAAGAGACAAGGTTAAAAAATGCTAAAAAACTTATTCAAAAAGCAGAAGCTTTATCCACTGACTCAGAGAGCAGAAAAAAACAGGACAAAAACAAGGAAGATAAGAGTAAGGGTGAGAAGAATAAGCAGAAAGCCGAGGAAAATGATTTAGAAGAAGAAGTTGTTTTAAAAGAGGAGCTTGGGATAACTTTTGACAAAATTGGCGGCTTAAGCGATGTGAAGGAAGAAATAAAGAGTAAAATACTTTATCCATACCTTTATCCAGAGAAGGCAGAAAAATATGGGATCCATGGTGGAGGAGGACTACTGCTATATGGCCCACCTGGGACTGGAAAAACGATGTTAGCTAAAGCAACAGCAACTGAAATAGACGCAGAATTTTATTCAATCGATCCAGATAATATCATGAGTAGATGGGTAGGTAACAGTGAAGAAAAAGTCACAGAATTGTTTAAAAATGCTAGACAACACGATAGAGCTGTAATATTTATTGATGAAGTAGATTCATTATTGCCAAAAAGAAGGTCGACAAATTCCTCTGTCATGAAAAGGGTAGTTCCTAAACTCCTTGGAGAGATGGAGGGAATAGAAAATGAGAAAGATGATTTACTTTTCTTAGGTGCAACAAATGAGCCCTGGAGCATAGACCAAGCTGCTTTAAGACCTGGAAGATTTGATAAAAAGATACTAGTCCCTCCACCAGACCTGGAATCGAGAAGAAAGATATTCAAACTTAATTTAGATGTTGAAGCAATAACCGAAGATATAGATTACAAAAAGATAGCAGAGATCACCGAAGGATATAGTGGAGCCGACATAGAACATATTTGCTACGAAGCAAAGAAAAGGACCTGGCTTAAATCAATAAAAAAGGATGAAGAAGCAAAAATAGATACCAACACAATATTGGAGATAATTAAAAAAACTAGTTCCTCTATTTCAGATTCAGAGTTAAAGAAATACCGAGAATTTGAAAAATAATCTCCTGGATTTTGGATATTTTTGTATTTATTATTAAATTAGTGATCGAAGATGAATTTCTTAGACTCTGACCCCGAACGAAAGTTGAGTAATAACATGGAAGAACTTAAAGAGAAAATAAATGAAAAAGGGAAACAGTACAGAAATGAAGGATATAGAGATAACATAAAAATACTTATAAAATCTCTGGATTCTCCTCGAATAAAAGAAGAGAAAAAAATAAAAGCATCTAGAATCCTTAAAGAAATTTTTTTAGCGAAGGAAGTTAATGTTAGATCCTTTAAAAATGAATTAATCGAAAAAATTGACTCTAAAAATAATTTTAAAGTAGTTAGTAATATTTTATTTATAATCGATTATATATTAAGCATTTATGGAGGTAAAAATGGTGTTAAATTAGATAAAGAAGAACTTAAGAAATTCATAGACCTCTCTCAGATAATTTTTGATAAAAATGAATTCGAAGATTCTTCTGATAGCTATATCAGGGATGTATCTCTTAAATCTTTAAGATTACTTACACTATATTCAGTGCTTTTTCCAGAAGAAATAGGGGCTTTTGTAGATAGAAGTTACTTAAATAAGTTTTTGTATTCAAAAAAGTCTTCTGAATACCATAAAGTCGATTCTCTGAATTTAATTCTGAATATAAGAAATAACATTCCTAAGGAATTTGAAGAAATTGTTAAGGAATTATATACAAGGTTTGAATCTGATAAGGATAAAAGAAAGGATGTTATATTGCCACTTGTTTACTTAACTCATTTTAAAAACCTGAAATGTAATACCCCTTGTGGATCAGTTCCTATTGACTCTAAATTTATTCCTGAAAAAATTTCACTATTATTAGAAAGTAACGACCCAATAGAGAGGAAAAAAGCGCTGAAAGCGTTTTATTTAATAAATAAAGAGCAACCGTGGATAGGTAGAAAATACTTAGAAAAAATAGTATCCGTGAAAAAACCTACAGATGAAAAATTAGAACAAAAAATTATATTTCTAAAATCGGCTGTACTTGCGCAATTAAAGCAGAATTATCCTGAAGAATTAAGGCCTTACAGGGATGAAGCAATTAAAAACTATGAAACTATTCTTGAAGACATTGATAAGTATAATAGTTATAATCCTTGGTCTTCAAGTTATCCAAAGGGAATTATATTTCAGGAAGTTTTAGAAGAAAAACCTAAGCTTTTACTAAAGCAATTAGATAACATATTAAAATCTAAAGGTAGTTTTTTTGATAAATCTATGGGAAATGCTATTTTAGAGGTTATTGAAGAAAATCCTAGATTGATAAAAGATTATAAAAATGAGATCTATGTTTTAGTAAACTCTTTTTATTCTAAGTTAGGGCCTAGATTTTTGAGGAAAATTGCTGAAAAAAACCCTGATCAAACCATGACCTTAATTCAATGGTTAATTAATAAATGTGATCTTAAATCAGGAACTAATTCTTTAATAGAAGAAGTTGAAATCCTAAGAGAGAGGAACAGAGCTTTAAAAACCCTAAAATTAATTGTTGAATCTAATGTAGATATAATAATTTCTTTCTTGGACGACTTGAAAAAATTACTCGAAAACTGTAGCGATGGCAAAAATAGATTGATCTTGGTCCAAGTATTTAAGCTAATTTCAAAAAAATATTCGAGAAAAGTAAAAGAAATTGAGGAAGATTTAGTAGAGATATTTAGAGACTCAAACCCAAAGAGACAAGAAGATTTTTCAGTTAACTTAATGGAGATAGCAGGGAATATAGAATCTAGAAAAATAAGTGACTTAGTTTATCCAAAACTAAGAGATACACAGTTAACTAAGAAAAAGAAAATAATAGTAAATAAATCATTGTTAAAACTTAAAATAAAAGAGTTAAAAAGGAAAAATAACTCTTTAGAGTTCTCAGATATAAATTTCTCTGATATCGATGAATGTATTGGAAAAGGTAATCTAGATGAAGCAAATAAAATCATTAAAGATCTGGAAACTAATTTAGAGAGATATCAAAGTACTAAGAAACAGCTTATTAAAAAAATAGAAAAAATCCTATGAAAAATGGTTTAAAACTCTATAAAGTAACTTGTTTAAGGAAGTTAATCTAAATGAGATAGTAGATTTTAGTTTATTTTCTTTAGTATTTTCTCTATTTCTCCGGTTAATTGATCTATTGACATCCATTTTTCCTCTGAACGGAATTCAAGTTCCTCTATTAGTTCTTTAACTTCCCTTCTTAGTTCTTGATCCCGTAGATTTTTTTTCATGAACTGTAGAGCATTTAAGCATTCTTGTGCATTTTTTTCTTTGGCCATCCTAAAAGCATGTTGACATGCACAATTGATTTTTTGATTTGAGTCATTACTTAGATGTAAACTTTTATTATAGAAATCCTTCATGTACTTATATAATTTTTCTCTTACTTCTCTAATTCTTGGTCTATCCTCTTCCTTTTTAGATAAACAGTCTTTTAATAAGTCATCTAGTGGTTCAGCTTTTGGATTGTATTCAGAGGAAGCGGCAGGCTGTAGATTCTCTATTCTCTCTTGGGTTTCTTTTACATATCCAGCGTCAAATGGGTTTTTACCGGTTAACATTTCATAGATTGTTAGTCCTAGTTGGTAGACATCTGCTTTTTCTTGGGCTTTATTTTCCTTGATTTGTTCTGGTGGAGCGTATTGGAGGGTATATCCTCTCACTTCGCTTTCGCTACTGGCTAGTTTTGCAAATCCAAAATCAGTTATCTTGGGCTCTCCAACTTCAGTTATTAGAATATTTTTTGGGTTAATATCGGCGTGT
The DNA here is from genome assembly GCA_001914405.1 of Candidatus Methanohalarchaeum thermophilum. Lineage (GTDB taxonomy): Archaea > Halobacteriota > Methanonatronarchaeia > Methanonatronarchaeales > Methanonatronarchaeaceae > Methanohalarchaeum > Methanohalarchaeum thermophilum. The sequence continues at coordinate 244,436 of MSDW01000002.1, forward strand.
ACATATCCTTGTTTTCGATGAGCGTATTCTAATCCTCTACCTACTTCGAATCCGATTTCCACTGCTCTTTTTATTTTTAATGATCCTTCGTTTTCTATTTTTTCTCGTAGGCTACCTCCTTCAATGTATTCTAGAACTAAATGCGGTGGTTGGACCCTGGGTTTTATTAGTTTAACTATGTTTCTGTGCTGCATTTTCCTCCAGTTTTCGATCTCTTTTAAGAAGATTTCTTCTCCTTTTTCTGTCAATTTTCTTGGAACTTTTAGGGCTACTTCTCTGCCTTTTTTATCTTTAGCTTTGTAGACATCAGCAAAACCACCTTCTTCTATGAAACTTATCTCTTCATATATCTTATTTAATTTATATATTACATCATTGTTGTTTCTATCTGGTTTATCTATTTCAAAACTTGAATTAAAATCTGCTTTGGCTTTTGAAATTTTATTTATATTTATTAGATCTGCTTCAACGTGTTCAACATCCATCATTGCATTTGTTGAAGAGGTTATGTTCCTAGTTGTTGCCTTTATCAATTCATTTATCTCATTTACTTGGTTGGAAGAACCTAATTCGACTGCTTGGTCTGATAAATTTTCTAGGTAATCTCTTGCTTTTTTGTATTTTTCTTTTGCCTTGTAGAACTCTTCTTTTTTGAAATACTCTTCGGCTTTTGAAATCTTTTTTCTTGCAATACCTATTTTTGAGTCGATTAAACTGTTCTCTATTTTTTCTTTTATTTTATCTAATTTTTCATTTCTTATTTCATTTTCTGTAGATTTAATGTAATCTAAACTGTTTTCAAATAATTTCCTTGATTTTTTAACCTCTTGGTTTTCGTATTTTTTTTCGGCTTCTGAAATTTTCTCTTCAGTTTTTGAAAGATGAACATTTTCTATGCTTTGTTCTATAGTTTTCAAACTTTCTTTGATTTTCTCCTTACTTTCATCGAAATTATTTTCATCTGCAATATCTAGAGCCCGATTAAACTGATTTTTAGCCTTTCTATATTCTTCAAGGGCTTGATCATATTTTTTCTCCTGGAATAGAGAGTTTCCGTTTTGAATGGTATAGTTTGAATTATTCACTAGCTTAGTCATTTTTTGGTTTTCTTTAGCGGTTTTAGCATTCCTTATATTTTCTTTAATAGAATTTAATGTCTTTTCAATTTCTGAAATTACTTCTTTTTCTTCTCTTTCTTTAGCATGTTCTTTAGCTCTTTCGTATACCTCCATAGAAGAATTCCATTTTTCGAGGCATTTCTCATATTTTTCTTCCTTAAATCGAGTCTCAGCCTCATTAGCTAGATCTTTAGCATTTGAAAGAAGATATTCAGTTGTTGGTTTAGCGGCTAACTTTGATTCCTCTATTAATTTTTCTGCTCTATCAAATTCGTCTTTTTTTATCAATTCTTTAACTTCTCTTAATTTTTCCTTAGATTTACTAAGATCTGCTCCTGAATGTTCTTCACTTATTAAATCAATAGTTTTTTCAACCTCTTGTTTTAACTTCTCCAATCTGCCAGTATCAATTTCATAATCAGCCATGAGAGCACCCAATTTTTTAGAATTATAGATGTCAGTTACTATTTCTTTTTTATACTCATAAAAAATTAAATCATTTAATCTTGGACTAAGGAAAAACCAAGTTGTTAACACAGATTTGATATAAAAGTTCTCGGCTTTTATAAAGTTCCTGATACATCACATACATTTATTTATTTTATCTTATTTTATTGTCCATGGCAGCTTTATTTTTATAAAGTTTTGTTTTTTTATTTTTGAAACAAATATGTCAATTAATTTTTTAATTTCTCAAAAAAAAACTTAAATATCCAAGTTATAAGTAACTATGGAACTTTCAATTCGTTAGGGAAGGAATGGCTTTTTAAGGGGTTCTCTTGTGGATTCTAAAGATTCTAAGATCAAATTTAATTTAAAAACTCTTAAAGGAAAAAATATAGTTGGAGGGATTTTATTAAAGGAAAAAATATAGTTGGAGGGATATTAGTTGGTTTTTTGTCTTTATTTGGTGCTATGATTATCTTTCCTAAGTTTTATCTTTACCTTAATCTTAGTGATAATTTTTTATTGTTTCTTGTTTTTTCTCTTATAGCTTCTAATATTTTTTATTCATTATTTTATTATAGAAAGAAAGAACTTGTGTATTCATCTTCTTTTCATATCTCTCTAGCAGCTATTATTTTAATTTTTTCTTTTTTATTGGGATTTTATACTATTTTCTATTTTTTATCTTTTGCAGGAATAGTGGTATTTTTAGCTTTAGCTTCGTCAGTCTCCCCGAAAAAAACTTCGAGGAAAACACAAATTATAGCCCATTATAGTCTTGTATGGTTTATTTTAGGTTTTCAAAATATTTTTGTTTCTTTGTTTCTTGTCTTTATCAACCAACCGGATGAAATAATAGCTAGAAACCCTTGGACTAACTTATTCTTTAACTTTGAAAGAATTTATGGGTATTTAACTACTGAAAACTATTTCTGGAAAAACATATACAAGTTAATTTCTTTAACCATTTTTTTATCTGTAATTGCTAACAATAGAAAGTTAAGATCCTTTAAAATAAGTGATAAGATAGATTCTTTGACAAAATTTTTAAGTTTAAGGCCTATTATTTCCAAGATTTCCAAGATCCAGGATAAAGTAGATAAAAAAAGAAAGAAAAGAAAAAAGAGATACATAAAAGAATATAAAGATATCTCTAAAGAATATAAGGGAAAATTAAATGAATTCAATACTAATCTGAGAAAAATAAAGAATCTTTCAGAAAAAAAAGACAGTTTTAAACAACTAAAGAGAAGAAAATCATCCTTTAAAGACCTCGAATTCTACAAAACCGTATCAACAAATATAGAGGATAAAAACAAACCTAATGAATTAAAGCCAAGAGAGTTGAAAAAAAGAACTAAGAAAATTAAAAACAAAAAAAAGGAACTAGAAAAACAAATTGAGAAATCAAAAAAGATATTAAAAAAAGAAGAAACAAAAAACGACATAATAAAAGAAATAGATAACTTAAACCAAATTGATTAGATATCTTTAGCATATTTGAAAGTTCTTTTTATATTTTATTTATTTTGTATATTAGATATATTATTAATCCATTAATGCCTGTAAACAGGATAGGAATTAAGCAAAAAATTATATTTGTTTTTTTTTTGGGTTCTTGTAAGCTATGAAAGCTAAAATAAACTGATCTAGGGATTTGATATAGATAAGAATAGTAATATTAGTGAGTTGATATCATATGTTAGTTATTTGGAGAATGAATTAATTTCTCTGACCGTGGAGTTGAGTTCTACTAGGAAGGAAATTAGATTATTTTAGTGCCTTGAATTGTTAGAGGTTTAAATGATATTAGTTAAATCGTAAAACGAATTAATAAACTTAAGAAGTAAATTTTATAGAATGTGTAACTTATTTTAGTTTTCTTCTAGTAGGTTAGATTTTCGTATTTGTATAAAGAGATAGTTCAATAGGTTTTATATTGTTGGAAAATTTTATAGGTTTTTTTTATATATTCTAGGTTAACTTTATGGAGGCAGTTATATAAATGAATAGGGAAAAAGTCCTTTTTAGTGATAAAGAATTAGATTTGAATGAAAGAATAGCTTTAGCTATTGGAGTTGCTGTCAAAGATGACTTAAAAAGTTATCTTAAAGAAAAAAAGAAATTATTTATTTTTTCAGTTCTCTTACCAGTAGTAGCTTTAATATTGACTTTTCTTTTGTATGGTTCACTTGGTCTTATCAGTCTAGTATTTTCTTTTTTCGGAATTGGAGGTGGTGTTTTTTTATATAAACGATTTAAATCAATGAATCCTGATTTAGAAGTTAAAGGAATAGAAAAAAGGTTCTGGACTCTTTATTCTATCCCAACTAATGAAAAAAGCTTTTTATATGATGCTACAAATACTCTCCCCAAAAAAGAGTTTAAATTACGTAATTTAATTGAAGTTGAAGAATTGAAGAATTTGAAAAAGGATTTTGAAGAAAATGTTGATTTACCAGTTGTATTGTCTAAAAAAGGAAACATAGAGTCTCAATATAAAGATAATCTTAAAAAAATACGGCAAAAACTTGATGAAGCCGAATTCCTTGAAACCAAATTACCATTAATTGAAAGAGAATCAGAAATAGAAAATTCAATCAAAGATACTTATGGTAAATCTGAGGAGAAATCAAAAAAACTTCCTTCAATTGAAGTTGATTTAAGTGATGCAAAAAAAGAAATAGAGAACATAAAGAAAATTGAAGAGGTTGCTTCTGATTCAGAGGGAAATAAATTATTAGAAGAAATTGAAGAAGGAACTCAAAGTGAAATTGAAAAAATTGATAGTACACAAGAAAAGAGCATAAAACTGTTAAATGATTTCGTGGATAAAAGTAGTGATTTGTTAACCATAGGAAGTTATAATTTTTATTGTATAAATTGTATTGCCGAGGGTGTTGATTCAGAGCTTGAATTAATGAGTTCTGAAGAAAAACTCAAATGGGTTTGCCCTACTTGTGAATCAGAGTTTTCCGTCAGTAATCTTCCTGTTCCCAAGTTGAGAATCAAGGACGAGCTAGTTGAGGACATATGGGATTCATTATGGATTGAAAAGGAAGACGAAAAAAGGAAAATATACGAGAATATTGAAGACCAAAAAGCCAATTTAAGTGAAAAAGAGTTTGAACAAAAACAAGAAGCTATTAGAAATGCTTGGAATCGCATAAAGGATATTAGATCTAAGATCCGGGATTTAAAAACAGAGGCTAAAGCTGCTGAAGGAACAGTAGATAGAATGGGAGAGTTAATGGAAAGATATGATAGATTAAAAAAAGAGAAAAAAGAAAGATTCAATAAAGAAGTAAATAAGGAATTTGAGAAAATTGATAAAAAAACTCAAGAAATTATTGAAGAAACAAGGAATTACGATGCTAAAAAGCTTAACCAGGCATCAAAAGAAACAGAAAAGAAGGCAAAAGCAGTAAAAAAAGAAAAAGAAAAAAGACATCGTGAAAAAATAGCGATGTTATCTATAAACAACAAATTAGAGGACAGATCTTCAAAAGCAATCGGTGTAACTGCTCAAGAGATCTCAGATCAGAAAAAAATGCAAAAAAAACACGAAAAAAGAGATACTCTTTTAAAGACAAGAGGTAAAACCAGTAGGGTCCCAGGAGTTGATACTCTTCTTTATTGGTTTGGTAAAAAATATAGATTCAAGATGAAGGAGGAAGATTGATGGCTAAGGGAAATGTTCTACAACCACTAATAGAAAATATTAGCGAAAAAATTACAGATATAAAAGTTTCAATTAAAGAACTTCTGGGTGAAGTAAAAAAAGTTAATAAAACCGTTAAAAAAGGGATAAATAGTTTAAGAAATGCTATTTATGAGAACATAGAAGCTCAAGCTGAAATGAAGTTGATGGATCATATGGCTAAAATCCATGGTATTCGGCCCCAGATTGAAGCAGAGAATGAACAAATTTCGATGGAAAAAGATGAATTAGAAGATAAATTACAAAAATTGACTGAGAGATACTCTAGAAAGCAAAGTGAATTGAATAAAAAAGCGGAAAAAAGAATTAGGGAGTTAGGAGAACATATTTTCGAAATACAAGAAGAAGAATATGAAGATAACATAGAAATATCATATACATCAAATATTTTTCCTATCTGGGAAGAAATTAAAGAACACAATGATTTTGTAAGTGATCATAGACATAAATCTTTAGAAAACGAATTAGATATGACAAAAGAGGAGATTGAAAATTTTAAGGATGAAAGACCAGCTGTAGTTGAAAAAATACAGAAATATAAAACTGATTTCCCAGGAAAACCGACAGATGAAGAGTTAGTTCGGATTCCTTATTGGGTTGTAGAAGTAAAGTCAGGTGAAAGTATTAGAAAAGTAATAATCGATCCATCTGATCTGAGAACAGATGATGAAAAATTGTTCAAAGCAGAAATAGAATCCAAGGGATTAAAAAGTTATTTAAAGAAATTAAATAAAAAAGAAATAGAAACAAAAGTTATTAAAGAAATTTCAGGTTCTGAGATAGCATCAAACTTAAATGAATTTACTAAAAACCAATTTGGTCCAATACCTAATTTTGCCCAAGCCCTTGAAACAACATTAAAAGACAATATCAAGATAAAGGAGGAGAAATAATGGCCAGAAAGGACGAAACAGGAGTAATTATCGAAGAAAATGAAAACTATGAAACTAAAATCATCCCAACAAAACACTCAGAAATCAATCGTAAAGTTAAGGTAAAAAACAATGCAACCATTGAAGGAGGGATTTATGGAAAAAAAATCGAAATAAACAATCAAGCTAGGGTCAAGGGCCCTTTAATGGCAAAAAAATCTGTACAACTGAGAGGAGGAAAAATAGATTCGGATATAGGTTCAATTGAAAAAACAGAAATAAAGGAAGCTAGCATAATAGGAACAGTTATAAGCAAGAGGATTAACATTAAAGATTCTATTATTTATGGTAATTTAATTGGAAGCAGAGTTATAATAAAAAATAGTGTCGTATTAGGTAACATAATAAGCAAAAAAGAACTAAATCTTAAAAAAACTACATGTTTTACTTTCAAATCAAAAGAGAAAAGCGAGATAAAGAATGTCGAATTGATTTTACCTCAAGCTATCATAAATGGAGAATATGAACTGAAATCAAACGTAAAAATCATTTCTATTAATAAAAATGGAAAAGACACTTATCCAGAATTAGGCCAAGAGGATATATATAAACACGAAGGAAACAGATATTTGACACTTTCAAATAGAATAATGGATTTAACAAAAGTAACCAAAAAAATGAACAATGTATATGAAGCAATTGAAAAATTAATCTCTAAAGATCCCAAAGAAATTCATTCAAATTACAGCCAAGAGAAATTAAGAGAAAAATTCAAAAAATAAAAACATCAAAAGAAACCACCTCTATCTAGGAATAAGTGATCGTATAGTAAACTCCTTTTTGCTTTTTTTGGTAATATTCGATAAAGATTTATCCCCATTACTCTCCTTTCTTTAGATATTATTTAATAATTGTTTTAGTGGTAATATGGGATTTAGACTTAGCTTATCTAGGTTATTTTCATTCAATTAAAAAATATGCAAATCCATCTAATAAATAACCAAAAAACATACTTTTTTTTTAAATTAAGTTACTTAGGAAGCATTGGTTAGTTAAATCAATTTTAGATTAGAGGTCCTTATTGTGACCTCCTATGAAGACCTTATAAAACCAAGGATAACTATATAGATAGATTAGGGGTAATTAAGTTTAATTTAGTGAATTTAGGTGGTTCCTTAGACCTGTGTTTGGTTCTTGTTATGGTAGGTTTCCTCCTTCTCCTTTGAGTGAGTGTTGTTTTTGTATGTTCATTTGTATTAGGAGTTGGAAGATTTGTTTTATGTTTCCTGTGTCTAGGTTTTTTTCTGTTGCTAGGTCGGTTGCTCTGTTTATGACTTTTTGGTTTTGTTCTGTGTCTTCTATTGGTGTATTGTTTTTTTTCTTGATTTTTACGATTTCTTCTGCTAGCTGGGTTCTTTTTTGGATTAGTTCTATTATTTGTTTGTCTATTTCTTCTACTTCCTTTCTTACTTCTTCTAGGGTCATAACTTAGTAGCTCCTTTATTATTTATTTGTGTTTCTATCACTTTACCATACTTATCCCAAGCTTCTTTAACTGAGGGGATTTTTTGTTTTTTTACTAGTGCCGCAAATGCGGTTCCTGTTCCAGATAGTCCAGCAGCTTCTGCTCCAGCCTCCAAAGCATCAACCGCAATCTGCTCATCATAACCCAAAGTAGCACAATACAATAACCCATTAAGAGTTAAAGCATCCTCAACTTCATCGTTTAAAGCCATTTGATGGGCTTTTTTAACTAGTGATTCAAGTAGCTTGGTTTTCTCTACATCCGTTGACCCAGACCGATGTCTCTCACTAGGAAAAACTATCAAAACATCATGCTCTTTTTCTTGTCTTTTAAGAAGCCTTCTTTTTTTGTTGTCGGTTATAGTTATTCCTCCAAGGTAACTGGCGCTCGCATCATCGTACGCTCCAGTCACAGTTACATCCGCTTCTATAGCCGCTTCAACACCCAAACCAATACCGGTTTCCGGCTCAGGGTCTTCTCCAATTGCCTCACAGGTCGCTAAGACCACTGCATTAGCAGCTGCACTACTACTTTTCAAACCCCGAGAAACCGGTAACTCAGAAGAAGTAACAACCTCACCACCCAAATCCAAACCATAATAGTCTAATGTCTTTTCAACAGCTATTTCAATCAAGGTAGGATCTAAACCACCAGCATCCCCTGTTATCTTATCTCCCTCTTTTAATCTTACTTCTGCTTTTGTGTAGAGGTTTATTGCGAATGCTGCTCCATTCCAACCAGCTACTGCATTTACTATCGTAGCAGCTCCAGGCGCCCTAGCAACGCCAACACATCCATCATCCATAAAAAACACCAAACAAGGAACAACTACATAAAAACTATCTAATTGTTCTTCGTTTACTTGACCCAATAGTAGATGATATTACATTAAATTTCTAATAACTTTAATTTTGTATTGGATCTCTACCTTAAGCCCAAAGTTACCCATTAGATCAGTTAGATTCTTCTAATTCTATTTTTATATCTGGACTTTGTAGAAGCATAGTTAATTTTTGATGGTTTTTGTGTTCTGGGTTTTGAGTTCTTTTTGGTTTGTAGGTTGTTTTTTTTATTGGTTAATGTACATTATTTTTTATTTTCTTTTTTTTTTTTGATTAATTGGGAGGTTTGTTTTAGTTGGATCCCCTTGACTGGATTCTATATTTTATTATTTTGTAAACTAGGTTTGTGGCCCATTATACTAGATTTATTGGAATATTTTGATAGGTATCTACTTTTATATTTCTCTCTTTATTGAATAACTTGACTCTATTATCTAGAGGATAGGTTTTTTGTTCAGGAAATTAATCTGTTATTGCAACCTGTTCGGTGTCTTCTTCCTTTTTTATTGGTTTTTTATTATTTGATTTAGGATTTGATTGGAAAAAAAACTAAGATGAGTCTGAAATTGAGGAATTGAGTAAAAAAGCTTTTTTGGGTGTTTTTTTAACAAAAAAGAAGCTTTTACTAAGAAAAGTTCTAGGTATAGATAGATGAAGATGGATCATTCTAGATTCTTTAAATAATCGAATAAGTAGTTAGTGAACATAAATAAATGGGTTTAGAAGATTTTAATTTATATAGTGTTTTTTGTTTTTTTTTGTTTTTTGTGTTGATCATAAAGTTGAGTTTTTGTATTTAAGAGGGTTCGATTTTTTTTATTTTTTTGAGAAATAGTAAGTTCTTGATTGATATTATTTAGTGATTTAAAACATATTGAAAAGAAAATAGTGTCTATTAGTTTTATTTTTGGTTTTTGGAAAGTTTTTTTTAAATAAAAAAAGAGAAGAAAATTGTTTTTGGTTAATTATCTTGTTTTATTGTATGTTTCTTTTTCTGTAGAGTATTAGTGCTGCTGCTAGTACTCCTGTTAGTGCGGCTATTGTGGTGAATCCTGGTGTTTTTTGTACTGTTATTGTTGTGCTGTCGCTATTGTATGTGGTTATTGTTGTTTCGGTTGTTTCGTCTTCTTTGGTTGCTGTTACTGTGTAGTCATCTGGGTTATCGAATGTTAGTGAGGCGGTTCCGTCTGATCCGGTGGTTGCTGTTTGTTCTCCTGCTGAAATTGTTGCATCTTCAACTGGTTCTCCGTCTGCTGTTACTTTGAAGGTTATTGCGTTATCAACCTTTCTATCGCCTTCAGCGGTTTCCACAGTCAAATTCAAGTCTTTGGTCTCTGTTTGTTTTTCTACTGTGGTGGTCATTGTTGCTTGTTTGTACCCTTCTTTTTCGGCTGTCACAGTTACATCTCCAGCTTCAGTGTATGTGAACTGTACCTCTCCATCTGAGTTTGTTGTCGCAGTCTTATCACCAGCTGTTACGGTTACGCCTGTTATGGGTTCTCCATCTTCATCGGTTAATGTGTAGGTTGCTGTTTCTTCTATCGTTATGCTTGAAGATCCATCTATCGAGAGTGTTTCTTTTTCAGGTTCTTCTACGGTGAATGTTGCTTCTCCTGGAGCGTAACCAGCCTTCTTAGCTGAAGCAGTATATGTTTCTCCTGCACTCAACTTATCTTCCGTTAGCTGTATTTTACCTTCACTTCCGGTTATAGCTTCAACGCCATCTATGTCTACTCTAGCATCTGCTACTGGGTTACCAAATTCATCGGTTACTTCTAGGACAACGGGTAGCTGTGTGCTAACTACATTCACTTTTAGGTTGATCGCGCTTTGTACAACATCTATGTTTTCTACGCTTCCTAGGCCACTGATGGTTACATTTAATATTTTTTCTCCGACACCACTAGGTGTTAAGGTTAATCTAGCAACCTGTGCTGTACCGTTAAATCCTTCAACATCATTTACATCCTCTTGTTCTGATAAAGACATCACAGCAGTTTCTGATACTGGGCCAAGTACTTCCACTTGCTTGCTACCAAAGTCTGCGTCTCTTTGATCAGCTGGCTGTAAGATAACCATTATTTCGCTCTGCACTCCAAGTGGCAAATCAACGATGGTTTCATTTAGTTCGTCCATTGGAATCGTTCCACCGGCAGCATCTCTAATTGTAGCTTTTGGATTATCTGCCACTAGAGCTGGTTCTTCAACAACAGCCATACTATCATTATTAGATTCTATGTCACTGTATTCTCCTACTTTCCAGACAACCTCTACTGGTTCCTGTGGCGTGAACGTGAAGTTTGCACTACCATTCACATCCAACTCCAACTTAATGTCGCTGTTATTTACATGGCTATCGTTGAGTTTTGTGAAGTTTGCTTTATCCATTGAACCAAGTAGGATATATGCGTGGTCTGCGATTGTGCTTCCGTTTATTGGGTCATCATTTATGTCGTATGCTGTTACTGATACATTGTATGTTTTATTGGTTCCAGCTGTAGCAGTAAAGTTATCCATACAGGTGAATGTGTCGTAGACATCGCCTTCACTATCAAATACTGTTATCTCGTATTCTACAGTTGGTAATATAGCGTTAAATGTTCCAGTTCCCGTCTTAGTGTTGTCAGATGTTGTTACAGTAACATTATGGCTTCCTTCCTCACTGAACACTGGATTCTCTCCATCTACCTCTTCTATCGCATACTTTCCTTGTGAAGCATTTATCTCTTCTAAGTCGGTTACAGCTTCTCCGTCTACCTCAACTGTGTAATAACTACTGTTTGCTACTAGGTCTGTTACTGGTCCCTCGTCATCTGAGATTGTCATTGTTAGGTTTTCTTGTTGGATTCCAGCGGTAACTGCTTCCGGTTCAACCGAAATATCATACACATCAGCTGGCTCTATTGTGTAGTTTTTGTATACTGCAAGGCTTACTTCGTCTTTTTTGAATTGATCGTCATTGTCTGCGTCTTCGTACCAGTATCCAATGAACCACATATCGTGGTTTGCTGAGATATTATCCCATAGTTGATCAGTTAAGTTAAAGCTGTATTTTCCATCATTGACGAAATCACTTCTAGCATCGGTTACCTCAAATTTAGTGTAGCTATCGCTTGATGTATTGTAGGCCATTAGGTAAACAAATCCATTGTTTACATAGTTGTCTTCTTTTGTTATCTGAGCATTCATTTCTGCCTCAGTTCCCCAAGTAATTACATCTTGTTCTTCACCGTCTATTAATACATCAGCTGTTAATCCTGTGACTTCTTTCTTGATGGTCTTGGTTATTATTTCTCCAGAATTATTGATCTTTATTTCAGCGGTTACATAATCGTCATCCTGCATTGGTACAAATGGCACTAAATACTCGTTTCCTCCCTGGTTATCATATAAGTCATCTAGTTCTGAAACATTATATGTAACTTCTCCGTCAGGTCCTGCCACTCCTGCTCCTGTCACTGAAACCTCTATTGTTCCGTTCTGCTGTTGTGGTCCAATCAGATCACCGTCTTCACCCCATCTTAATCCAAATTCAAACAGATAAACTGATTGACCTTTAAATTGTTCTCCAAATCTATTGTCTTCTGTCTGAAGCCTTTCTTTATCTGTATCGTTTATAGGTAGAACTTCTATTGTTTGGTTCTCAGTTACTTCAACAAACTCACCATATGAATCCATGAAAGTACTTAGATTACTGTAATCGACTGATGCGATTCCTGCATCCCATGTTTTGTTGTACATTACATTGGCATCTTCTGGTGCGACTATCTTTGCTGCTGGATCTAGTGTACCAAGTCTATCGTAGTACTCAGATGAAGCATCCCAAGTACTTGGTGTTTCTACTTCAGGGTCTTCGTACATTGCATCAACTACGATATCACCAGTCGAATTTGGTTTAGCAGTAAAGTTAACCATTCCATTGTTGTTGCTGTCGTTGAATAATAGCCAGGTTGCATCTCCAGTATCACTATCACTGCCATTAGCTACTAATGTACCACCAACTATGTCATCTGAATCTGGTGCTTGTTTCCATTGTATTCCTGTTACATTTATTAGGCCGTATTTGTCGTTTGTTCTGTTTGTAATCGTTATATTGTAGTCTCCTTCTGCTAGTCTTGCCACGGTGTTTTCTGTATCAAATTCTATGTTTAGGTCTTCTTTTGGCTCAGTTTTGACATCGTAGTATTTGTATACATAGCTTGTGTTGTCTGTTACTCCTAGTGTCCAGTTTGCGTGGTCGTTAATTATTGTTGTGAAACCGAAGAAACCATCTTGGAAGTTATCATATTCAACTGTTTTATCGCCTCTTAATAAGGTTACATTGTAATCCTCTATTACATTGCCTTTTGCGTCTAGTAGTTTACCGCTAAAGCCTTGAGTTGAATCATATTTGAATGGTTGGTCATCAGCTTCGTTCCAACTAAAGTTAAGTTCTTGTTGGATTATGAATTTGGCTTCCCAATTGCTTTGAGTTGGATCTTCATTTGTGTTTACATATACTGTGTAGTTTGCTTCGTATGGTGTATTTTCACTATCATTGTAAACGAAATCTTGGGTGTGCGTGAATTCTCCATCATTCGTGGTTCCGTAACCAACTTGTTGTCCTTCTGGAGTATAGACTGAGTAATTTACTTGCGTCTGTAATAAGTCTCCACCTTCAGTCAAAGTACCCGTTAATTCAACGCCTTCATCATTGTATATAACGGTGTCAGGTGAAACCGATAGATCATAACTAGCTACGCTGAAAGCAGTTCCAGTCAAAGGTACTGCTGGTGTCGTTTCACTATTTACAGTTATTTCAACATAATTAGCGGATGTGTTTACAGTGTAATCACTACATTCAACCCATTCATCGCCATCAAAGTACTGCGGCACTAAGTCATCTTCATCTAAACCTGCTACATCGCTATCATCGTAATTTATGGTTATCGTAGCATTAGTTCCACTAACCTGTACATCAACTTTACCGAACCTGTATACATTATTGCTACTTGCATCTGCTGCTGCAGGAATTATCGAAATATTCAAAGTATCGGCTTTACCAGGATTCTCAAGCTCAACTTCAACACCCGGAGCAACACAACTACCTAAAACAGTCATCTCTGAATTTTTGAAGAATGGGTTATATGAAACATTTTCAGACACATTACTTCCAGAACCACAGCCTACACCACCAGGACCATCACTAGCACCCCAATAGTTGAGGGTGGCGTTTACAGTATCAGTATAACCCGTTACAACATTAATTCCATATTCTTCTCCAATTAACTGATTATAATGAACATTTAGATCAACAGCAGCGGCTTTACCTACTTTAATGTCAGTGGCTGATTCACCTGATTCAGGAGCTTGAGTTTCTATGATGTTATTTTCTATAGTTACATTATCTTTAGAAACATCTATTCCTCTTATTACAGAGAAAGAATCTTTGTCATACTGGTTATCTGCCCCACTTACATAAATCTCATTGTGGCTAACAGTCATATTGTGTGCTCTCCAACCAGAAACTCCCTGAATTGTAGATCTGATGATGTTATGATGAATTTCGGTTCCATTTGTTTCTTTATTTGGATCAGCAGAAGTTTGTCCAATACCGTATGTACAATTCTCTATTACATTGTATTTAATTAGAACAGAGTCGCTCTTAACCTGGATTCCACCGAAACCATTAGTAACATTGAAGATTTCATTGTAGGTAACTGTTAGATTATTTGAAGAATTTTCTGCTAAAATAGCATCTGCCCCTACATTTTTAATATTGAATCCTTTAATGATGGCATTTGAACCACTGACTAAGAATGCATTATTTTTTTCAGAAACATCTATTACTGTTCCACTTGGTCCTTCCATTGAAACAATAGTTACATTATCAACATCCACTGGAATTGGGAATTGTTCATAACTATCGTTGTAGGTCGAATTTACGAAAATTACACTATCTGAAGAAAAACTTGAATTAGTTGTTGCATTGTAAATCGAATTTACGACATTATCAGAACCACTAGCATTTGCTTGACTTGCATTCCCTACTACCCAGTCAGCACTGCTAGCAGTATAATCTGTTGAATATTGTGGGATATCTGCTCCTGCATCTTGTGCTTGTGCTGGAGCTAATGTTATTAGACTGAATACTGATATGACTAAGGCAATTGAACTTACTATAGCGATTAATCTCTTTCTTGAATCGTTCATGTTTTATCTTTACCTCCCTTTTTTTAAGGGAACTTGTTTTTAGATGAGGGACTTATGTCTAAAAAAGGTTTTGATTTTGGACGAATATTGTACACTCGACATTAGTCGAAAACAAGAAAATTCCTTGGCTTTCGCCATCCCCCATCCAATAAATTTCTATCTGTTATAAAAATATAACAATAACCTCATATATTACTTTCGGTCAAAAACCCAACAAACACAAAACAAAACCCACAAAAAACCGCTAACAAAAAACAAAAACATCCACATTATAAAAATAAAACATAAAAGAAACCAAATTAACCTAACTACGAGATACATAAAAAAATAAATTAAAAATTTTAGCTACAGAACCCACACTAAAAACAGATCTTCGGAGACGAAATTTATTAAAGAAATCAACTTATGTACCCAAATTTACTAAAACTAGTTTAATAAAAGTTTAGTAGATAGAACAAATCAAAAGACCATGCCTTTTAATTTAAAGGCCATTGAACAATTTTTTACTTTAATTAATTGTAAATAAGCTCAAAGATTAATTCTATGAAAGATATTCCTACCTTAACCTCTTTTAATCTGACTCTATAAAAAAATAAGAATTCGCTTTTATCTCATTAAAGTAATGGTGAACTAGCTCTACCTTACTTGATTTTCGCTCGGGAAAGAAAAGGAAAGGGATTTCAGGAGAAGACTTAGACACAAACAGTTTCCCTATTCTACTCGGTGTGGCCATACCACCTACTTACACTCTACTGATTCGGGTTTATCCCAATGCACAATATTCAGGCCACCATTCACATTAGGATTAATCAAATTACTATTATTTGTCTATTCAAAGACATCTATCCGAATTGGGGGCTAATGGCTGTGCCCGAAACTCCAGCAGAGAAAAGTGAAGCAAAATGCAAAAACAGTATACGACTGGAAAAAAACCCCTATACTCTAACCATAGGAGAAATTAGATGTTACTTTATCTGAATTATCAAATATAATTTTTGTATCTAAAGTTTTTGTGTATCCTCCAACTAAAGATAAAGAAAAATGGTCTTAATAAAAAAACTACGAGATAAAATACCTTAACCTAGGCATAACCTGTTGAATATAGTTTTCTCTTTTTTTCGTTGAATTATGAGGTAAGAATGAGGAAAGTGGGGGATGAAGGTATTCTAATTGTTGAGGGAATCTGTTATTTCTGTGATATTGAAGAAAGGGAACTAGGTTCAAAGCCCAATAACTGAGGCAGGTCCAAAGGAAGGTAATTTATGCTGGAAAGAAACCAGTTATTCACCATATTTTAGATGTTTTAAGAGAAGAGAAAGGGATAAAATAGAGTTTACTAATATTTTAGTAGAATAGGCATTAGGCAATGGATTATGTTGGTTCTGGAGAGAAATATGAATTGGAAACGTGTTATTGGATCTAGGAAGAGGTAAAGAGAACTGCAGATACAATAAATTTAGTTTATAAACCATATAACCAACGAAAAATACATAGTAATGCATGAGGGATAATTATATCTGGCCCTACCAAGAAGAGAAGGAGATAATCAACTACTACAGGAAGATAATGAAGCCAAAGAATATCGTTGCTCCCGAATCCCACAGATAACCAACAAAATAGAGGATTATTGGCCTAGACAAAGGCAAAGATATCAAAGGAATGATTTAAAAAATCAAGTCTAAAAGAAGTGGAATCACCTAAAACAACCTGGCTATTGGCTCAATATCTAACTTATTTTCTTGTAAAATTGATTATTTTTTCTTCTGATACAATAGTCATTTTTTCCCAACAAAAGGTTATTTTTCTCATAAGATACAACCCTATTTACAAGACCATTATAAGAAAGTTTTTTTTAGGAATTAGGGTCATATTACTAGTCTGGACAAGTTGACGGGCTTCGGAGCCGTATATTTAGGGTTTAGATCCCTCTTGAGCCCTTATTCGTTGAAGTTCAATATCACCCCAATTTTTTACTTTTTTTTACTTATTTCTCCGTTTTTTATACAATTAATACATTGATTTAGATTTTGTTGAATTTGGGAACTAGAAAACTGCAACAAAAAAAGATGGCAGTTACCAAATTATCTTACCCAAAGGTATGGTAGAAGGCCTTGGATGGGGAAAAAGAAGACAAAATAGGTTTTAGTTATGAAAGTGGTGTGTTGTTCCTAAAAAAGAGTTAAAGAGATTTATTAGTGTTGCTAGGCCATAAAAGAGATATATTTCTCGATATTTTTTTTTCTTGGCTTATTTTATGTTTATTTTTTTTAGGTTTGGGAAAAGTTATTTTCCTTGTCATTCAAAACAAATAAGAGTCTTGGATGGAGTTTAGGTCGTGGAGTATTTCTAGTCTAGTTGAAATTACGTAAACTCGTTTCAGATCACTCAAAAACAATATTTGTCCTCAGCGCTTTTTTAATAACAATTATTTTAATTTCTCCCTTACCTACTTGGCTAAATCAAATCCAAAGTGATTCAAAAGAAATGTAGGAACAGGGGGACAGGTCGCAGTACTCGCCAATTCCCAGAACAAGGAAAAAACTTCACTGAAAAAAAAAAACAATTGAACTCTTCAATGAAAGAGGTGTTGAAGTAGATGTTTTCAATAATATTACTGTGGATTTGTATAGGCGGTTACCTGGCTTAAATTACAAGGTCATTATCTTTATCTTTAGAGTTCATTTTACAACTGATATAAGGAGTGAAGAATTTGATTACAAGTCTTCATTATTTACAGAGGAAAAGTATGAGTCTTCTAAGTATCTAGTTCTGCAGTCAAAAAAGCTGTTGTTGCAGGGTGTTTTTGAAGAGAAAAGAGTTTTTGCAGCCACATATAAGTTTGTGTCAACAGAAATGGAAGGAGAATTCAATGACACACTCGTCATCTTTGACAGTTGCCACACATTCACCCTAAGCAACAAATACAAACTTATACAAGCCTTTTTATGAAAAAGGAATTAAAGCCGCTATAGGTTGGCAGGGTACAGTGACACTTGAACAAGGAGACAAAGGAACACTAAAGCTCTTAAAACACTTATTTGATGACAAAACATTGAAAGAAGCTACAGTAGAAGTGGAAAAAGATCTCGAAAAAGACCTAGAATACAACGCAACCATCAAAGTTTCAGAAAAAAGCACATAACTAAAACTAAAAAAATAAATGAAGACCTAACTTTAGTGAAAAAATAAATAAAAAAAGAAAGGGAAACATTTCCTTAATTCACTTAAGTCTTGATTATTGCTTACTTGTTTTAATCCTTAGACCACAATCTCCAACCCGAATAAACCATCACTACTCCCAAGAGG
This sequence comes from Candidatus Methanohalarchaeum thermophilum, assembly GCA_001914405.1. Classification (GTDB taxonomy): domain Archaea; phylum Halobacteriota; class Methanonatronarchaeia; order Methanonatronarchaeales; family Methanonatronarchaeaceae; genus Methanohalarchaeum; species Methanohalarchaeum thermophilum. Next base: position 262,459 of record MSDW01000002.1, read on the forward strand.
CTAATTAGAGCTAGTAACCCTATGTGCGGCAACCAAATATCTAAGAGATTTGTGTTGAGTATTGTTCCTCCAATGATTTTGTCACTAGTTGAAGTTGTTCCTATTGCGAAGTAAGAGAAACCTGGTGTTTGTGCTTTGTATTTAATGTGTGTGGTGTTTTCACCTATCTTTTCTGTTCTTAGTTCATTCCATTCTTCGTTATTGTATCTTTTCAACACTATGTTCTCTGAATCCGCACCAACACCCTCTAGCCATGTCTTGTTTACAGTGAAAGTTATATTAGCTGATACATCCCCTGGATCTACAGTTGCAGTATCTGATAGGGTTAGGTTTATTTCTATGTATTGGTAGATGTTGCTAATTTCTGGAACACTATCAATGTCAATGGAGGTGCCAAGATCACTAATCGCCACACTGACTTGGCCATAATATTCATCTGATACATTCACTGACTCAATTACACCATCATATTGGTAAATTTCTAATGTATTTGTAGTGTTACCTGTATTTCCCGCATCATCAAAAACATTAACATTGATGTCGTAGCTTCCTTCACTATCAGGTACATTTCCAGCGTCAACAGTTAAAGTATGCGATCCATCGGAAGACACCGAAAAAGTCTGAGTACTTTGAGAACCAATTTGGATATCAACACTAGAAGGATCACTTTCAATGAAACTGACATCAAAATCAACACTTTCCCCAGATTGCGTGATAATGGGTGCATTATCTACTGATACGTCGGAAGGAGCCGAGGTATCTAGGGTTACGGTGTCGGATTCAGTATTTGCTCCATCGTTACCTGCTGAATCTTGGGCGGTGTTGAGAGTTGCTGTAAAGTCTCCATCACTATCACCAGATGCATCATAAGTTGCAGTATACAAATAAGGTCCAGAACCAGATTCCGTAAAATCATTACCAGTTAAAGTACCTGTTCCTGAACCAGAAATAGATACTTCTATGTCTCCATCATCGCTTCCCAACTCCTCATCGGTTTCTATCTCAATCTCAAGCTGATCATTATTCGTTGGGTCATTGTTAGTAAAACCAAAAGACTGAATTGTAGGGGCTGTGTTGTCTGGTTGAGCTTCTATTTGGGTTTCTCGATTCAGTGACTGTAGTATTGGGTAGCCATCAGAATCAGCATCACCATCACTTAATGACACAGTTTCCCAAGTATATTGGAAATCGAAAGCTGACATATTATATAAAGCGGAGTCTCCAGTCATATTAGCAGTTGGAAGACCCACAACATTCGTAGTGGAACCAGTATCATCTCCTATTCCATTGTTTTGAGTGGTTGTCTGGTTATCCCAGTAGGAGTCGATCACCGTGTTTTTGTTTTGCCCAGCAAGTCCACCGACATCATCATAGCTATCGGAGACGTTACCCGCAGCGTACGAATTCGTAATCTCTCCATTTTCTGCGTTTTCCCCGACCAAACCACCAGTCCCCGAATTCTGAGCAGTTGAACTTTCAGGAGGGCCTGTGACGTTGGTGGTCGCGTAGGAGTTATTGACCACGCCATCATTCCAGCCTACGAGTCCTCCCACATCTTGAAAAACACCAGTGACCGATCCTGTCGCGTAGGTTTCGTTCACCGTTCCGTAGTTCTCTCCAACAACACTTCCAACCCACTCCTTACCGTGAACAGTCACATCTTCGATACCGATGTTTTTGATCGTTCCACCGCTCCCAACCAAGCCAAACAGCCCGACAAAACTCCCTCCCGACCGATCAATCGTCAGGTTGGCGATAGTGTAGCCGTTGCCATCGAACGTTCCGTTGAACGATATATCCCAATCACGTGGACCATCCCCGATCGGGTCGAAGCCAACCCCGCCGTTCCATGTGCTGGTATCGGAAGCATCTATGTCACTAATTAATTCGTAGTGGGCGGTTAGGTTGTTTCGTGTTTGGTTTAGTTGGTTAAGATTTTCTATTTGGTATGGATCATTTTTGGTTCCAGTTCCGTCTGCGAAAACCATAATTCCTTGAGAAAGAAGTTGGTCACCCCTATTTAGAACTTGAAGTATTGGATACCCATCATCAGTCGTATCTGGATCACTTATGGATACCGTTTCCCAAGTATTTTGGAAATCAAAGGCACTCATATTAGTTTTAGCGGAGTCTCCAGTCATATTAGCAGTTAGAAGACCCACAACATTATTAACAGTACCATCTTGAATACCGATTCCCTCGGTTTGAGTGGTTGTCTGGTTATCCCAGTAAGAATCACTGACAACGCCATCACTCCAACCAATTAAACCTCCGATTTCACTGTTTCCTGTTACATTACCTGTTGCATAAGAATTACTGACATCTCCATTATTTCCTCCTATCAGACCCCCGACATCGTCGTTTCCCGTTACATCTCCAGTTGCGTAAGAATTATTAATATTACCATGACTCCATCCAACCAATCCTCCAAAGCCATATTCGCTTGTCTCGTTTCCTATTACTTCACCAGTTGAATAAGAATTATTAATATTGCTATTACCTGTTGATTCTTCTAAATATCCTACTAAGCCTCCAACATACCCCATGTTCCCTATTACATTTCCAGTTGAATATGAACTGTTAATATTACTATCTTCTAGGTTTCCAATCAAACCTCCAACTTCTGAAACACCTTCTACCTCTCCATCAGAATAAGAATCACTAACCCCTCCATCACTCCAACCAATCAAACCACCAACATAATCACCACTTCCATTCACATCACCAGTCGAGGAACAATTACTAACATCAGCCTCATTCCCTCCGATTAAACCACCAACATAATCACCCTGTCCTTCTACATCACCGGTTGAGGAAGAATTACTGACATCACCCTCATTCAAACCGATCAGACCACCCACATCCATACCGATTCCTGTTACATCACCATCTGAGTGTGAATCAACAACATTACCTCCATAATTCCCTCCTATCAATCCTCCAACTTCAGCATCTTTCCCTGTTACATTACCGGTTGAGGAACAGTTACTAACATCAGCCATATCATTCCATCCGATCAAACCTCCAATTTCTTCACCGGTTCCATTCACATCCCCAGTAGCGTATGAATCACTAACACTACTACCCGTATCTGAGTATCCGATCAATCCTCCAACATTGTTACCGGTTCCTTCTACATCACTGGTTGAATAAGAATTACTAACTTTACTTTTCCAAGCATTTCCTACCAATCCTCCGACGTCATCTGCATTTCCTATAACATTACCAGTTGAGTAAGAATTTTTCACGTTACCGTCATCGATCTCTCCTATCAAACCTCCAACATATGTATCCCCCTCTACATTCGCATCAGAATACGAATCAGTAACATTACTCTGATAAGCATATCCAATTAATCCGCCTGCAAAAGAGGATCCATTAACCTCACCAGTTGAATAAGAATCACTGACATCACCATAACAATATCCAATTAAACCTCCTACATAACCATTATCGGCTGTAACATTAATATCAACCAATCCTACATCAGTAACTTTTGATCCATCTTCAATTTGTTCAAACAGTCCTACATCGTCATGTGTTTCAGGACGGTTTATGTAAAGATCACTTATCTCATAACCATTTCCGTCAAAAGTTCCTGTAAAGCTATCTATCGGGTTCCAGCCATCAGTAGTATTGACTAAGTCATCATATCCGTCGGTCGTTTTGTTAATGTCGTTCACTAATGTGTAATTTGCACCCAATTCATTCCTCACATCATCTAGATGGGTCCAATTCCCTATTTCGTAGGGATCGGTTTCAGTTCCGGAGCCGTCTTCGAAAGCTGTTGCTGAACCTGTTGTAAACAAGAAGAGACAAATGAAAACTAAAAAAACTAAAAATAATTTTTGATTTGTATTTTTCATTAAGTAAACCTTCTTTCTTCCCAATATCTAAAAAAACTATAAGTAACTTATGGGTTTAGAAAAAAAAATTGTTTTTTTTGTCAATAACAACTAATTAAATCAATTACTTTTTTGTTTATTTTATTTGATTTGATTATTTTTTAAATCAAAATCTAAGAAAAAATCAGTTTATTTAGGTAGATTATATTTGGTTTTTTAGGTTCTTTCTGCATATGCCTTTGGGGTTACATGCTTCTGGTCGATTAATTAGGTCCTTGATAGCTTTCTCTTTATCAACTTCTGCATTTCTAACCTCTTCAGGGAGATGTTCTAATGTTGGGGTTTCTCCTATAGGTGATTTATGATTATCCATGTATTCTACCAATTCTTCGTGTCTTTCTTTCAGAGACTTTAGTTCGATGATTCCAGATTTTGCAAGTGTAGTAAGATTTTTCCTATGCTTTTCATGATTATCGTATTTTGGTTTGGTTCTTTCAAGAGATCCTTTTAAGGCATGGAGTTCTCTATGCTCTCCAACAACATGCTGCATACACATTAGCTCTGGATCAATCATCCACATCCTCATAAATAACAAACCTCTCTTTAAAAAAACACGGCTATACTGTAGTATTTCTAAACCTTTCAATTATAAGGGAACTAATCAAAGTTGTTTTATAGACCAAAAAAGCATTTCATCCCTCAGACTTATCTTTCTTCCTTTATATCTTGTTTTGTTTTTTCTAGAAACAAAAATATTTGATATAAAAATAGTCTTTACTTATCGAATCTATGGCTTCTTCGTAGAAAAAGAATTGATTTGAGTTAATAGGTTTTTTCTTAGGGATTTAATTCTTTTATTGTTTATTTAGGGAAGAGTTTGATGTTTTTTAGATATCTAAGAAACAAGTTTATTAAATTAAGGTTTTTTCTTAAGACGAAGTTACTGCTGTTTTTTCTTCGTGATTTTTGCTTCATTTTGGTTCAGTGTTTTGTATTGGATTGTGTAACCTATTTTTTGTAGGATTTCTTGACCAGCTCCGTATTTCTCTAAGATTGGGTTTACGTCTGATAGCGTTGGATCCTTAATTGAATCAATCTCTGTTTTTATTTCCTTGAGAACTGGCTTTGGTAGGTAGATTCCGTTTGAGATTATTCCCGAATGATTATTTTTTAGGTATTGTTCTATGGCTTTTGGTTCAACTCCTTGTTCCTTTGCTAGTTCTTGGATGTCTTTTGCTTCTGTTGGGGTTTTTATGTCTTTGTTTTTTAGGTTCTTGAGGTCTTTTTTTATGATTTTTTCTTCTATCTGGTTTAGGTGCTTTATTACTGGTTTAACTGGAATCTGTTTGCCGTAAAAAAAGACGTGTTCTTGTTCTTCGAAGTCTTCTTTGGTGCAATTCAGGTTCTCGTTAACCGCTAAAAGCATCGGAACCTCTGTTTCGATTGACTGGAGTTTTCTAAGCTTCTTTTCTAGGTATTTGGGTGTCCAGAACCCAATAACTTCTAAGAAGAGATCATAGTTTTTATGTCTTTTTTTTCTTTTTTGTTTTCTTTCTCTTTTTTGTTTTCGTTTTCGTTTGAAGCTGAAGTCTGGTATCATCACTTGGTTGTTTGTGCGGAGGATTGTTGGTTCTCTTTTTATTTTCCAGTTTTGGGTTAGGGAATTTATTCGGGTTGCGAAGTCTTTTTCTACTTCGCTATCGAATGATTGGGTCGTTGTTTTTTGTGGGAATAGGTGTTCTTTGTTTGAGTCAAGAGAGAATTCGTATACGCGTGTTTCATTGCTTACCTCGGTCTCGACTTTGGCTGAAATACCCCATTTTTTGGCTTTCATTATGGTTGGTAGGAGTTTGGCGATTTTGGTTCCATATTTCCTGGTCTTCTTGAATAAAGCAGCAGGTCCTGTTACAGTGACTTCTAGTTCTTTGTTGACGCTGTACATTAGGCCAAGGTACTTCATGTACCCAAAGATCTCCTGATAGTTCTCTGAAGCATTGAATTTGAGTTCGAGGGCGTCAAAAAGAAGTGTCTGCGTTAATGAGAGATTGTATTGCTTCAGTAGTTCTTTGGCTGAGGTCTGGGGTTTTGAGATTAATACTTCGTTTTTTTCTTGGTCTGCCCAAAGATCCTGGTCCACTTGTTCAGTATTTGTGTTGAATTTTTTTGCTACTTCTTTGAGGACGTTTTTTCTTTCTTCTTTGTTTGTTACGTAGCCATGTTCAAAGACGGTTTCTCTTAATTCTGTGGGAGAAAACTCTGATTGCTGCATGAACTTTGATTGGCGCTCCAATAACTTTGAGAGTCCACGTACAAATTTAAATGTGTCATGTGTCTCTAAATCAGTTATTCTCTCATTTATCTCTTCACGCGTACATTCTTCTTTGTAGGCGCTGATAACATTTTCTGCAACATCCTTGTATTCTTGAATTTCTCTGTAACGGGGATTTATGTCGGATTTGTACTTCTTGACTTCTAGTAACTTCTTCGTTAACATAATGTGGCACCATTTTTTAGGTTTTTCGGCGGTATGAGGTTTGGATTTCTCCTGTTCCTTTTGAAACGATTTCGTATAATTTGGCTTTTTTACTTGATGGGCGAAGAATTCTTCCTAGTCGTTGTCTGTATTCGCGGCTGCTTCCTGTGCCTGATAAGATGATTCCGATGTTTGCGTCAGGAACATCCACTCCTTCATCCAGTACTTGGGAGCTAACGATGGCTGAGTACTTGTCTTCCTTAAATCGCTGTAGGATTTGTCTTCGCTCCTCTTTAGGTGTCTTGTGAGTAATAGGTGGTATTAAGTAGCGATCCGCTACCTCATAAACTAAGTCATTGTATCGGGTGAAAATAATGATTCTGTCGCCTCGGTGTGTTTTTAGGAGGTTTGCTAATTCATTTAGTTTTGCGTTGGAGCTGTAGGCAATTTGGCGTGCATCATTCCGAGCTCTAACAGCCTTCCATGCCCTGGGGTCGTTGCCGCTTCGCATCACTATCTTCCTGTAGTCACTTGGCCCCCTCATCTGGAGGTTTGAGGACATGAGGTAATTCCTGAAGACCTCAACCTTTTCATCATATTCTTCCTTTTCGCTAGGGGTTAGGTCTACAGTGATTCGCTCAACCGTGTACTTTGAGAGATACTCCCCAGTCAATTCCTCGGTCTCAATCTCATAAACCTTTCCACCCAACAACCTAGTAAGATCCTTGTGTTTGTCGTCTTGGCGTTCATATGTTGCAGTTAAACCCATCCTATAGGGAGAGGCGAAGAGTTCCGCAATATGTCTATATCCCTCAGAAGCCAAATGATGAACCTCATCAAACACAACGAACTTAAAGCGATTACCAATGTTCTCAGCCTGATTATAAGCCGAATCATACGTCGAAACAGTAATAGCCTCAATTTGTTTCTCTCTTCCTGTGTATTCCCCGATTTTGGTGTCGAATTTTTTGAGTTCCTGTCGCCATTGATCAACGAGGTCAAGAGTTGGAACAACTACGAAAGCAGGAGCATTTACTTCTTGGATTGCTGCCATCCCAATGTATGTTTTGCCTGAACCCGTGGGCAAAATAAGAACTCCCCTCTTATCCGCCCGCCAACGATCTAGGGCTTCTTCTTGGTATGGTCGGAGTTCTATGTCGCATTTCAGCTCCAGACACGATACAAGATCCATTACATTGTCCTCGTAGGGGATGTCGGAGTTTTTTAAGTAATCAAGGATGTCTCTGTAATGAAGAGCTAAAGCACGATCCTCCCCACTCCGATCATCCCACCTAGTATGCGGAAGATTATAACTCCCATCTACAATTATTGTTCCCTTCTGAAAACGAAGCTCCATAAATACCAATTCATGTGAATAAATAAAAAAATGTTCTGAACCACCAACTCATTTATCTCCAGAAGAAAGTTAGATCCCTCTCTATATTTATCTTATAAAAGGAGTTATGTTACTTATGTTGCTTTTTTTGGTTGTTTTTGTATTTTTTTGCTAATTCGTAGTATTCTTGGGCTCTTTCCTTTATCAAGTCAATTTCTTCTTCCTTAGTTTTTCTGACAACTTTTCCAGGAACTCCCATAACAACGGAATCTGGTGGTAATTCTTCGTTTTCAGGGACTAAGGCATTTGCAGCTACTATCGTGTTTTCACCTACCCTGGAATCAGTTAAAACCGATGAATTTATCCCAATTAAGCAATTATCTTTTCTCTCTGAACCATGCACAACCGCTGAATAACCAACAGTCACTTCTTCCCCTACTACTGTCTTTTCCGAACCCTTTGAATGAAGAACACAATTATCCTGAACATTAGATTTCTTCCCTATCCCTATAAATGACTCCGACCTAATTGTAGCATTATGCCAAACACTCGTCTTCACCCCAAAATCAACCTCACCAACCACTTCCGCGGAATTGGCACCAAAAAAAGGCTCATTCATTAAAAATTACCTCTTACTTTTCTAATTCATCTATTAAACAAAAATCATAAAAACTTCGGATAAAAAGACAAAAACAAAAAAACTTAGGTAGAGGCATTAAATGCTGGTCTTAAGGTGGAAGGGGGGGCAAAGAAGTTTCGGAGCTTTTAATATTGGGTAAAATTTTGAAGGTTTACTTCTTTTAGGTGATTAAATCTCATTGATTCTCCCATACAGGTATTTGAATCATCAAAATAGTTTTTCAATAATTTTAATCTTCAGTTAATTTGAAGAATTATTTTGTTTAATTTGATTTAGAGAAACAGGATAGATGTTAATTGGCTTCAATAAAAAGATTAATTTTATTCAGAGCCCTGATTACTTTATTAAATTTCATTATAGTTATAAAAAGATGTTTTCATTAGTTTTTATTAAAAAAGATATTTTATACAGAGGATGTACGAGAAAAAATTTTTTATTTCATCAATGAACTAGTAATTGTTTAACCAATTCTGTTTTCAAATGAACCAAGAATAGAAAGTTATGTTAACGATGTATGAGAAATTTACATACAAATGGTTCTCCAAAGTAAGGGAAAATAACTTTCCTTTTTGGGAAAATGGAAGAGGAGTAAAATTGTAAAAGAAAATTTTGATCTAATATATGAGTGTAGATATATGGGAAGTATATTAGGGAAGGGGGTCAAAGGATGAGTAGGTTTTTGAATCCGAAATAGTGCGAAAAGATGTCTTTTGTATATTAATTGCTTTCATCTCCCCTTTTTCATCCTAAAAATGAGAGAGATCATCTGAAACTATTCTCCCCTATTTAATAAGTATACACTACCTACTATAGATGTATTGGATTTGGTAAAATACACAGTGACCTATTCATAGATAGTGTTTCTAATTATCTATAGGATTTCTATTTATGTGTACTTCTCTATTTATGTGTAGCTCTCTATTTATGCACAGTTGAGGAATTTTTTTTATCTCATATATAAAACTTTATTATAATGAATAGTGCAAATTCAGTAGATTATGAAAAAATTTTAAAGAAAGTTTCTTCTAAAGACTACGATATTACGGTAGAGATGTTAGAGAGTTTAGATAAAAAGTTCTTACCTTATAAAGTTATAAAGGATATGGGAGTCGTTGAATTAGTTAATAACTCTGAACAAGTAGTTCTTGGTAAGATATCAATTAAACCTGAACCTAATCTCAGATGCCGAGCTTGTGGCTATGAATGGAAAACGAGAAAAACAGATGGATTACCCAAGTATTGTCCAAGATGTAAGAGAAGACTCGTATACCCTGACGACTTTTATAAATTTAAAGAAATCGCAGATGGCTTCAAATGCCCTCATTGTAATGAGGAAATAAGTTTTATTGACCTAAAAGAGGAATAATAAGTATAGCGCCTCCAGATTTTATAAACGAAACACGAGATATAGAGAACAGAGCATTAGGGATTTCTTTTTTCTTTTTTTTTTTGCTTTGTTTTTAAGTTCTTTCTTCATCCTGCTTCTATACTTAAATTAGTTAAAATAGATAATTTTACTAAAAAAACTTTTATTTGTTTTATTTTGGATTATTAATTCTTTTAAAAACCTAATTTTTTTTTCTAGAAGATCACCATGATTGAGTCGTTAAAATATCTTAGGGCTGATTTTTCGAGAAATAAAAAAGGATTTAATGTTTTTTTTGGATTTAATATTCAAAAAAAAGGTTTTTTATATCATAAAAACTATAATAGATGTTAGTTTGTTCTCTTAGAAAGATGTCTTAGTTTTAGATGATAAAGAGATTAATGAGTGAATAGTGACATGGTTTGGTTTTTTTGTGTTTTCATAGTGGTTTTTTTGTTTTTTTGAATGCTTTTTTTGCTTCTTTTAGTCTTTGTGCGCATTCTTTGATCACTTCCTCGTTTTGTTTTTCTATTTTGTCCATTCTTTTTTCTATTTGTTTTATTCTTTCTTCTTTTATTTCGGAGATTGTTTCTCCTTTTAGTTCTTGGTGTTGTCTCCACCATTTTCTCGCCGTCTCTTTCTTTATGTCATGTTTTTTCCAGGCATCGATTGGTTTCTTTCCTTCTTCAAAAGCTTTGAATATTTTTTGTTTTGGACTTTTTTGTTTGAGCCATTTGACTATGGTGGTTCGGGAAACACCTAGTTCCTCAGATATTTGTTCCTGGGTTTTACCTTCTTTCTTTAGGTCAAATGCTCTTTGTTTTGTTTCTAGACAATACTTCTTAGGCATCTTTATTATTTTAATTAAACTTTCTTTTATAAGTAATTATGTTTTTTTATACAAAACACTTTTTTTATTAAACAAAAATAAACAAACAAAGAAACAAAACAAAATAACCAAAAAAACAGGATCAACCAAAAAAATAGACGCCTATAGGGACGAAAAAATGGGGTGATTAGGAAAAAAAATCTCCTCATATAAAAAGGTTTACTTTATTATTAACATAAATCATGAACCGAACCACTAACAGGTATTAGAACTTCTAATGGATATTAGTGTTTCTAATGGGTATTAGAAGCGCGGTGGGATATGAGCATTCCTGATGAACATATGAATTTCTGATGGGTATAAGGTCTGATGGATATAAGGATTTCGGTGGAATATCAATATTATTCGGTGTTGTGACAGAAATCTTGTAGATGAGCAGAAATAATACAGAAATCTTTAGGATACACTAAAAATGTGCCTAATCTCTTGAGAAGAAAATAGAAAAAATTAAAAAAAAATACCTATTTCCCTCTGAATTGAGGTTATTGGAGAAAAGATGTCTTTTAAAAACAAAGAACAAGCAATAGATTACATAAAAAACACAAACTTCCAAAAACAAGAAAAAGAAGATGGAGAAGAGGAGGCTGAGGAACTAGGCTTAGAGGAAGCAAAGGAAATTATCCAAGAAACCAGCTTCAAGTTAGAAATTGACTTAGGAGCACCACCAAAGGAAGGTGAAACAACTTTCATATATGAGGCATTATTAAAGGAAGGACCTGGTCAACGCCTCTATTATAGAGTAATGGAAGCAGCAAACAAACTAAAACAAAAGATCCAGGAAATAAAAACAAAAATAAAGGAAAAAACAAAAAAAGAAGAAATCTGGAAAGACTATCAAGAAAATAGATATCTCTATTTTAGTAGAGAAGAGTACTGGAAATTCATTGAAAAAATACTTGATTTAGAAGAATTGCTTCAGTTCTCTGCAACAAAAGCAGAGGGCTACATAGAACTAAACAGAACCTTCAATGTAAGTGATTGGAGAAAAGCCAAGAGAAAAAACACACAACTACTCGAAACCATTCAAGGAGATAAAGCAGCTGGTTATGGCGAAGAAAAAAACAAGTACCCAATAAAAGAAAAACCATTAACCGAGAAAGTGAATGAATTAAGTGAACCAGTTAGCCACATAGTTGGTTACTTAAAGGGAATAGCAGAAATACTCCGAGATTCAAAGGACCTAGACCAAATATCAAGAGAAATCGAAGGATATACAACAATTAAGTCAAGAGAAACACCAAGATACCTAGACAGGCACTACATGATGACCCAACACCACAGAGAAGACCTAAAAGACCTATTACTGGAACAAGAAACATAAAAAAAATTTTTTTAAAGAAATTATGCCTGGTCTTAGAGAACACAGGAACCATGTAGAGGAGTGGTTTGGAAAAGAATTTACAGACATATATGAAGAAGTTCATGATGGAATAGATTTAGATGAGGGAGCACGTCACAGAGCTATCACACATCACAAGGGATTTTTTGAAGAACACCTGGAAAGAGAGGGTGTGTTAGTAGCTGCATTAATTATTTCACACGTTTATTTAGACCTAAAGGACTCGTCTGAGCATTTTGAGCCATATGTTAGGAAAGAACACGAAATAATTGATCCTAAGGAATTAAACAAGATTCGGTGGAAAGGTGGGGCACCGCAATACAAGATAAGTGAATACGAATTACTTTACACAAACCTCATCGCAATGATCAAGATGCTAACTAAACACATTGGCCAAAAACCAGAGACAGAGATAGAAAAAATAATAATCAAGTACCTAAAACACATCGCAAAAGAAATGAACAAATAAACAAAAAACCCTTCCTCTACCCTTAGACAATTAAGCTAAAAAGTAAAAACTTAACTAAAAAACCCTAATCTTAGCCCCTAAGTCCCTTTTTAAAGAATCAGGTTGGAGGCTCTAATCTTCTTTTTTCTAATATACTTGTTATGATCGTTTGTAAAAAACTGTGAAAATAGGTTTTTTGGGAAAAAAAAGATTTTTAAAATGTTTCCTTGGATTCGATTAAGAAAAAAATTCTATGAAGCAAACTTCCTTTCTTCCAGATAACATATTCTTCTTTTTTGTTTCCGGTTTTTTTAATTATTTGATTAATTCCTAAGGACACACACGTTCTATTTCTACATCCTATGTCTACCTTCTATATCCACTTGGCTATAAACCTTCCGCGGTGTTTTTGTGATTGGTTTTATCGACTGAGTCCTGGAGTTTGTTTGGCGTAGGAGGTTGGGCCAATGATAGGGCATAGGTGGTTTTTTGTAAGTCATTTTTGTTTTTTATGGGAGATTTCGCTAGATTTTTCCTCTTTACCTTTCCTATATATGATTTTGTGTTGTTCAGCACCCTGTTTCTTTTTTAAAATCCCCATAAAATGAGTTAATTTCTTTTTCTAAATTCTTAAGTTCCATTATTTATTTTTCTTAATTAGTTTTTATACTTACTTAGTGTCTCTAGGGTTTTTGAAGCCTTATTTGGTTCATAGAGCTTATTTAAGGGAATTAAATATCACAGGCGGTCAAAATCAATAAATGGATACTCATCACTTCGATTTCTTTTTGGACATGTTAGCTGACTATGGAGTGTTTCATGCTGTAGTGGTTATGTTTCACCTTTATCTGGATCTAAAGAACAAGGCAAAGAAATTTTCCAACGAATTAAGGAAAAAAAGATTGATAATAGCGCCTAAAGGGAGTAGAGAAATCTATAAAACCTGCTACAACTTACCTTGGTTAGATAAACTCAGATGGAGATCCTACATTAATTCAAACACGGTAGATGAACTACTGTTATTAAGAAATAATCTAACTGAAATGCATAGAGAAACAGATGAAGTTCTCAGAGACATTGAATCACTAGAGCTTTGCGAAAAAGAAAAAATCCGGAAATACTTGGATTTTCTTTACGATAATGGGCCAATATACTACTAAAAAAAATAAAACCAAAAAAAAAAACAAAACAAAAAACTAGTTCAAGCTTTAATTAACTTAGATCCTAAAGAACCATAACTGTCATACGGAAACACAGCTGATGTTCCTATTCCAAATAGGGGAGAAGCAGATATTTGATAATAAATATCACCAATATGTAGGGGTTTTCAAGTTAAGGGATAAAGAACCGCGTAATGCGTTGGAGATGCAGGTATCAAGAATGAGTCTGAGGTTAGTTGAAACAATGTATCTGTAAATTAGAAAAGAAATATTTTTTTTCTATGTTTTTATTTATTTTTTTTAGTTATCTAGAACTAAGGGATATTTTGTTTTTACCAAAACAAATTAAAAGGCTAAGAGTTTATTTTTCTTTTATAAAAAGATGAAGATTCTTCAGACTCCAATAAGGTTTTATCCTTACACTGGTGGGGTTGAAAACCATGTTTATGATCTTAGCAAAAAATTAATTCAGTTAGGGAACGATGTTTCAGTTATTTGTTCAAGAGAACCAAGAGATTTAAAGAAAAAAGAAGAAATCGATGGCATCAAAGTAAATAGATTACGTTATTATGGAAAAATAGCTAATACAAACATAACACCCTCATTACCACTTAAATTACTCAAAGAAAACTTTGATTTAATTCATACCCATTTACCAACTCCTTGGAATGCAAACTGGAGTTCAATAATCTCAAGACTAAAAAATAAGCCATTAGTCCTGACATACCACAACGACATTGTTGGCGAAGGAATAAATGATTATATCGCCAAATACTACAACAAAACCTTTCTAAAAACACTATTAAGTAACTCAGATAAAATAATAATAACTCAACCTTCTTATCTAAATTATTCTCCCTACTTAAAGCCCTTTGAGGACAAAGTGGAAGTTATTCCAAATGGAGTAGATGTAAACAGATTCACTCCTAAATATGGAGAAGGGGAAGGAATTTTTTTCTTAGGCGTATTAGATGAATATCATAGATATAAGGGCCTTGATGTACTATTAAAGGCATTTAAAAAAGTTTCTTCTAAAATAGACACAGAACTAATTATTGGTGGAAGCGGAGAATTATTAAAGGAATATAAAGACCTTGCTAAAGAATTAAATATAGAGAATAAAGTAAATTTTGTTGGGTATATTCCTGAAAGAGATCTTCCCAGGTATTATAGAAAAAGTAATTTATTTGTTTTACCATCCATCTCTTCTGAGCAAGAAGGCTTTGGGATGGTTTTGCTAGAAGCTATGGCTTCTGGATTACCCGTCATTACAACTGATGTTGCTGGAGTTTCTGATGAAATAAAAAACAATGTTTATGGAAAAGTTATTCAACCAAATAATATTGAAAAACTGGCAAAAGCAATTACCTCAATCTTAAGAAATAAAGAAAAAAAGAGAAAAATGGGTAAAAGAGGAAGAAAGTTAGTCGAAGAAAGATTTAATTGGAAAAAAATAGCCAAAAAAACAAACGAATTATATAAAGAGGTGTTGTAAGATAAAGATATTATCAGTTACCCATGAATACCCACCATACACTGTAGGTGGAATGGCTTATCATTCTAAAAACCTTGCTGAGGGTCTAAGCCAATTGGGGCATGAAATTCATGTTTTAACATCCTCCCATCCAAATACAAATAACAGATATAGTAGAAACGGAGTTCAAATACATAGAATCAAAACAAGTAAATTTGGGGGTATAGATGCTGTAAAAAAATTCTCTTTTTTAATTAAAGCGAAAAAAAAGGCAAAGAACCTTGATAATAAATATGACTTTGATTTAATTCATTCACACGGAAATTCAGGTGTTTTTGTTAGTCTAAATAAACCTTTTGTGATGAAATGTCATAGTCTATGGGCCGATGAAATTGAATTACCTTTCAAAAAAAGTTGGCTCAAAAAACAATATATGAAAATTGATAGTTATCTAGAAAAAAAAGCAATCAAAAAAGCAGATTTAATTGTTTCAGTCAGCAAAAAAATAGCAAATTCGATAAAAAAAAGATATAATAAAGAATCTAAAGTGGTATATAATGGTGTTCCCGATATCATGGAACCAAAAGACGTGGATAAGGAAAATCAGATTTTAAATGTTTCTGCTTTTTCTAAGAGAAAAGGTTGCCACCTATTTCCAAACATACTTGAGGAAATTGATGAAAAATATTCATTACTCCATATAGGCCCAATTCCAGAAAAAAAACTATTCAAAAAAGTCTTAAAAAAACTTAAAGAAAAAAAGATGAGAGATAGATTTAACCACATTGATTTTATTTCACAAGAAAAGCTTCCACGACATTATTCTCAATCGAAGATATATATACATCCTTCTTTATATGAAGCATTTGGAAATACACCAATGGAAGCTATTGCTTGTGGAACAACATCTTTAGTATCCAACCAATGCGGATGCTCGGAACTTTCTAATAAAATTAGAAATTTAGTTCCAACTAATATTAATAGATTTAGTTCCAAAATTAGATATATCCTAAAAAACAAATTAGTTAATAAACAAAATCAAGAGAATACATTTAAGAAAGATTGGAAACAAGTAGGTTTGGAATCACAAAAATTTTTTAAAAAAATTATTTAAGAATTTTTTATTTTTTTACTGTCTATTAATTCTAAAAAAGTAGTTTCAAGTTTTTTACCTACTACATCTTTCGAAAAATTTTCAATAGCATATTTTCTAGCATTTTCAGACAATCTTTTTCTTTTTTTATCTTTTTTAATCAATTGCAAGATAGCTTTTCTTAATTCTTTTACGTTTTTAGGTTCAACTATAATCCCATTCTTATTGTGCTCTATTATTTCTGGGATGGCGCTAATATTTGTAGAAATAGTAGGGGTTTTCATGGCTAAAGCTTCCTTAATTACTACTGGCATAGCGTCTCTATCACCTTCTTCAGTTATTATACTCGGTAACAAAAAAATACTAGCTTTATCGTATTCTTCTATTAGTTTTTTGTCGCTAACATTTCCTAAAAATTTTACTTTATTTTTTAGTCCTAATTTTTTAGTAAGTTCTTTGAGATTTTTTTCTTCAGAGCCAGATCCTATTATATGATACTCAAAATCATCTTCTATATCACTTAGAGCCTTTAAAGCATATTCAATCCCTTTTTTCTTTACTAAACGCCCTACAGTTAAAATTTTATTTTCTTGTGTATTTTTGGATGGTCTAAATTTCGTTAAATCGTTACTTGCAGGTATATATTTGATGCGGGGTAAATGGTCAAATTTACTCTCAAACCATTTTTTATTATACTTAGAAGGAACAATTAAAAAATCTAATTTATCTAAAAATAATTGTAAGTTTGATTTTGGCTTTGTAAAGATATCAAAAGCATGTGCTGTGCATGAAAGAGGAATATTTAATCTTGAGCAGACCTTATTAGCTGCTAAAATCTTGTTATCTAAAAAATGTGTATGTATCAAATCTAGATCAATATCATGAGATTCAATATAATTAATAATTTCCTTATAAAATAAGATAGAAGAAATAGATTTCTTAGGATTCATTATTACATTTACTAAGTCTTCTTGTTCAAAAAGAGATTTAAAAAATTTATAATCTAAATTATTAATTAAAAATAAAAGATTGTTCTGTTTATAACTATTTGAATATTTAACATTTACATCCATCTTTTTGATTTCATTGTGCTCATAATCCTCTTCAGGATTATTTAATGCAAATATATGAACATCATGTCCACTTTCAGTCAAAAATTTAATCTCATTTAAGATAAAAGTTTCAGAAAGCTTTGGCCAATTTCCTAAGAAATATAAAATTTTCATTTTAAGCCTCTATGTTTTTAATCAATCCTCTTAATGATTTCATGAAATTTTTTCGACAAAACATTCCAATCAAATTTTTTCTTTGCAACTTTCCTCGCAAATTCATTCTCACTTTTTTCATCTTCCATTGCTTTAACCAACCCTTTTTTAATACCTCTCCAACCTGGTTCAACTAAATATCCAGCTTCCCCATACATTAAATCTCTTTTATTTTCCCCAATACCCGTGGCAACAACTTTCTTTGCCATAGACATATACTCCTTAATCTTCACGGAACTTCTGCACCTCGAACTAAAATTATCTTCCTTTAAAGGATTAACACATATATCAGATGCTTTAATAGCTTTTCTTACATTTGAACGATTAATAAAGCCTGTAAAGATAAAATTTTCTCTGCAATTCATCTTACTTACATATTTTTTAAAATTAGAAAGGTTAGGGCCATCACCAACAACCATTGCCTCCAATTCTTTTCCTTCCTTTAACAATTTAATTGTTGCATTTGCCACTTCTTTTCCCGCAAATTCATTTTTATTCCCACCTATTCTTCCTAAAAATAAAATAGTGTTTTTTTGAGTATCTATTTGATGTTTTTCTATAAATTTACTCGCTTTAGTTTTTTTAGGATCAAAAAAATCAGTATCAACTCCGTTAGATATATAAGAAACATCATTGTTATTAACTCCTATATCTAGTGCCACATTTCTTAAATATTTACTAACCACAACAAGCTTATTTGCCTTTTTTACGCTTTTATATTCATAGTAAGCTCTAGGATTAAAAAAAGAAGGTTTTATTTTTCTAAAATCAATAAATGCATCGTCCCAATCTACAATTATAGGTTTTGAATAGATTTTTTTAATTAAGTTTCCAGCAAAAGAACTTGGGAGTAATGGTGCATTGAAATATATTACATCTGAGTTTTTAAGTTTTTTAAGGCTCTGAATAGTGTTTTTGATTACTTTAAAGCCTTTTTTAGGATAACCTCCTTCCCAATTTTTTAGATTAACTTCTTTTACTTTTATATCAGAAGAAAGTGAATTGATAAGGTTTTTCATTCTTATTGTTGTTGCATATTTATCAGGTAATCCGTATATTACTCCTAATTCCATTTTAGATACACCATTAAAACCCCAATCGATTCAGATAATTTTTTACACCAATAAATAGATGTGAAGATTAAGTTTTCGAAAAAAGTGTCTGAAATATCCTTTGTTTTTAAAAACCCATAACTAAAAACTAAAATTAAAAATACTATTGGAAAAAAAAAGGAAAAGTATCCTAATAAAAAAGTTAATATAGCGACTGGTAGTAAAAAAATCGATTTTGGCAAACCGTTCCATTTTTTTGTATAAGATCCAATACCCTTCCCTCTTGTAAAAGAATTCTTTATGAAATCAAAGAAATCTAAAGAATGTAAATGTTCTCCTTTAACAGGAAGGTAAACTATTTTATATCCAGCATTACATATTCTTTTCTTTAAATCTGCATCTTCACCTCCAGGATTTCTGAAATTTTTCTCATCAAATCTAAAATCGTTAAGTATATCTTTTCTATAACTCATGTTACCCGTTCCACCTGCAGGCGACTCAAATCCACCTACCTTTTTCTTATTATCTATCCCATATTTCTCCTTACTCATTTTCTCATTAAAATCATCAAAAACCGATCTTTCTTTTCCAGGGACCTCAATATAACCTCCTACCCCTCCTATTTCTTCGGAATTATATTCCGGTAAAAAAGAAGAAATCCAATCCTCCGGCATTACAACGTCATCATCAGTTAAAAAAATTATTTCTCCCTTAGATTCTTCTATTCCCTTATTCCTAGCTGATGCAGGACCCTTGTTTTCTTGAAAAAAATATTTCAAAATTTCGTTATTTTTTCCCATATCCTCTAAAAAACTTCTAGTACCATCAGTAGAACCATCATCTATTACAATAACTTCATAATTTCCATCAAAATCCTGAAAAATTAAACTATCCAAACATTTCTCTAATTTTTCCTTCCTATTAAATGTAGGAACTAATACACTAACCCTCATTTATCTATCCCTCAATCTCCAACCAAGGAACTTCTCTTAAAACATCCAAACCAGAGTCAGCAGGATGACCCCATCTTCCTTTCTCACCAAACGCCTCTCCATGGTCAGCTGTGATAATTATTTTACCACTTAACTCTTTTATTAGGTTTGAAATTGATTCAAGAGCAATCTCGGCATTTTTCTTATACCAACTTAAATCAGAAGTTCTAAAGACATATTCATATTCGCTACACAGTTCTAAAGATAGCAACTTTCTTATTTTCCAAATATTTTGTCTTCCAAAATGTTTCTCTAATAAAGGACCTATTTTATCTCTAAAAGAGTACATAAGTCTATCTTCTTGAGATTTATTACCAGATCCTTCTACTATTTTATTTTTCATTTCTCCTATCGAAGACCCCTTTACTTTATCAAATCCTATATACGGCACATGAGGTTGAATATAGTGTAATATATTTTTCCCAGAATTCTTATACCTAAATAAATTAATATTAACCTCCTTAGGATGAACAGTACTGATTTCTTCGTCCCACCCAGTATACCAAACATCAATTATCTTCTCAAAGTGGTCTGTCGCCTTCCAGTTATAATTCGTATGATGAATATCTCCAATCTCAACACCCATGTCATTTATAAAAGGGTTTGCAGAAATATAAGTATAGTCATATTCCTCCTGAAAGGTTTTTGAAAGCCATGCAGGAGTAGCAGATCCCCTGCTTTTGACTTTTTTTAATTCTCCATCCAAGTAATCATCATAAACTTCTTCAAAAACATCGTATCTACACGCATCTAATATAATCAAATAATCCCAATCAACCTCATGAACAGGCTGCAACCGTAAGTTATCATTAGCCATAATAGAAAACCTAGCCTATATTGGGTTTGAATTCCATAAAAATCATTTGAAATTTAAAAAAACTTATTTCTTTTTTACCTCAAACCAAGGAACTTCAACTAGCTTAGGTGTGTAGACACCAAATGGGTGTCCATATATTTTGTATTCGCCAAAGCATTCTCCATGATCTGCTGTAATTATAGTTTTTTCATTATTAAATTCATCAGTCAATTTCTGTAATTTATCTAAAACCAGTTTTGAAGTTTTCTTATATGCTTTTTTCGCTATTTCTTTATCTTTTGAACTTGAAATAGTTAGGGGAGAGACTTCTTTCTCATTATCTTCAAAAAGGTATGGATGATGTGGTTGTAGAAAGTGAATTATGAATTTCTTTTTAGGATATTGTTTTTTTAATTCCTGAGTTTTTTCAATCATGGCTTCAGGGTCAACCATTCCTAGTTCTTTGTTCCAGCCATAGTCCCAAACATTTTCGATATGATAAAACAGGGTTGGTTGATTTAATCTATTTCTTAGCTTATGATTTACAACAGGATTACCACAAACATAAACAATATCCTTGCCAAAAGCCCCCTTAAAGTTCCTTATAACCCATTCAGCAGTATTGGAGCCCAAGGAATTTTTTTTTTCTCCAGTTTTCCATCCAAATAATCTCCGTAGAGGCTTTCAAACATGTCATACCTCATCGTATCTAATACGATTAAGTTTTCCCAGTCCTCACAAAAAATAGACTCCTGTTTTTTCCATAACCTAGACCAAAACCAAATTAACTTATGGAAAGTTGTTGACCTACCGATCGTAGTTGCATCACCAATGTAAGCCCCTAAAAATTCTCTAAACCATGGCCTCTTCTGAATAAATCTTGGAGGATTAGATTCCTCTAACTTTTTTTCTATTAATGATAATAATCCAATAAAAACCACCTGAACAAATTTTTCCTAAACCATTTAAATAACCCTTCCCATTTTCCTTCTCTACAAATAAATTATTTTCTAATTCAAAGTATTTCTAGGATGCAGGGAAAACATAACACAGTCCAAAAGTGGTATAAAGATGCTTAAATCTATTTGTAAACCACTTTAATATTTTATTATTGGCTATAATTCGTCTATCTTTAATTTTAAAAGTTTTTTCAATATAAGGTTCATTTGAATCCTCAGTAAAAGCTTTTATGGAATCATAATGGAAAGCTCGCTTATATTGGTAATGAGTTAAGGCTTTAAAATTTGTGAACTAGGGAGCCCCATATCTTAAAAATTCCACCAGGCTTCAAGACCCTTCAACTCTCTTCAAACAATACCTCACGATTGCTGATATGTTCAATAACATGACTTCTCCTAATCAACTCTACATTTTCATCTTTAAAGAGAAGATACTGTCCTTCTGTATCACAAACTATATCTGCATCACCTGTTTCAAGTTTATCCAAACCGATAAAACCTTTGGGCTTATCATTACCGCAACTTAAATCAATTTTTAACCATATCAAACACTTAGATATTTAGTTTTTCCAGCAATCTCTTTGTTGTTTTCTTCCAAGTATATTTTTCGGAAACCAATTTCCTATTTTTTCTACCATATTTTTTATTTAAGCTCCTATTTTCTAAAAAATCCTTCAGATAGTTACTAATTTGATTAATCTCTCCAGGTTTTACTATCTTTCCACCCCCTGATTCTCTAACTAAATCCTTAGCGCCCACATTTTCTGATATAATTATAGGGACACCAACTGCCATTGCTTCAACAACAGGTATTCCAAATCCTTCAGAATAACTTGGTAAAATAAGAACTTTAGCATTAGAATAAAGCTCATATAATCTCTTATCAGAAACATACCCCTCTATATCTATATTTTCTTCGAGATCTTTATCTTTAACTAATTTTTTTATTTTACTCCAATTTCCATAGCCTACTAGCTTAGATTTAAATGAACCATAAATCTCCTTTAATCTATTTAAAGCTTCAATTAAATCATTTATACCTTTTCTATTGCTCACTCCTCCTACAAACAATATGAAATCACCAGAATTCTTTCTTTTATAACTAAACAACTTTTTATCAACACCATGAGGATATATCACAGATTTTTTTCCAAACTCTGAATTATAATATTTAAGTTGATTTTTTACAAAAGATGAGGGAACTATAATTTTTTCCGATATCTCTAAATCATGCTTATGTAAGTCAATAAGGAAATTATTACCAAAGTCATTAATAATGTGATTTAGTTTCTCCTTTAAATTCGTAAATTCCATTAAACCTTTCTGATGTAACTTATCTAAAAATGGCCTCACATCACCACAAATAGTGTAATATCTTCCATTATGATCTTCAGAAGCAAAATAATTCTGACCCATAAACCCAATCAATATACTATCTCTATCAATTTTCTTTTCTGCTTGGTAGCTAAAAATCAAATCAGAAAAAAAGTAGGAAGGAATCTCATTTTCAAAAGCGTAATAAGTAACATCATATCCTAATTTATCAATTGATTTATACATATTATAACTTAATCTCCCTAATCCTCCCTTATTCGGTTGAGTTTGAGCTATTATCTCAATCATATTTCATAAGTTAATCTTATTTATTAATTTCAAGCCAAGGGATGTCCCTCAAGACATCCAGTTCGCTTCCGCTTGGATGTTCCCAGATCCCGTTTTCTCCTAAGGCTTCACCGTGATCTGCAGTTATGACAATTTTTCCATTAATTTCACCTATTAAATTGGAAACTGAATTTAATACTTTCTGTAAATTAATTTTATAATGTTTTAAAATATCCTCTAAGTATCCCTTTCTAAAAATTTCTTCATATGGGGTGGTGGGTTCAATATCCAAAACTCTTTTAAAAGACCAGATAGCTTTTTTATCAAAAATTTTTTCTAATAAAACCCCTAACTTGTCCTTTAAGACATTTTTATCAACATTACCTGATTTTACTCGTTTTTTTCCGGTTTTAAATGTTCCACCAATAGGCCCTAAGTGCAAAAAGGGTAAATGAGGCTGAATATAATGTAAAATAAATTTATAATTTTCTTTTTTATTGGAAAAGTAAGCTAAATTCATTTGTCGTGGTGGAACAGTTTCTAAATTCTTATCCCATCCAAAATCCCAGACATCTACGATTTCTTCAAAATGTTCATTTGGATCATAACGATTTTTTATTTTATGTCCTAGTGAATTTATACTAGGATTACCTGAGATATATTTAATATCCTTATAACAACCTGGAAAAGTATTAACTAACCATTCTCCAGTCTTAGATCCTCTACTTCTAACTTTAATTAATTCTCCATCCAAATAATCTTCATAAACTTCTTGGAAGAAATCGAATCTACAGGCATCTAAAACAATTAAGTAATCCCAGTCAACAGAATGAATAGGTTGTATCTCTGGTTTAGGTCTATCAGACATTTTTATCACCATTTATTTTTCTATTAAACCAATAAAAATTTTTTTAGCTAATTTATATATGTCTCTGTCTATATAAAGCAGGATAGTAAAGTAGATCATTCCCCCTAATAAGACAGTTGTTAATAGGTAATATATATTAGAGGTATTCAAAAATTTTGTAAGAACAAAAACAAATACTAGCATCATAGATGAAGAAATAACTTCTTTTATCCATTTTTTTATAGGAAAAACACTTCCTAATTCTTTTTTTAAAATGTACATTAGAAAAAAACACATTATTAAGGAAGAAGCCAAGGTTCCTACTGCAACTCCTATTATGCCATAGTAATAAAGTAAGGGAGCTCCAATTAAGATATTTAATAAGGTTGCTATTGCATCTACTTTGAAGACCTTTTCAGGTTTGCTTACCCCATAGAAAAACTGAGAAGGACTTACACTTAGAGTAATAAAAACCATTGAGAGCAACAAAATTATTAGAACTAACCACCCATTTTCAAATTTGGGGCCATATATAGTTCCTAATATATCTTTTGATAGAATTAATGATCCGAAAAAGACTGGGAGTATTATAATTGGAAGATAAGCTAACGAATCCTTGACTACTCTGGCAATTTTTTTTTTCTTATTTTTGTAGTGGTAATCACTTATTTCAGGTAGTATTGATTGGCCTATTGCGCCTGAAAAATTGACATTTTCAGATATCGCCCATGTTATTCCATAAACTCCTGCTGCAGAGCTTCCAGTAGATAATGATCCTATTAAAAATAGATCTATCCATCTTTGTCCAGCACCTACAAAACCGTCTATCCAACTGAAGGAAGTAAATCTTACTACTTCCTTTAAATGTCTTCGAGAAGGTTTTTTTAATTTTAAATCTACAATAAAACCCATAGAAACCGATATTATAAGAAGAGAAACTATTAACCCTGTTATCATTCCAAATAATTCAAAACCTAGGTAAATTAAAATTAATTGAAAAAAAACTGTAGTTATTCTTTCAAAACTTTTGATAAACCCTGCACGGCCAACTAACTTCTTTGCTTTTAATGCATTATATCCTAATGTCGTTAAAAATCTAAAAAATAACACTAAAACTAATAGATACCATACATTGTATCCTCCTACATACAAGTTTACCTTCTTCTTAAATAGGAAAATTGAAAGAGAAAGAATTAAACTAGTTATCAATATTAAGATAACTGAAGCTGAAAAATATCTTTTAGGTTCTTTAGATGATAGTTTTTGGACAATAGTAGCTCCAATCCCCAGATTACCTACTCTACCTAATATAGATACAAGCGACATGAAAAGATAAAAAGCTCCAAGAACTTTTGCCCCTAATACTCTTGCAAAGACTATAGATGATAAAAAACCAATTAACATTATAATAGCTTTTGAAGTGAACCACTTCAAGGCATTTTTGGCTAACCTCACCTTTTTACCTCAAACCAAGGTACTTCCATTCTTCTATGACCAAACCCTTCATCGCCTCCTAAGGCTTCACCATGATCTGCTGTAATAATAATTTCCTCTTCTTCACTTAAACTATCTACTAGATTCCTAACTTCTCGCAGAGCTAATCTCAAGTTTTCTTCATATGCTTTATGTAAAGCTTCTATTCCTCTTGTCTTGGCTAAATCTTCGGGAAACCTAGGCGTTAGACCAAAATATTTGATACCTATTCTTCGTAAAAAGTCGTTGTTTATTATTTTAGTGGAAAAAGACTCTGGTAGATAATCCGTAGCTTTTTTAAAAAACTTGAAGATCTTAGTCCCTATATATTTATTAAATTTAGTAGATCCTCTATCGCTTCCAACACCCTCGTCATCTTTCCTTAATATGGGTATATAGGGTTCATGAGGCTGTAAATAGTGAACAATGATTTTTTTACCAGGATATTTTTCTTTCCATTCTAAGGCTGCCTCTGTCACATCTTCAGGTAATGTAACATCCAGCTCCTCATCCCAAGCAAAATCCCAGACATCAACTACCTCATAAAATTTTTCATGTGCATCAAGAGGAGGAGTACCAAATGCACCTATTCCCTTAGAGTTTACTACAGGATTACCAGACACATAGATTGTATCATGATAATCTTCAGTAAAAACTGACTTAAAAAACCCTCCAGTTCCAGATCTCATAGAAACTATTGAATCTAATTCTCCATTTAAAAAATCACCGTAATTTTTCTCAAAACAATCATATCTACATTCATCTAAGACTACTAGTAAATCCCACTCAGTCTCATGAATTAATTTTTTTTGATCCATTTTTTCCCCATATCCATTTATTACTTCAAATCCTTCTATTCTGAAATAACTTTTTGATAAACTAGATTTTAATTTATTTCCATACAGAACTAAAACCTTTTAAGACCACCTATACACTGTAATCTTCGATGAATTGTAGGTTTGATTTAATTCATCACCTATTTCTTCTAAAAGTATTTGATCTGCTTCATACCTTCCAGATAAAACAACCCATCCCTGCTTATTTCTATCCATTACCTCAAGCAGCTCTTTATCATTACCTAATTTTTCAATTGGAAGATAAAAGCTTATTTTGGTTTTTTCAGTTTTAACATAACTATACATTTTATACTCCAGATCTTTAATGTTGTTACTATAATCATAGTAGTTTAAATACCTATATAAGCTATTTGTTCCTGTAAATGCTTTTGAAGTTGATACAACTGGTATTGGCTCCTTTATATTTTCTTCTGAGTCAGTTAATTTAATTTTCTCTGCTGCTGGCCTCACCTTTATAAAAGGAGGGCCAAACTGGTGGGGGCCTTTTTCAGGGTTTTTGGGATAAGTATAGAGAAAGCTATCCTTAAAAATATTATTTAATGTTACTTGTGGTGCTAAAGAAGTTAAAAAAGGTATAAGCAATATAAAAATAACTAAAACTGAAATTTTCAAATATTCTTTACGAAATTCAAGAAAACTTAATTTACTGAAGGATTTTTCAGTAATTTTAAAAAATATATAAGAAGAGAACAACAAAAATATGGGTAGATAAAAAAAGAAATATCTAGTCCTTATATCACCTGAAAACATTGGTATAACAATTAAAACCAAAAATGGGACTAAATTTAACGAGGAAATAACTTTATCTTTCTTACTACCTCCATAATACATATAAAAAGTTACCAACAAAGTTGATATTATTAAACTTAAAATAATAAGAACCTTAACCATTGAATGAGGGGTCAAAAAGGAAAGTCCCTTAAAATTTGTTCGACTCTCCCCAACAAGATTAACTAATATTTTTTCAAAAAACCTAAGAAAAGGAAAATCTAGAACAAATAAAGATAAGCCCAAAACAAAAATTAAGATATAAGCTGGTAAGATCCAATTTATATATATTTGTTTGTTTAAAATTATTAAATGGATAATTATTATTGCAGGTAATAAAGATATGACTGGAGGAAAAGTAAAAAAACCTAGTGTAAACAAGATAAATAAACTTATTATGTTTTTTTTAGGCTTATCTAGGTAATTAAAGTATGTAAACAGTATTAATAAAACTATGAACAAAAGTAGAGAGTAATGTCTTATCATACGGGACCAGAATATACTTATGCTAGAGAAAGTCAGTAAACCAGAACTTAATAATCCTACCTCTTTATTAAAGATCTTCTTACCTACTATATAAATTAACGGAATACTTAAAATCCCTAAAACTGCACTCGGCAATCTACCAGCCCAATCAGTGTGGCCAAGTATCTTATAGGAAAATGTTAGAAGATAAGTATGAGTCCAATGTCCAAAATACTCAGAACCACTAGGTAAAAGAGGGGGAAAGTGGCTAAATCCATTAACTGCAGCTAAACTTGATATCGACTCATCAGTATAAATATAAGGGTGGCCTAAATTCCTAAACCGATTAAAAATCCCGATCAAAGTAAAAACCAAAACAAAAAAACGACCCAAATCTTTTTTTATCTCCTCAAATAAAGAAGTTAAAAAATCCCTAATAAAAAGAAAACTGATCAATAACCACCTCTTTACTTAAAAGAAATTTAGTTTACAAAAAAATTTACCCCTCTGAAAACAAAGCACCTGAGAAAACAAGGATATACCTCTAGAGAAAAATAAAAATAAATACTCTACCATTACTCAAAGAATCCTTATATCCTCCTAGATCATCCAATTAAAACCGAAAATTAATCCAAAATAAAATCTTTAAAGGAGATATAAGAAATAGATCACACCTAAAGAGCAAATCTAAAATTAATATTATAACCTTCATTTAGAACTCACTCTAAAACTTCCCATAATATAAGGATGCATCCCAAGCAAATGAAAGCTTCGAAAGCTCTTAGCACTACCTCGTATCTCAATCCTATTTTCTCGAAAATTTTTAGTTAGAAAAAGAATCTCTCAACTAACTTTCCATCATTATAGGAGCCATCATCAAACTTCATTAGTCTGCCTCCGTCCCCATCCTCTGTATAACTCCCAATTACCTCGTCATTTCAAAAACCCCCTATCCCTTTAGTTCTGTATAGCGAATCGGCTAAAATCCCTCCCAGTCTCGTCCAAGGGCCACCTACTATTTTGATAATTATATTCTTTAAAATTCCCTCAAATAAACTTAAAAAAAATCTTTTACCTCTAAGAACCTTTATTAATAAAAAACCAGCTTTCATAATTAAAAAATAAATTTTAGATCCCTTTCCTGCCCTTGTAACTACCATATCCTATCCGTTGCTCCTATTTTGTTTCTAAAGTTGTTGAACCTATTATTGCCTTATTTAATTCAAGCTCTCCGTTCCTTGTATGCTTTCTCCTGCAGCATTTCATCTATTCTATTCTATTCTATTCTATTCTATATATCCTTCTTCTTGCAACTTCTTTGAGCGTCCTTAGGCCCCGCAACATAGGATCCATATCCCCCAGACATATTACTCCACTTAAACCCCATTAATAGAACATGAGGAATATCTTCAATTGCTCTAAAATCGTTAGCTATCATCCTATATATTTCAAAGTGAGTAAAGAAATACAGACTCTAATAAAACTCCATTAATAGCTCTTTACCCCCTCAAATCCCAAAAACCACCTCATGCCATAAACCTAAACTTAGAAGCTACTAAACACTTTTGAAATGAATTTAAAATTAAATCAGATAAAGTCACCTGAGTAGCTTAAAAACGATTTATTGGTTAAATAAACAAACTAAAAACATAAAAAATAAAAATAGAATAAAAACGAGATCCAAAAAATAATTTCTAAATAATGGCCTAAAAAACTTGAAGAACAAGAAAAAAAGATATCTGCAACTAAACAACCATTTAACCAAATTATATAAATCAGATTTGAACTAAAAAATCCACTGATAACTTGGAACCACTAAAATTCTTTAAACACCAAAAACCAAAAAAACAAAACAATGAAATCACTACCCCCAAAATGTAATTTGAAAAACACCTTGGTAAATGAAAAATGAATGATAAAATTAAGACAATCTCCAAGTTCGTAATTAGTTTTACATTAATCGCGGTACTATTATACAAAACCGACATAAGCAAAATAATAAGCCAACTAAAAAACATAAAAATAACTTTTTTCGTATTAGCACTTTTCCTAAGTTTCATAGGCCTAGTTATTAGCGCAAAAAAATGGCAGATCCTACTAAAAGCAAAAGGAGAAAACCAAAAACTCCTAAAAGTATTCAAACACTACTACATCGGAGCATTCTCAAACCTATTCCTCCCCAGCACAATAGGAGGAGACGCAGTAAAAGCAACCACCATATCAAAAGACCTAAACAACAAAGAAGAAGGATTCTCCTCAGTATTCATGGAAAGATACACGGGTTTAATCTCTCTAATAATGATATCATCATTTGGATTCACATACAGTTACGAACTCCTGGGTAAAAAAATATTAACGGCTTTTATTTTAGTTCTTGTACTATTCGGTACAATAACTTTTTTAGCATTATCTGAAAAAAGCCAAAAGATACTTAATTTTTTACCTAGTAAACTTCCATTAAATCTAAGGGAAAAAATTCTAAATCTTCATTTTTCAATCAGGGAATATAAAGACCAAAAAAAAGCAATATTATACTCTATAATAGTTTCAATATTTTTTCATGTAATAAAAATTTTATATGTTTTCGTTCTGGCTCTAGCTTTAGGCATCGAAATACCTATATTATTCTTAATTGTAATGGTACCGGTTTCCCAAATCATTCTATTTTTACCAATATCAATTCAGGGAATCGGAGTCCGAGAAACCTTATATGTTTCCTTTTTAAATGAAATCGGGCTGCCTGCTTCAACATCCCTATCGCTATCCCTGCTTATTGAAATCACCATCATTATTAAAAATATTCCCGGTATACTTCCTATCCTTAAAAAATAAAAATATTTTTAAAATCAAATTCAAAAATTATTAGCTCTTCCGCTTTTCTCCTATTACATAGATTGATGGTTGAAAGATAAGAGGTAATTTATTGAAAGGTATCAGCTTAGTTATATATTGAATGATTGGCCCAAGTTTCTCTTTTTGGTAATTAGGTAATCGACTTGATTTTAAAAAACTAAATTTAAATTTATAATCCTTTAAAATATTTTTTAGAGCGTGATGAGTTAATACATTAGGATGAAATTTTTTGGATTCGAAATAATTAAATTTATAGGCCTGAAAGATATCATGAGTGAACTTATTAGGTGTTTTTAAAAAAAAATATCCATCGTCTTTCAAAACTCGATTAACTTGCTTTATTAAATTTTTAGGTTCTTTAAGGTGTTCTATTACCTCTATTGACACAACTGCATCAAAAGTATTTGAATTAAAAGGCAAATTTTCTGCATCACACCTTATGAAATTTTTTCCTCTTTTTAATTGATGTGCTTTTTTTAATCTATTTAATTTAAGATCACAACCAACTACACTATGGCCATCCCTATTAAATTCACCACTTAATGCTCCAGTACCACATCCAACCTCTAAAACCGATGAATTACGATTTAAACTATCCTTGATAATGTCTTTAAACCAATTAGGCGTGGTGACCTTAGAGCGATCTCTTGACCCCAAATCTGACATGTTATTATGGTAGTTCACTAAACCCCAAAAAATTTTTCCTAAATAGCACATTAAAAGATATGTTTTTTAGGTGATGCCTATCCAAGAGCAATCGAAACTGATGTTAAAAAAAGAATGGAAAAATCTAATTGTTCTAGATGCTTGTAGATACGATTATTTTTCAGAAATTTGTGATATCAAAGGAAAATCTAAAAAAGTTTACTCTCCTGCAATAAAAGGTGATTCAGCTCCAACAACAAACTGGTACAAACAGATTTTTGAGAGAAACCTAAAAGATTGTGTTCATATCTCTGCTCATCCTAGAGTTAATTCTAAGACCGAAGTAGATGGATATAATGCTAGTAAATGGTTCGGTAAGATCTATGATTTATGGGACAGTCATTGGGATGAGGAATATGGAACAGTTTTTCCTGAAGATGTTTCAGATGAGGCTAAAAAGATTGTAAGAGAGAGAGCCGAACAAAAATATATTATTCATTTTATGCAACCTCATACTCCTTATATCTGTTTACCCCCTCCCAAAACAAAAAAGAAAAAACAGCCAAAATCCAGAAATTCCATATTTAGAAAAATTAGGAACCTAGCAGTTAAACATACTAGAAATTATATAGGCGACATGCAAGCTGTTAAATTAATGGAGATATTTAATATGCCCCCATTAAGCCCTCAAGACGATGCATTAAGAAAAGTTGGTAAAGAAGGAGTGAAAGAAGCATATGAAGGGAATCTCAAGAGAGCATTGCAAAGCATTAAGCCACTATTAGATCACCTAGATGGAAAAACTATTATAACAGCTGACCATGGAGAACTTCTAGGAGAAAAAGGAAGATTCGGTCATTCATTTAAAAAAGAAATCAAAGAACTTGTTGAAGTCCCTTGGCTAGAAATCGAATAAAATTTCGATTTTAAAGACATTAAATTTTTTCCTCTACATTATATGATTTTTTATTTTCGTAGTATATTTTTTTGAGTATTTCTGTTAAGAATCCGAATATTATTAGTAGTAGGCCGAATAGGACTAGTCCTATTACTAAGATTAGTTGGGGGAGATGTTGAAGTAGTGGTTCTCCAAATAAGTATTTCATTATTACCCTATAACTTCCTATTAGTAGTCCAGCCACCATAAATATGAATCCGGATGTTCCTAGGAAATGTACTGGCCTTAACGAATATCTATTCCAGAAGATATGAAAAGCCAGATCCAATGATCCTTTTATTAGTCTTTTGGCTCCGTATTTTGTTTTTCCGTGTTCTCTTGGTCGGTGGTTTATTGGTGTTTCGGTTATTTTGTATCCTTTTTTGTAGAGTTTTGATGGTATGTATCGGTGTTCTTCTCCATATATGTTTAGGTCTTTGAGTGCTGTTTTTTGGTATGCTCTGAATGTGCATCCGAAGTCGTGTAGTTTTACTCCTGTTAGGGATGCTAGTTTATTGGATATTTTTGATGGAATTTTTTTCCGAATTAGTGGGTCTTTTCTGTTTTTTCTCCATCCGCAGACGCAATCGTATCCTTCTTTGATTTTTTCTAGGAGTTTTGGTATGTCTTTTGGGTCGTTCTGTAGGTCTGCATCCATGCTAATTATTATTTCTCCTTTTGCGTGGTCGAATCCTGCTTGTAGTGCTGCGCTTTGGCCAAAGTTTCTTTTAAAACTAATTAATTTAACTCTTTCATCTTTTTTGTGTAATTTTTTTGTTTTTTGTTTTGTTTTGTCGGTGGATCCGTCATCTATGTAAATTAATTCCCATCTCCCACCTATCTCTTCCATTACTTTTTTAATTTCCTTGTATAATGGTTTTATGTTTTTTTCTTCGTTGTATGCTGGAGCTATAATAGAATAATCCATTTATTTTTATCCCTTTGTTAGATTAGTGGTTGATACCAGTCTTTGTTTTCTTTATACCAATTTATGAATTTATTTATTCCTTCACTTATCTCGGTTTCTGGTGAATAATCTATTAATTCGTTGGCTTTTGTTGTATCTGCTAAGGTATGGCTGACATCTCCTTTCCTTTCCTCTGAGTACTTTGGTTTTCCTTCATATCCAGTTTTTTTAATTATTTTTTGAGCTAATTTGTTTATGGTTATTTTTTTTCCGCTTCCGATGTTTATTGTTTCTCCGTCTGCTTGATCGGTTTTTAATAGTTTTAGGTTTGCTTTTACTATGTCTTTTATGTATGTGAAGTCTCTTGTTTGTTTTCCATTTCCGTATATTTCTGGGGGCTTATTGTTTAGGCATCTGCTTACGAAGTTGGATATTGCCATGTTTGGTCTCATTCTTGGTCCGTATACTGTGAAGTATCTTAGGTTAACTGTAGGTAGTTCGTATAGTTTTTTGAATATTTGAGTGTATTTTTCTGCTGATAGTTTGCTGACTGCATATGGGCTGACTGGGTTTTCTTTGGCTTTTTCTTTAAACTTTTTTTTATTTATGTCTCCGTATACGGATGAAGAAGAAGCATTAATAAATCTTTTTGCTTCTATTTCTGATGAAATCTTTAATAGGTGTAGTGTTCCTAAGATATTTGTTTTTGCTGGTTTAATTGGGTTTTTTACTGAGGTTCTGACTCCTGCTTGTGCTGCCTGGTGAAAAACAAAATCTGGTTTTATTTTTTTGACTTTTTTTTCTAGTGTTTTAAAGTTAGTTATATCTAGGTTAATGAAATCTAGTTCTGAACCTGTTTTGTTTGCTATTTTTCTATTTTTGGCTAGGTTTTTTTTCTTTAGTTTCTTCGAATAATATGGGTCTAGATTATCTATAACTGCCACATTATATCCTTTTTTTAAGAAAGCAGTGGTTAAATGGGACCCTATGAATCCTGCTCCGCCTGTCACCAGTATGTTTTTTGGCATTTTCAGACAAAAATAAGAGATAGTTAAATAAAAATTGTTTGGTACAAAAAAATGGTTAGAACTGCAGTAGTCCTAGCTGGAGGTAAGGGAAGTAGGTTAAATCCTATCACTAACTCTATTCCTAAGGAGATGCTTAGAGTAGGAGAAAAACCAATTATAGATCATATAATCACTGGATTAACTAAAGTAGGATTAAATAGGATTCTTGTAGTAATTAATAGAGATAAAAAACCAGTAATGGATTATTTAGGTTCAGGTAAGAGATTTAAATCTGATATTTTTTATAGGGTTCAAGAAGATGCTAAGGGAACTGCACATGCCCTAAAATTAGCTAAAGAATTTATCGAGAAAGAAGATTTTCTTGTAATCTACGGAGATAACTACCTTCAATCATACAACGAACTCCAAGATCTGATTAGAAAACATATAGTAAGTAAGAGTTCAGGTACATTAGCTCTTCACTATGTCGATAACCCTGAAAGATACGGTATAGTTGATTTAAAAGAGAAAAATAAGGAAAGAGTTGTAGAGGATATAGTTGAGAAACCTAAACGAGAAGAAGTAACGGAATATAAGAGGGACAATGGGTGGCTTAATATTGCTGGGGCTATGGTATTAAATAGAAGAGTTTTTAACTATTTTGATAGTTTAAAAAGAAGTAAGGAAGGAGAGTTTTGTTTAACTAATTTAATCGATTTAATGAGGGTAAAAGAAGAGGAAGAGGAGGTCCATGGATATATCTTAGAGAAGGAAAGAATAGATGTTGGAACTTTTAGTTCATTAGTTAGAGCAAATAGGTTGGAAAGAAAAAAAGACTAAGGATCAAGGTCATTTCATTTGAAGTATTCTATTGTTTTTTGTAGGCCCTTATTTAGGTCTGTTTTTGGTTTCCAATTTAATTTTTGTTTTGCTTTAGTTATGTCTGCTTTTCTTCTTTTTGGATCGTCTTTAGGTAGTGTTTCATAGGTTATTTCTGGTTCGTTTTCTATTAATGACTTTATTTTTTTAGCTAGATCTATTATTTTAATTTCCTTGTTACTTCCTAGGTTAATTATTTCTCCTGTTGTATCTTTTTTCCTCATAGCTTTAATTAATCCCTTTATCATGTCATTTACGTAACAGAAGCTTCTTGTCTGTGTTCCATCTCCATATACCGTAAGTGGTTTGTTATCTAATGCTTGTGTTACAAAGTTAGGTATTACTCTTCCATCATCTCTAGCCATTCTAGGGCCATATGTATTAAAGATCCTAATTATTCTAGCGTCCACTCCGTTTTTTATGTAGTTTGTGGTTATTGATTCTCCCAGTCTTTTGGATTCATCGTAGCATGATCTTGGTCCATTTGGATTGACATTTCCCCAATATTCTTCGTTTTGTGGATGTTTTTCCGGGTTCCCATATACTTCGGATGTTGAGGTAAATAAGAACTTTGAGTTTTTTTCTTTTGCTAGGTCGAGCAAGTTTTTTGTTCCTAGGGAGTTAGTCATCGCTATCTCGATTGAGTGGTCTTTAAAATCTCTTGGTGATGCTCTGCTTGCAAGATGAAATATCTCATCAAATTCTATATCAGGTAAATCGAATTCGTCTCTAATATCTCCTTTGATAAAATGAAAGTCCTCTTTTTCATTTAGGTGCTTGATGTTTTCTTTTCTACCACTACCTAAGTTATCAAAGCAATAAACCTCTAAGTCTTCCTCAATTAATTTATCGCATAGGTGGGAGCCTAAGAATCCTGCTCCTCCAGGAACTAATGTCTTCATTTTTTTCAAAACTCCAATTTACTATTATCTCCTATGTTTAGGCTATTTTTTTCTCCTGTTACTTCTGCTTCTTCACCAACAATACTATCTACTAAATTTATGTCCTTTACTTTACTTCCTTTTCCCAAGATTGTGTTTTGGACAATGCTGTTCTTGATTTCTACATGATCTGAAACAGATACATTTGGACCGATTATACTATTTTCTATTTTGACATTTTCGCCAACATAAACAGGTTTGTTAACTAAGGAGTGTTCGAATTTATTTATTTTGTAGGTATTTTGTTTTAATAGGGTTTTATTTGCTTCTAAGAGAGTTTTTGGTCTGCCACAATCGTACCAATCTTTTACCTCAAAGTTACCAAGTTTTACTCCGTTTTCGACCATTTGTTGAAGTGCATCGGTTAACTGAAACTCATTTCCCTTTCCTCGGATCTCGTTTTCGATCAAATATTCTAGGGAATTAAATAGTTCTTTGGTGTTTTCTATTATGTATACTCCACTTATTGCGTTGTTACTTTCTGGTTCGTCTGGTTTTTCTTCTAATTTTTTTATTGAATTATTTTGGATGGTTGCAATACCGTAGTGGCTTGGTTCTTTTACTTTTTTTATTCCAATAGAACCATCTAAGCCTCCATCTTTTTCGTGTTCCAAGATAAATTCATTGTATCCTTTTTCAAAGATCATGTCACCTAAAGCGATTATCACAGGCTCATCATTGACTACATCCTTAGCTTGATATATTGCGTGGCCAAGCCCTTCTCTGTTATCTTGCTCAACATAATAGATTTCATTAAATTTGCTTCCAAATGCGTTGTCAACATAGTCTATTAATTGTTCTTTCATGTACCCAACTACCAAGACTACCTCATTTATCTTTGATTGCTCAAATCTATCTAATATGTGTCCTATGACTGGTTTACCTGCTAATTCAACCAAGGGCTTAGGCTTAGTGTGCGTCTGAGGATAAAGACGAGTCCCCTTACCAGCTACAGGTATAACTCCCTTCAAATTACATCACCAACAAATCCCATCACACTTATCTAATCTTCTTCCCTCAACACAAGGAACATCTATATCTAAATCATTATACTCTTCCCAATCAGTTAACAACAAACAACCATCTATTTTACTTAACAACTCAGTAGCATCTTCAAAATATTGTATATCTGGAAATATTTCTTTTGTATTCTTTATTGCTTTTGGGTCATGTGCCAATATCTCTGCTCCTCTGTCCTTTAGTTCTTTTATAACTGGTATTGATCGACTATTTCGTATGTCATCAGTTCCTGGCTTAAAGGCCAAACCAAGAACACCTATCCTCTTATCTTCTAAATCACCTATTTTTTCTTCCAATAATTTTGTTATTTTCTTAGGTTGTTCTTTATTTATATTTAAAACTGATTTTAGTATTTTTGGTTTGATTCCAAGTTTTTTTGCTTTTTCTTTTAGGGCTTTTACATCTTTTGGGAAGCAGTTATGGGTTATTAATCCATTGGTTGTTACAAAATTGTGTTCACTATTCATTTCTATCGAATAGACTATTGTCTCCTTGTTTTTAGTTGAAATATTTCTTATTTTAACTGTCGTATAATCTTTGGTTTTTTTGTGGCCAGTAGGCTGGATCTCTTTATCATAATTATTTAGTCTTTCCTCTATTTTTTCTTGATCTTCTCTTAGAAATATGTCTTTTAGTTGTTTTATTTGTTTTTTTCCACTGATACGTAAGAAATGAGCGTCTTTTGTTGATTTTTTTGATCTTGATGTTTTATAACTTGGAACTATATCTAAACTATGTAATAAGAACTGCATTCCCCTTATTAATTCCTCGCTAACTGATCCATATGAGAATACTACAGCATTTGTATGGGATGGATAAGCTATATGGCCGTCTCCTCTGAATAATCCACTTAATAAAGCTTTTTTGTTTTCTTTTGATTCTTGATAAGCTTCAGATGGTAATTTGGCACTATAAGATCCTTTTCCACACTCTAAATGCTGTGATAGAAAGTGGGCAAGGATTCTTGAAGAAAAAACTATTTCAGTCGAAGTCTCTTTTTTGTTTATTCTATACTTAATCCCACACCCAGTTAAGAAATCAATGACTTCTTCTACATATTCTTCTTCATCAGTTGGATGAAAACTAATAATTATTCGTTTCCGTGGATTTTTGCCATGACCAGAGTCATCTATGTTTATATGGCCCTCGCTTATGTAGTAGCCTATGAATCTCCAAAAATCCTTATCTGCTGCTAGTATTGCTGGAACCAATGTTGCATTACCTTTGGTTGTATAAATTCTAAAATCACTTCTTTTTAACCCTAAGTCATCTTCTATTCCTAAAAAAATATCAAGAGGTAAGTAATTTCCCCTAACAAAGTCATATACCCTATCATAGCTAAAAGAACTATTATAGTCTCTTAAGTTTTCCCTCAACCCATCCTTCAACTTAGATAAATCAAAATTAGGTCTTAAATACACTTTCTCATCGTTAAAAGAACCAGATTCTTTGATAACCTCAATCAAATCAAAAGAACCTACAGGGTCCTCAGGAATCTCCCTAAGCAAAGGCAACCTATCCCCTGTCTTTAATTTACCCGCCTTCTTTACTTCAATATCTTCTCCATCAAAAACTAGCATTGGATGATCTGCCGTAACCTCAATCTTTTTATTCATACTAGTCTCGACTTCAACAATTTCTCCGTCATATTCCCTTTTAATCGCAGCCTCGACCTCCTCAAAACTAAAGCCCTCTCCCTTTTTGCTCAAAACCCTAACATCACCCAACAAAGGAGAATCAACATATCTATCAAAAAAATCCACAAAAGAAACTAAATCAACCTCGCCCCCATCCTTAACCATAATCTCTTCACTACCCACCAAACAGCTACCACCAAAGCCAACACCAGAATCCAAAAAACTCCGATTTACCCTATGATCGAGTCCTACAGCGTCCATTACTTCGTAGCTATCTATATTTAACTGCTTGCATAGGTTTCCTATTTCGTTTGCAAAACTAATTTTGGTCGCTAGGAGTGAGTTGTTTGCGTATTTTATCATTTCTGCTGTACGAATATCCGTTTCAAATAAACTTGTTTCAGGAATTAGTTTTCTATAAGCATTTTTTAGTTTTTTTCTTGTTTTTTGTTGACCTCCTAAAACTAGTTTGTCAGGTTCCATGAAGTCCTTTACTGCAGAACCTTCTCGTAAAAATTCAGGATTCATCCCCAAAAACAAATCTTTATTCAATTCCTTGCTGGATTTTTTTTCAACAAGCTCACCAATCCTTTCAGTTGTCCCTGGCACAACCGTACTTTTAACCACAACAAAATGACTTTTATTTTTGCTCTGAAGGGTTCGTCCAAGTTGGTCAGCAGCTTCTTCGATTATTGAAAGATCGATTTCTCCACTTTTTTTAGCTGGTGTAGGTAAACATAAGAAAGTTAATTCAGTATCTAATATGCTAGAGTAATCTGTAGATCCTTTAAAATTTTTTCCTAAGTGTTTTTCTAGGAGATTTCCTAATTTGGGTTCGTGTATGTGTAACTCTCCACTATTCAAGGAATCAACAACTTCTTTATCAATGTCTATATTAGTTACTTCATTTCCTAGTTCAGCTAAACATAATGCCGTTGTCGTTCCTACATAACCTGATCCTATTATGCTGATTTTCACAAATTCACACCTAAATTAGCTATCAAATTCTTATTTTTCTACAATAAAAAAAATCCTCTTTATAGTTAAAGCTAGATTTGATGAAAACATAGAGCAACTTAGTGATGGGGTAGTTAAAAAATAGCTTTCGGCTAATTAATTAAAAAAGGTTCAAATTTTTTAGATAAAAAGATTTAGTCTTGGCTCTCTGAATTTCTATTAATCAAATAAAAACTATTTTTTGGATAGTATTTGGTAGTTTCTTTCTTTTTTCTTATCCAGATTTACTTTGTCGGTTATGATGTTTTTTAGTCTTGAGTTTTTTATTGTTGAGTTGATTATTATGCAGTTTTTTAGTTTGGAGTTTTTTATTTCTGAGTTTTGTGCGTAAACGTTTTCTAGTTCGGAGTTTTGTGTTTTTGTGTTTTTTGTGTGGTTTTTTTGGTTTAGGATGGTTTTGTTTGCTCTTAGGTAGCCTTTGGGTGTTCCTATGTCGAACCAGTCGCCACTGAATTTGTAGGCTCTTAGGTGTTGGTGCTGTAGTAGCCATTCGATGAAGTAACCTGGGCTTTCTGGGTTGTTGTCTTCTTTTATGTATTTGTTTAGTAGGTCGAGTTCGTTTTGTCTAAATACATAGTATGCGATTCCTGCTAATGTTGATGGTGGCTTGTTTGGTTTTTCGACAAAATCCACTACCTTGTTGCTTTTTAGTTCTAGGATGCCGTATTGGTTTGCTTCGTCTCTTGGGATGTTGTATGCTGCTATTAGTGAGGAGTTGTTTTTTTGGTAGTAATCGATGAAGTCTTTGATCTCGAAGCTTGCGTAGTTGTCTCCTGCTGCTACTAGTGGTGTTTTTGGGTTTTTTTGTTTTGTTACTTGGTGTAGGGCTGCGATGGCTCCTTGCTTCTCTTCTTCTTTCTTAGAGTCTTTCACGACTACTTCGGTTTTTTGGTAATTTTTTTGTTGTATGTGTTGTTGGAAATCGTTTCTAAATCGTTTGTTGGTTGATAAGTAGATTGATTCGATTGTTTTTTGGTTCTCTAAGGGTTCGAGGGTGTAGTCTATTTTTTTTGTTTCCTAGAGATGTAATGATTTGAATTTGTCATCTGTCAGGTGCCATAAGCGTGTTGCGAATGCTTCCACTAATACTACGGCATCCATACATTAAATTCAAAGTACTCTTTACCTAGACTTACTTAAAAAAAGGTTGAGCTAAAAAAATGATTCAATAAAAGATTTATGTTTCCTATAACGTTTAATAAGTGATTTTGAGGAATAAATTGGTTATATTGGGTTGAGCTGAATGGCTTGATGTTGGTAGGCCCTGGGACCTATTAGAAGCGAATGAAGCTAAAATGAAGGGATTAGGTAGAGAGATAAGGGGAAAAGTAGAAGATGATGCAAGAGTTAAGGGAGATGTAGTTGTTGAGGATGGTTCAGTTGTTAAGGATGGTGCCTACACAGAAGGACCAACATATATTGGCAGAGACGCAGTGGTTGGCCCCAATTGTTATTTAAGAAAAAACACTGTCTTAGAGAAAAACGTTAAAATAGGTAATGCCGTAGAAGTAAAGAACTCCATAGTCTCTGAAAACACAAACATTGGTCATCTTAGCTATGTTGGTGATAGCGTAATAGGAGAAAACTGTAATTTTGGAGCTGAAACCAAAGTAGCTAACCTAAGACACGACGAAGAAAACATTAAAGTCAATAATAAGGGAAGGGAAGTGGATACTGGTAGACGTAAACTAGGAACAATCATGGGTGATAACGTAAAGACTGGGATTAATACTTCAATTAATTGTGGAGTTAAAATTGGATCTGGTGAAAACACGAGGCCCGGTGAAGAAGTTATGGAGGACAAATAGTTTTTTATCTTAATGGTTGAGAAGACCCCTCTCCTAATCTTTTGATTAGGTGGGGGATGAATCAACCCGCAAGGCTTAAATGGCTCCATGTTCTAGGTTTTTGGTGTAGGCAGGGGCGCGGCCGAAGCTAAAGCCCGTGGACAGATTGAGCCTCTGGTTACCAAGCTCGCTGGCTGAATCGGGAACCTCCCAAAAGAAAGCTTCCAGATAAGCCCGCCCGGGACTGAGATTGGATGACGGCGGTAGGAAGTAAACCCCTTTGACTCTGGAAGCATCCTTCCTCACGAACGAACGTGAGTAAGGTAGGGGAGGAAGTCACTCCAAAATACCCTAACATCTATCCTGTGAACTACCCCTACCTAATCAGGGATTAGGAAGAGGGCTTCCCTGTTCAACCACATGACTTACTGGAATCGAAGTGGTTCCAGCAGAGGTCATTGTGTCTGAGGGGTTTGACTTCGGACAGTCCCTGCCCTACCAAACCTATAGCCCTATTCACAACATTTATGGCGGCATTCAAATCACGATCAATCTCTAAACCACATACTTTACACTTATGTTCCCTATCTGATAGTTCTTTATCCACCTTATTACTACAACTTGGGTTTGAGCAACTTTTTGTGGTGTTTTTTGCTTCTACCTCTACATACTTGCTTACCAGCTTGTGAAGCTTTGTAAGCAAGCATAGAGACGAATTCATTCCAAGCATGATTAGCTATATGTCTATTTAGGGCACTACTCTCCCCTTCCGATAAGTTCTTACTATCCAAATCCTCTACCGCTATCACATCGTATTTGTCGCTATATGCTCTTGATAGTTTATGTAAGAAATCTCTTCGTGCATCTCTCAGTTTTTTGTGGGCTTTCGCCAATTTTTTCTTTTGTTTC
Organism: Candidatus Methanohalarchaeum thermophilum; assembly: GCA_001914405.1. Classification (GTDB taxonomy): domain Archaea; phylum Halobacteriota; class Methanonatronarchaeia; order Methanonatronarchaeales; family Methanonatronarchaeaceae; genus Methanohalarchaeum; species Methanohalarchaeum thermophilum. The sequence continues at coordinate 304,137 of MSDW01000002.1, forward strand.
TTCCAGTTGTTGCTTCCTTTCTCTTTCCTCGATAACTTCTTTTGTTCTTTCTTAACTCTCTTGTATTTATTGTATAACAAGTTTTTTAGGTCCTGTATTTCTCTGTCTTCGCTGTCAGTTAAGAAGTTGGATACGTTTAGGTCTATTCCTATTATGTCGCTATCTTCTGTAATTGGTTTTTTATCAGGCTTTGGGACTTCTATCTCGAGAATAACTTTCCAGTCACCGCAACTGTATTCTTTTATTACTACGCCTTTAACTTCAGCGTCTTTTGGGATTGGTCTGTGGAAGTTTACGGGTATTTTCCCTATTTTTGATAGATGTATGATTTCTTTTTGTTGGTTTATTTTGTAGCCTGATTGGTTGATTTTCGATGCTGTTTATTGAATTCTTGTATCTTAGTTTTCCAACTTTTTTTCCTTTCTCTTTTTTTGTGTTTAAGGCTTTGATTGCGTCATATATTCTTCCAATGGTTTGTTGAGCAGTATTCTTCCAATGGTTTGTTGAGCAGTCTTTGAATACACGTTTTGGAATTCGGGATTTGATGTTTTCTTCCATTTTGGGAGTTTGTTGTACATCTCGTATATTTGGTATCCATTCACTTGATTCGTTTAATGTTTCTAGTGCTTTATTGTAGATGTCTTTGTGTATTTTGAAGTGCTTTTTCAACTCTCCTTTGTTTTCTTCTGTAGGATGGGCATCGTATTTGTAAGAAAGTGATTGAGTCATCCCATCACTAATTTATGGTTTTATGGTTTAAGTGGTTTGAGGTTTTTAGTTGATTCATCCCCTACCAAACCTTTGATTTAGAAGGGTTTTTCTCAACCATCAAGATAAAAGGGGTGATGTTCGTTGCTGATTATTAGCCAAGGCCTTGGTTTAATTATTTCTTTAAATGGCTCTGGTCCCCAAACTACAGTTCCTCTATCGAAAACCAAAGAATTTCATTTCTTAGTTTAGATCCAATCGTTTTTCTTTTCTTCGCCTAGTTCTTCGTTAGCTATTTTGGTTCCATTAACTTCTGAGGCGTAGGATGCTAATCTTTCGTCTCGAGCGAGAGCCCAGTAATTGCCTTTATGCCGAATTAATCCTTTTTTTCTTAGTCTGGAGAGGGTGACACCTATGCTTCCGGATTTAATCTCTGTTGCTTCTATTAATTCCTTTCTTGTAAATGCTTTCTTGGGGTTTTTTAGTAAAAAACTCAATACTTTATCTGCATTTGTTTTTTCACCGATCTCTAGGGCGTCTTCAGGAGCTTTTTCAAATTCATCAATACCAATAGGCATATGTAACAATTTGTAAAAAAAAGTAATAAAACCTGGGGGTCAGAAACCGCAAACCTCCTCCAACTAACAGACCCAAATCTAATAGAGTACTTAGAAAAAAAACCATATCCTGACGCCGTGAAGTGACCCCTACCTAATCAAAAATTAAGAAGGAGACTTCTCAAACACTAAGATAATTTTTTATTTAGATTTTTTTAGTTCAAAGAAGTTATTTAATAATTTAAAAGGGTTTTTAAGTAAAATTTGTTGGTTTTAGGGATTTCTTTATAGTTATGATAGGTTCTATTGTTTTTGAGGGATTTTGGTTTGGAAAAAAGAGTTTTTTTGGTGTTGGTTTTTGTTTCCGTCAGTTTTATCTAACAAGTGTTCGATTTATAAAACAGATGTTTGATAAAAAACAAAATAAAATTAATGCAATACCTATTCAAGAACCCAAGAAAAAACTACCACATCAGAGAACTAGCCCGAAAAACAGATTATTCACCCTCAACCGTCTCAAAATCAGTCAACTACCTCTCCCTAAATCGGAAATTTAGGAAGGGGCTTGAAAAAGCTCCGTAGAGGGGTGAGAGATTAGCCTGAGCGATGTCCCCTCATAGGGTGAGGGCAGATGAGCTACGTTCGGGGCCAAGTGTCTGACAATACACCCTGGGGTGCCTCCCAAGCCACCAGGCTCTAAAAGTCCAGGCGGACGAAACACTTCGCTAACCCAATGGCATGCAACATCGCCTTGGACCTCTATGCCTGCCCCAACATTGGCGATGGGAACCAACTCACCCTTGGCAAGGTGAGGCCGAAGACCTCGGCACAAAAAACTGCCAGACTAAAAAACGAAAACAAAACGAAAAAACAAAAACAGAAAGGAGTGAACATGGGTAGCCAAAAGGTATTTGTTCAAGACAAAAACGGAGCGCCATTGATGCCCTACAAAACCCGCTAAAGCTAGGCACTTATTAGAGGAGGATGAGGCAGAAGTAGTGGAGAGAACACCCCTCACTATTCGATTGAACTACAAAATCAAGGGAAAAAAGAACAAGGAAAAAGTTACCCTAGGAATGGACCCTGGATACTCCAAAGTAGGTTTTTCAGTGGTTGCAGAGAACGAAGAGCTGATAGCTGGTGAACTAGAGCCTAGAAACGATATTTCAAAAAAGCTTGATAAGAGAAGAAAGTACCGGAGACAAAGGAGGAGCAGAAACACAAGGTACAGAGAACCAAGATTCGATAATAGAGAAAGAGAGAATGGGTGGTTAGCTCCTTCGATTAGGCACAAGAAAAACACCCACATCAAGCTAGTTAAGAAACTTAAAGAGGTTTTGCCCATTGACGAGGTAGTGGTGAAAGTAGCTAAATTTGACCAACAAAAAATACAGAACCCCGAAATATCGGGAGTAGAATACCAGCAAGGAACATTACAAGGCTATAATGTCAGAAACTATTTATTAGAGAAATTCGACCACGAATGTGCTTACTGTGGAAAAGAAGATGTCCCCCTATAGTTAGAGCACATCATTCCCAAATCCAGAGGTGGAACAGATAGAGCCTCCAACCTAGCCATCAGTTGCCGTCAACTACCCCTACCAAAATCAAAGATTTTGGAAGGGGCTTGTGTATGATAGGACCAGACCACATGTACAATTTAATTATCGGTTTCCTCGGAGAACTTCCGTTACACACAGAGAGGTTCTCGCTCATCTAGAACCGATTCCAAGGGCCAGTTGACCGTGACCCATCCACTTCTGGGAACCGAACATGGTCAGTGGTCCCGTCGGCTCTCGCGAGCACGCTTTTGCCCGAAGCGGAAAAGTTCAGGTTCTCAAGCATGGTAGCGTTCCCCGAAGAAGCGGTTTTCTCTCCTTTAAGAGAGTGCCTTAAACCGGGAGCCAACCATTCAAACCTATTGACTTTGACCAAAAATATGTGTTCTAGCCATTTAAGCATTACCTCAATTCCTCTCCCACCTAATCAGAGATTAGGAAGGAGTCTCCTTGAGGTGAAAAGATGAATGTAACCAAGAGAAAGGCAACCAGACGGCAGAGGAATTTGGACACCCAGAAGTTCAAAAGAGAGCAAAAGAACCTCTAAAGAAAATGGCTTTCATGAACCAAGTTCGTTGGAAAATAGTCAACGAATTGGGTTGCAACCACACCTTTGGATACATTACCAAGAAAAAGCGGATAGAGCTTGGGTTAGAAAAGTCCCACATCAACGATGCCTTCATCATCGCCGGCGGAAAAAACCAGGAAAGAACACAACCATATGTTGTAGAACAGAACCGCAGAAACAACAGATCAATACAAACAAACAGAAATGGCTATGGTAGAAGCATTAGAAAAGAAAGACATTACTTTCAGCCCAAAGACTTAGTAGAAAAAAACCACCTCATCCATAAGGTCAAAGGTGTATTCAACTATGGCAAATGGGTAAGGTTAGTTAATCGATGGGGAGAAAAAGTGAACTCCTCCATCGAAGAAGTTAATTTGGTCAAATATGGTGCAGGACTCCAGTTCATACCAACCTAAAAAACGTTTTCAATTCATCTTCCACCAAAATCAAAGATTTTGAAAGAGGTCTTCTCGAAAATTAAAGATAAAAGAATTAGAGAAAAAAGAATTTGTTGAAGTAAAAGAAGGAATTACAAAAAAGTTAAATTAAGCCAAAACAACAAAGCCAAAGAATACAAAAGAGCTTATAACCTCCTGAAACTAACAGACTCAGGCCTAATAGATTATTTAGAAAAAAATCTTTATCCTGATGCCATTGTATTATTTGGAAGCTATTCAAGAGGAGAAGACGACTCAAACAGCGACATAGACTTAGCAATAATTAACGGAAACAATAAAGGAACACAACTGGATCTAAAGGAGTTTGAGAAAACACTTGAGAGATCCGTGAATCTACAAGAAGTAGAATTAAAGGATGTTGGAGAAAATTTTAAATTAACACTTGCAAATGGAGTTATTTTAAGAGGGTATTTGGAATTATGAAGGAAATAAAAGATTATATAGAAGAAAAGAGATTAAAACAAAAAATGAAAGAATTAAAAGACATAGAAGAGATAAACAAAGAAGATGTAGTTAAAGCAATTAGAGAAACAAGAAAGGAAAGCTAAGTATTTTATTAGATGTTTCAGCCATAAAAAAGAAACCAAATACCCAAGAAAAAGTTAGTATTTACTCAATTCTTTTCTTCCTTCATCTCTCTTATCGCCTTAGCTGATTCCTTCGATATCGAATTAGCTAATTCATCATAACTAGGTGCTTTTTTTTCGATTAATCTCTCTATTAAGTCACCAAAGCTTTCATCACTTCTTTTCATTTCCTTGAGTCTTTTATAGAGTGATTCCTTTATTCTTATAGTCTCTCCTTTTTCAGTCACCAAACCAACCACCCTCATTGAATAAAGAATACTCTTAAAGAACCCAAAAAGTTATGGAAAAAATAATCAATCCTTTTACCAAACAAAAATTAGAAGAAATAATAAAGAACCAATTGCTTAGAACTACCTAAATCTAACTAAAGTAATTCTTTTTGATATAGCATTCTATCTATCTCTTCTTCATTGGTCTCCTCACCAAAATCAGTTATCACTTCCTCAAACTCCCTTATCTCCTCTTCAGACAGAGGAAACTCTTTTTCCTTAAATGAATTAATGAAGTCTTCTTTTGATTCTAAAGCTTTTTCCAAGGCTTTATCTATAATCTCTTTTTTAGATACTTCTCTTCCTATTTTTCGTTTAATTAATTTCTTTAATTCTTTTATTTTTTCCTTGGTTTCCTCACTGATATCTATTTTAGGCATCTAAAGAACCACCTCAATTAAGTATTTGGAACTCACATTAATTTAGATTTAGGAACACAAAATAATCTCTTAGTAACAAAGAACCTAAAGGAAAAAATTATTTCCTTAAGCCCAAATAACTTCTTATCTAAGAATGCAGAAAAAAATAAAGAATATAATTCTAGAGTTTTTTGTGGGAGATATTTCTGAGCAACCGGGTTATGCCGCTGTTGTGAATGCGGCGAATGCAGAATTAAGGCCAGGTGGAGGAGTAGCAGGCGCCATACACCAAAAAGCAGGACCCAGGTTAGATAAAGAATGTAGGAAACATGCGCCAATTGAAACAGGAGAAGCCGTTATAACAGATGCCTATGATTTGCCAAATGAAAAAGTGATCCACACACTAGGACCAGTCTATGATGAAAGCAGGGATCAGAAGAAACAATTAGCCCAGTGCTACAAGAATTCATTGGAACTAGCAGAAGAAAACGAAATAAGTTCTGTTTTGTTTCCTGCGATCTCAACCGGAGCATTCAACTACCCAATCCAAGAAGCAACAGAAACAGCACTAAAAACCATAAGATCAAAGTTAAATGAATTAAGTGAAGTAAAAGAAATCGGCTTCATCTTACATAACCAAGAGGACTTAGAAGTTTACAGAGAAAAAGCAAAAGAGATCCTTTAAATAGATTATAAAATAAAAACGCCTTTATTTGTTTTTATTAATCTTTTTCTAGTTCTGAGTAAATTATTTCGTCCCAATCAATTTCCTCTGGTTCTTCTTTTTTCTCTATTTCATCTAAATACTCCAATAAAGCCTGTTTGCTATCTATTGGTTTAAGTAAAATATGTGGTGGCTCTGCTTTTATCAATAACTTGGTTCCTGGTTCCAAGTCAAATTCCTCTCTCACTTCCTGAGGAAGCCTAATTTTGTTTCCCTCATCCACCTCAATTATTTCATTCATAGAAACCAAATTAGTGAAAGACCATTCATTTTGGGTTTTTATTGTTTCTTTATTCAATCTTCTTCCATGTAATCATAAATTTGCTCTAAAAAATCCTTGAGGTCCTTTAAGTCGTTTTCTATTATTTCCTTTATTTCCCTATCACTTAATTCTCCATATCGGTGAATTAATACATTTCTAAATTTAGACATCTGAGCTAATCTCTTACCTAACTCATCTGACAAAATATCTTCTTTTGATAACTTAAGAAATAAATCAGAATAATTATTTGGTCTCTTATATCCTTCTTCAGAAATTATATGACTAGCAATATCTATACTGGCCTGAATTGCTTCAAACAAACTATGTCGAATTGCTTGAATAACACGAAAACTCGATTCTCTAGGACTGAACTCTTCTTCTTCCAAATAATCCAAGTTTTCCTTAATAACCTCTATTTTTGACTTAATTGTCTCTTTTTCTTCATTCATTTTTTATCTCCCTCTTATTTCTTTCATCGAATTTCTCAATCATTGGCTTCATATCAAGATACTTAATTAATGTCTTAGCCTCGAAATCTTTTCTATATCTTTCATCTCTGGAAAATAATAACTTGGAATTATTTAGTACGTTGTTAACGAACCTGATATCGTTATTGCTTAGTTTACGTAAATCTACTTCTCTATTTAGTTCTTTTTCCAATTCCAGTGCTATTTTAGCCAAATCCCTTAGATCCAAGTCATCTTTTTTACCCAATAATAGGGCTAGGTCTATGTCGCTTCTTTCATCTTCTCTATCTTTTGCAAAGGAACCGTATAAGTAAACGGCTTTTATTTCCTCATATTTTTTTAATTTGGTCTTTATTGTTTTGATTTGTTCCTCAGAAAGCATTAATTTAATTTTTGTTTTGATTAAAGAAAAAACTTACTTTAAAATTTCTTGATTTGTCTTATTTGGTTGAGAAGATGTCTTTTTATTTCTGTTAGGGAAAAATAATTCAGGATTTTGTTTTTTCGAAAGAATTAAGTACGTGTATGTGTATTTGTATGTGTATTTATGCCTTCTAAAAATATATCTATTAAAGAAGAAGCATACAAAAGACTCAAAGAACTAAAAGACAAAGAAAAAAGCTTCAGCGACGTGATCCTTGAACTCACCGAAAAAAACAAAAAAGATTTCTCAAACATCATTGGAAAAAACATCGACATAAGCTGGGAAGAAATTAAAGAGACACGAAAAAGAACTGAAGAGGACGAAGACCGTGAAAAATTACTTTTTAGACACTAGTTTTTTAATTGATTTAATTAAAAAAAGAAACAAAGGCATTAAAAATACATGAAAAAATAAAGGGAAACGAAATCACTGGAACACCATGCATATATGAATTAAACAAATTCATTGACTCAAAAAAACTATCAGCGCTCTCAAGAAACAAAATAATCTCCCTCAATATCCAGGATGCTCAAGCAACAGGAAAACTATATTATAAACTAAAAAAAGAAGGAGAAACCGTCTCCGAAATCGACACAATAATAGCAGGGATGGTAAAAAACCGGAACCTTGAATTGGTAACAAGGGACAAGGACTTCTCAAAAATCCAAGAAATACAAAAAACAATCTAAAAAACAAAGAACCAAAATTAATTAAATCTTTATCTCTTCTCTGACTTTTTCAATTGTTTTTTCCGCATCTTTAATTATTTCTTCCGCATCTGATTGGTTGAACATTTCATGAGGGACATTTATCTCGTCTCCTCTAATATCCACATACTGGGAGTTGCTTCTCTTTCTTAGCCATTTAAACAATGAGTTTCTTAGTTCTTCACCAATATTTAGAGATTCTACGAAGGATTTTATCTTTGCTGGGTGGTCTCTTGGAATTTTTTGGTTGCTGGCAGCTATTCCAGCTGAGGCAGCCTGTTCTATAGCATCTTGACATACTCCCATTGGCCTGAAGGCCAAGGGATTCTTCAAGGTCGTCTCGCTGGTATCGATGAAACGGTAGAAAAGTTTCATCACGAAACCACCTCTGGACGTGTCATCGCCCTATTAATGACTTCCGAAGGGATGTTACATCCCTCAGCAAGCCCTATATTCAAAGCACCTACAGCATCTCTATGAGCTTCTATACCACATTCCTTGCACTTGTACAACCTACCTCTACGGACTTTAGCTTCAGAACCACAACGTGGACACTTACTGCTCGTTCCTCTCTCATCTATCAACTTAAGCTCCATCCCGTAGTTCTCCGCTGTCCACCTAAGTCTATCCACAAGATACTTATGAGACCAGAAGTTGTGTATCATACTGTTACTCTTTTTGTTATAGTTGACGTTATCTCTTATACCATTCAAGTCACCTGCTACAATCGTATCTACACCTGCCTGATAGCACCGCTCAACGAAGTCGTGCATTATCTTCCGAATCCTGTCTTTGAACACTCTCTTACGCTTCCTGAACATACGCTCTAACCGTTCAGAACTGTATCTATCGTTTTCTTCCTTCAACGTACTCTGTGTATTTTCTATCTGCTTGTTGTACAACCACCATTTGGACAATAGAGGTCTGCCGTTGTATGCCACCGTTGTCTCCTCACCTTCGATATAAGCTGTTACAGGGTATATTACTCCCAAATCTACATAGGCTGTTTTTTGCCCACTTGGTTGATGTCGAGGTTCTACCTCTACTGATTGATAGGCTCTCCAGCAATCTTCCAACCTATCGTAGATTATTTCGAGTCTGCCCTGTTTACCTTCCCAGTGAGGTTGTCCAACAACTTCACCTTTAACTCCAAACGGCAGTTTTACAGTACCATCTCCGATGCTATAACAATCGTTCCTTATCAATATCTTCAATTCCTTCTCATCCTCATCTCTATCTTTCCAATATCCTACAGGCGACGGTTTATCTACCTCCTCTTTGTTGTCTTTCCATTCATCTAACAGTGAGAAGAATGATTTCCAAGCCGAGTTATTCTTCCTGATAATCTGTTGAGCAGTAGCACTTCCAACCCACCCTTTGAAGTCATCATACAGTTCATCAGATGACCAATCAAACTCCTTATCCTCATCAAAAAAAGATTGTCTTCTCTTATGAGTTAGTTTGTTCCAAAGAGTAGAACATCCTAACGCCAAATCTCTCGCGTCTTCAGAGTCATCCCACACTATATTGAACCTGTTCGTCCGCTTCATCGATACCATACCACCATTCTCAACACGGTTTATAAACCTTTCTATCGGAATTCATCTTCACCCCTGAAGAAGGGAAGCCTCCTCCCTGATTCCAATGTAAGCGTTTTTAACTACTTGTGCCCACATCTCGTTTTTTTCTGTTAGAGCTTTCTAAGATTGTTTTAGCTGATTCAAGTGTGAGTTCAGCTTCTTTGAGATACGCTAGAGCTTGTTCTTTTCTATTCTTCAAATTATCTCCTCCGGGTCATATATAGGTACTATTTCTTCTCTTAAAGTAGATAAAAAATCGCTTTCATGAGCTAAACTGTTCTGATATTCCTTTAATGTGTAAGTCTTGGTCATAATTAGTTTGCTTCTTTTTTCTGTTTCAATTATTTTAGACCCGTATTTTTCCTCTAATTCTTCTTTTTTGTTTGTTGTTATTAGTAGGATGTCTATGTCGCTATCTTGATCTGCTTCTCCTCTTGCTACTGATCCATAAACTCCAAAAGCTATTATTTCGTCTTCTTTTTTTATTTTGTACCATAACTCTTCGAGGTATTTATGGAATTCTGGTTGAGGAATAGACCATATTTTAAAGAAGGCTTTTTTGTTGTCATTTAGTTTTAGTGATTTGATAGTTAAGTCGCCAGGTAAGGCCGCTATGTATTGTACAAATCCTTTCCCTATACTGTACTGGGTTTTTGGCCTTGTTTTGGCTTTTATCTTCTTTTTTTCTAGTAAGCCTTTTTCTTCGAGTTGTTTCAAGTGGTTGTAGGTGGTTTGTGTGGTTTGGTTGAGTTCTTCAGCTAGTTCTGTTGGTGTCCAATCTTTTTGGACAAGTTTCTTTAGGATTTTTTTCTTGGCCTCATTAACAGCAAACATACTTAGATATTCATATGAATATTTAAATATCTTTGTTTAAATATCTTTGGAGTGAAAGATGAAAAGAACCTTACAATGCCCATTTCTACATAAAACACATCCTTCTTCCAGTACACAAAACCACCCCAACTCATCACCCACCTAAAACAAAAAATTCAGAAAAGAAACTCCTTAAGCAAAGAATTAAGTTGTTCTATTGTTACAGAAATCTTTTTTAGTTACATAATTATTTAGTTATGTGGTGATGTAGTTGAGTGAATACAAAACAATTTCGGTTCCCGCTGAAGTAAAAAAAGAACTCAAAAAAGCTAAAGGCGACAAAGAATGGGGCGAATTCCTACGAGATCTCTACAAAGAAGCAACAGAAATAAAGAAAAAGAAATCATTCAAAAAACTAACAAATGAATTAAGCGAAGAAGAACTCGAAAACATAAAAGAATCAAGTAAAGAATTTAGAGAAAACTTCAAATTAAGATGACACAGAAACTCCCAGACACTAACGTAATAATTGATTAACTCCAAGAAAAACAATACCAAAAAGGCAAAATCTCCATAATAACCCTAATAGAAGTTCTTAGAGGTACAAGCAAAGAAAAAAGACAAAAAATCAAACAATTACTAGAAAAAACATACAAAGTCATAGAAATAGACAACAAAACAATCCTAACATACTCTAAGCTCTATAACGAAACAAAAAACAAAGGAAAAACCTTGCCTGACGCCGATTTATTGATAGCGTCTACAGCAATATCTCACAACCTAACCCTCATAACCAATGACCAGCACTTCCAGAAAATAAAAAACAAAGACCTAGAAACCAAAAACACAGAAAATAAATAAAATTGTAATTCATTTAAAGAAAATCTTTTCTTTTAACTCCGCTTACCTAGGATTTCCAGTAACTCTTTTGCATTCACTATTTTGGTTCCTTTGAATTCTTCTATTTTCAACAAATGTTGGTCTCCTGAAACTATGTAATCCGCTTCTCCTTCTTTTGCACATTCAAGGAACTTGTTATCTGAAGTGTCTTCTTTTATTATATCCAAATCTTGTTTTGGAGATATAGTTTCTGCTAAAAAAAGAATGTATTCTATTAAGTTATTTATCTCCTCTTCATCTAGTCCAAATTTATCATAAGAAAGTACCTTTCTCAGTTCATTCAGAATAGGGGGTGAGGTAATTAACTTTAGTTCTCCTTCTTCTATCAATTCAATGATCTCTGACTCATTTCCCTCCCAAAAAATAGCTGAAACTATGACATTTGTGTCAGATACGATTTTCATCTTATCAGTTGGCTGGAAACACCTTCCTAAATCCAAAATTTAGGTAGGTGAGGAAAGCCAACATTTGTTCTTATATGGAGCAAGGTTTAAGTAGTTTAGGTAATTTAATGAATATGTAGGTATGCGGAGAACAGTAAAAATCAAACTAAGCCTAAACCAAAACCAACAGAAACTATTACAAGAAACGATAAAGCAATTCAAGCAAGCCTGCCAAAGAGTAGTTGACTACGGATGGAACAGAAATGGCTTAAAGACCTATCAAAAAAACAAGCTACACAAAGCCACTTACAGCGAAATACGGGAAAAAACTGACTTACCAGCTAACTTGGTGATTAGAGCAAGAGACAGAGCATCAGAAACAATAAAAGCCTGCGTAAAAAAAATCAAAAACGGAGAGAAAGCCAGCAAACCAACCTTCAAATCCGATTCAATAGTCTATGACAAAAGAACACTAACAGTTTGGCTAGAAGAAGAAAGATGTTCTATTGCAACAACTAATGGCAGAATCAAAGCAGATTTTGTATTGCCAAATGAATACAACGATTATTATGACAAATACCTAAACAATGGTTGGAAAATCACTCAATCCACGATAGAAAAACATAGTTATGAAGACGATGAACCATTTTATCTGCATCTCGGACTAGAGAAAGAAATACAAAAAAATCAGTCAGTTAACCCAACCATCATGGGAATCGACCTAGGGATAGAGAACCTAGCAGTTACTTCTACAGGTAGATTTTATTCTGGAACCGAATTGTTTAGCAGAAGAGAACGCTACGAGGAGGTGCGTGGAAAGCTACAGGCAAAAGGCACCCGCAGCGCTCACCTAACAATAAAACAGATGAGTGGGCGGGAAAACCGCTTCGCCTGTGACACGCTCCACCGCATCTCCAAAAAAATCGTAGAAGAAGCAATATCTAAGGATGTTGATGTAATAGCTATGGAAGAACTAGAAAAAATAAGACAAAAAATATCAAACAACAAGAAGTTCCAGACATGGGCGTTCAAGAAACTACAAGAATACATCGAATACAAAGCTAACGAAAGAGGGATAGAGGTAAAGTTTGTTGACCCAAAATACACTAGCCAACGCTGCTCACGATGTGGAACCACACTAAAACAGAATCGAATTAACCAACATTTTGAATGCAAAGACTGTGGTTACAGAGTTGATAGTGATTATAATGCCGCTAAGAACATTGGATTTAAAACTATCCTTGACGGGCAAATGTCCCAGTCAAGGATGGGCAACGGTCAACTTGCCCTAAAGTCAGGAGTGTTGAAACCGAACGGGAACTACTACTCCTACCCAAATTAAAATGGGTTTGAGGTGGAGCTCACTGACAAGCCCCTTCCCTAATCAAAGATTAGGAAGGGGTAGTTGACTTTTAGTCTTCTCTGGCTTCATTAATCGCTTCTTCAATATCCTCTTTTTCGATTCCAAGTTTTTTAATTTTCTCTCTTATAGGTTCAGTTATCTCTGAAAAAATTCCTTTTTCTGGTTCAGATAATTTCTTCAAGACAATTCTATCTCCGGTGTTGTAAGTCAAGAGTAACGTTCCTTTTTCTAATCCTAGTTCATCTCTTATTTCTTTAGGGATTACAACTTGTCCTTTTGATGAGGTCCTAGTTACGGAAAGAGGCACAACAAACCACCAAAGTAAGATTAATCTTACTCCTTTAAAAAATTACCTAAAAACCCACAAAAATCCCCCAACAATCAAAGAAAAAACTAAACAAAAAAAGAAACAAACCAAAAAAAATTCCTAAATACATTAATTTCTCCTTATCTCTATTATTTAAGCTTTTTTAGAAGTTTTCTAGTTTTTATTAAATTGATTTTTTCTCTAATCCTTGGCTCATCAAAGTCTTTCTCCCCTGGTGAACTACCCGCTCGGCGGAGTCGAGGGGCTTCCCGAAGATAAACACGACATCTGAATGATGTCTTCGGTCGGCCTGTTCACAAGGCCCGATGCCATCCATCTCACCTTCCTGAAAGAAGGAAAATTCTTGAGAGATGGCACATTTCCTAAAAAGTTCTTCATGCCTCTTAAACCAATATTTAGACTCGCATTCCTATCCCTATGATCCTGGTGACCACATCTATGGCATTCAAATCTCCGCCCATTCTTGTTTTTCTTCTCTATATCACCACAAACGGGACACATCTGTGAAGTATCCTCTGAAACCATCAAAGAATACATCAATCAAGTCGAAAAATTATAAACACGGCATCCACCCCCATAGCAGAGCCATGAGGTTCTCTGCCTTAAAATATATAGATTCTTATTTTCAGATGTCTCCGTATTCTTTATGGGCTCTTTTTATCGTCATCACTTTATGGACCTTAATTTCCTTTTTTTCTTCATTTATTGAATAAAAAGCTGTCCAACTCCTTCCAATATGTAATCTATATAATTCTTTTCCTTTCCATTTAATTTTCTCTTTATCTCCCTTACCTTCCCCCGGATACGGGTGTTTATTTAGTTTCTTTAAATTATCTTTTATTATTCTCGCCGATTTTTTATCTAAGTCCTTGACTAATTCATTTACTTCATCAGAAACCAAGATATCATATAACACGACTCCTAGACCTCTTCGAGTTCATGATATTCTTGATTTTTTTTAATTTCCTCAATATCCTCAAACAATTTCTTCTTTTTCTTCACTTCCACCAATTCTTTTAGTAAATCATCATATGTCTGACCGGGTTCCTTAAGGCTAGAGAGTTCCTTCCATCTTTCCTCGGAAACAGGTATTCTTTTATTCAACCCCATGATTTACAACTCTTACAATAATGTAAGCCCTTACAATAAATAAAATTTACCAAAAAAATATCCCCACCAATGAAATCATCTCCCAAGTCACTTAAAAAAAGAAAAGAAACAAACCAAAAAAAATTCCTAAATACATTAATTTCTCCTTATCTCTATTATTTAAGCTTTTTTAGAAGTTTTCTAGTTTTTATTAAATTGATTTTTTCTCTAATCCTTGGCTCATCAAAGTCTTTGTCTCCTGGTGAACTACCCACTCGGCAGAGCCGAGGGGCTTCCCGAAGATAAACACGACATCTGAATGATGTCTTCGGTCGGCCTGTTCACAAGGCCCGATGCCATCCATCTCACCTTCCTGAAAGAAGGAAAATTCTTGAGAGATGGCACATTTCCTAAAAAGTTCTTCATGCCCTTCAAACCAATATTTAGACTCGCATTCCTATCCCTATGATCCTGGTGACCACATCTATGGCATTCAAATCTCCGCCCATTCTTGTTTTTCTTCTCTATATCACCACAAACGGGACACATCTGTGAAGTATGCTCTGGATCTATCTCTTGGACGAAGATTCCATCCCATCTAGCTTTATACTTAATATACTTTCCAAGCTTAGCAAAATTCCATGAATGCAATCTACGGTTCATCTTTTTAGAATATCTAATCTCCTTTCTTATGTGTGCTAAATCTTCAAGGCAAAGTATTGGATCATTAAATTCTTTGGCAAATTCAACGATTATTCTTGATATCTTATGTACGAAGTTATTAGTTCTGTGTCTTTCCTTATCAAATCCTTTTAGGTTTTTGTCATTATCCCTCAATCTCTTTCTGATGATGAAGTGTTTATGTTTTATTTTCTTCAAAGGAGAATAATCTAACATCAATGTCCTTAGCACTTCACCACCTGTATTTATAGCAGTAGCAACTATGTTTCCTTCATTTATGTCTATACCTATGTATGTACTCTCCTCTTGGTCTTGAACGGTTGGAGTGTCTTCGCTTTCGATGTGGACGTGGAGGTAATATTCACCGCTTTTTTTGACTACTTCAGCAGTACCAAAGGAATATTCACCATTCAAAGCTTTCTCTATGTACCTCATGTCTTTTTGGCTTCCAGAGACTTCTGAATATACTCTGTCTCCTGCTCTTACAGATATTCTGACGGATAAGTCACCTCTGAACACATATCCATCCCGATAGTTTAACTTCGCTGTCATCGGTTCATCCTTGGGTGAGGGAAACGTGGCTTCATCATCGAATTTTTTTATCTCGAAAAAAGATTTAACGGATTCCCGTGCTTTATCACGTGCACATTGGCGTGTGTTTTCAAGTAAGTTATGTTCGACTTTCTTTTCTTCCAGTCGTTGTCTGTTTGTAGTTCCCAGTTCCTTGATGTGGTTGATGTATTGATTCCATGTTTCACGAAAATTTTTTCTTAGTTCATCAAGGAGATGGGGTTTGTCTGGATGCAGTTTTAGGCACACTGTTCTAACAAGTTTATCCGTCATCACATAAATAGTAGGTAGAAAAATCTATAAACCTTTTGTCATATATACTATACTATGTCAGTCAAGAAAAGTAGTCACTCGGTATATCAAATAAATTACCACTTCGTCTTTGTGCCCAAATATCGGAAAAAAATACTCGTTGGAGGTGTTGAAACAAGAGTGAGAAAAGAAATAAGGAAGGTGTGTAAAGGATATGGATACGAAATAATTTCTCTGGATATACAACCAGACCATGTTCACCTATTCATATCATCAAAACCCACCTCCGCACCATCTGAAATCGCTCGAACCATAAAGAGTGTCGTGGCAAAAGAGACATTCAAAAAATTCCCTGCATTAAGAGATGATGAGTTTTGGGGTGGTAAATTTTGGACCAACTCCTACTATGTTGGAACAGCTGGCGAAGTATCCTCTGAAACCATCAAAGAATACATCAATCGAGTCGAAGAATTATAAACACGGCATTCACCCCCATGGCAGAGCCATGAGGTTCTCTGCCTTAAAATATATAGATCACTTCCTCGTGAACCACCCCTACCTGATCGAAGATTAGGAAGGTGTTTTCTCAGTCAAATAGATAAAAAACCAGAGACGTGGAAACCAAAAACATAGAAAATATAGATTAGAGGTTTTTGTTTATTTTTTGTATTTTTGGTTGTTTTCTTGGTCTTCTTCCGTTAATTTATAGATTATATAGGTTATTGTTGCTGTTAGTAGGGTTAAAAAGGATATTAGGTATATTCCAAAGTATGGGCCTACCTGTGTATTTGGTTGGATTTCTAGGGTTGTTTTTGTTGGTTGGTAGTTAATTACTTTTGTTTTTGTTGTTTTTTGTTGTTTTGTTGCTGTTAAGGTGTAGTTTCCTGGTTCTTCGAAGTTTATCTTGGTTTCTCCAGTTGAATTCGTAGTGTAGTTTACTCCATTAACTTCTACTCTTGCATCTTGGATTGGTTTTTGTTTTGTGGTTATTTGTACAGTTATGTTTGTGTTTGTTTCTTGGTTTTCTTTTTGGGTTGTTGTGTTTATTTGTAGTTTTTTAGTTATTTCCTGTTTTTTTACTGTTATTGATGTATTTGATGGAGTGTAGTCTATTTTTTTGGTTTCTGTGGTTTTTTGTGGTTTTGTTGCTGTTGCAGTGTATTTTCCCGGTCCAAGCATTAATGTTGTTTTTCCATTTGACCCAGTTTTACTTGTCTTATCATTTATTTTTACAGTGGCATCTTCAACTGGTTTGTTACCTGTTTTTACTGTGAATGTTATTTGTGTGGTTGGTTCGGTTAGGATCTTGGTTTGTTGGGGTGTGGTTATTTCTAGGTTCTTGGTTATTTCCTGTTTTTCTATTGTAATTGATGTATTAGTCGGTTCGTAGTCTATTATTTTAGTTTCTGTGGTTTCTTGTGGCTTTGTAGCAGTAATATTATATGTTCCATTTCCAAGTTGAATAGTTATTGTTCCGTTTGAGTTCGTGGAATAAACTTGTTCCCCTACTTTTATCGCTGCGTCTTTAACTGGTTCCTGGTCTGCAGTTACCAGTAAACTTAGGTTTTTACCTGGTAAACGTTTATTTAGAGGAGTAATTACATCTATTTCTAGTTTCTTAGTTACATACCTTTTATCTACCTTTAGAGTTGTGTTACCTGCAATGTACCTAATTGTTTTAGTGTCCATTTCTTTGGTTGCTTTTGTTGCATTTATCGTATAAGTTCCAGGTTCCGTAAACTCTAGTTCAACTCTTCCATCCACCCCAGTTTCCTTTGTTTTCCCATCTACTTCAACTGACGCATTTGGTAAGGGATCACCATCCGCCTCCACGAGGTAAGTAACCTCAGTGAGATAAGTTGATTCCTCACCTGGAGCTACCTCAACAGGGCCAACAACCTCAATCTGCCTAACAACAACATCTCCCTCGACCTCAGCCACCAAATCCTGGTCTTGTACCTCTCCTTGAACTATACCCAAACCAAATACACCTAAAAACACAAAAACTAGGAAACACAAAACAAAAACCCTAAAAACAAATCCAAAATCCAACTCAATATTCATCTTAACAACCACAAAAACCTACCACACCTAAAAAAGTTTCCCAGAAACCAAAAAACCACCTACCAACAAACCACCAAACAAAAACAAAACCAAAGACCACAACAAAAAAAACACAAACAAAAACAAAAAAACCAACATCAACCAAATTAATGATACAAAATCGATGGCTATTGGAGGATATTTTCAGGAAGCCTTCTATCTGGGATCTAGACTAGTTCCATTTTTCTTCAGCGGTTCCATTCGACTTCTTCGACTTCTTCTGTTTCTCGAAGTATGAATGGTCCAATCGAAAGAGTGTGTTTGGTGATTGTCGCGATTCTCAAGACATATGATAGGAGAATTAAAAAGGGTAGTAATGAGACAGTTGCTGCAGCTGCTATAATTACTATAAAGGCTCCAAAATAGGAGATAACTAAGTTGTAGGTGTTGAAGTTGAAAAAGATAATCATGTATGTGGAAACTAATAGTGCTGGGAGAGCTGATATAAGTATTCGCCGAGAGAGGTCAATAAGGTCTCTTTGAAAGAATAGTGTTTTGAAGTGCTCACGTGTCGGACCGAACAACCGTAGCACCTCGATCAATTTTTCGAGTGCTTCTTCTCCTTCTTTAGTAAAGGCTTCACTATACTCTTCATGTATGCGTCGGGCAGTGAAGATCTTCCAAGAGTAATTAAAGTTGAGTGCAGAAGATATTACATCAAACTCACCAAAGCACGCATCATCAAGTCCTTCAGCCACCTGATTAGCGTTCTCAATAAGGCTGTCAGTGAAAGTTTTGATTTCCTCTATGAGGTTCTCGTCGGAGGACTCGGAAACTGCATTTCGAAACTCCATCGCCCGCTCGCCAGATACTTGAACAAGTGCACGAAGAAACTGTGCAGGACGTGAAGGACTTACCTGGGCTTGTATTACATCCGCAACATCTTGACGGAACTCCATCGCCCCCTCCATACGCTCACGCTGATCCTTAACAGCACCAAGCTCTTGAGAAAGAACCAACTGATTAAGTGTAACTACAATAGTTACTCCAGTTATCGTAGCCGTTAGAAGCGCCTGAAAAAGAGTATCAACCGAGTCACTAGCTCTGATCGCAGCTTCCGTTCCAGGATAAAGATACCCAGCCACGGCTATTGCTAGAAAAACAACCACTAAAAGAATACCAGTCAAAAGCCAGCGATCTCCCTCCATCAAGATCCATAACTTCACACGATTTTGATCCAATCTTTTACGTAATCTATCACTAGGCGTTTCTTCCTCTCCAACCAAAATAAAAACCACTCTTATCTTTGGTTTTTGTTTATTTTGGTTTTAGTTTTAGTTTTAGTTTTTTGCCTGCGTGTAGTTTGTTGAAGTTTTGTTTCCATTGTTTTTTGAATTGGCATTCGGCTTGTAGTCCTGTGCAATGTCCTGTGTGTAATTGTTTTGTGTTTAGTTTTTGTAGTTTTTTGTTTGTTTTTTGGATTTTTTGTTTGTTGGAGTTTATTAGGTGGAATCCTCCTATGATGGCTTTTGTTTTGGTTTTATTGGTTATTCTTTGGGTTTTTCTGGTGATACTGGCGATTCCAGCGTGGGAACAACCAGAAACCACAATCACTCCATCCTGTAAATTGATTGCGAGAGACATGTCGTCCATCATCCAATCTTCCACAACCTCTCCATCCCTTCTCGTGTAGAAGTTAGTTGAATCTTGTTCTTCGAATCCATATCTGTCTGTTATTTCCCCAGTTGAACAAACTCCCGTAACAACCTCAAAAGGTGACTTAGATAATTTAAAGGCTGCTCCAGCGTCTTCAAGTTCTCTTCTACCATAGGGTAATCCAATATCTCTCCTACTTGGTTCTTTTTCTTTAACAAAGTGGGGTCTGAATATTGATGGATGCCCAATAACTGGAATATCGTCTCCAGGTATTCTCTCAAGCATTTCCCTAAGCCCACCAGTATGATCAAAGTGGCAATGAGATAGAAAAATCAAATCTATGTCTTCAGGCTCCAGACCCAGCAACTCCATATTATAGGAGATAGGTTCCAGGGATTGGCCAACATCAAACAGGATCCCAGTTCTATCCCCATCACAAAAAACCTCAATCAAAAAAGAAACACCATGCTGCCCCAAAAACACAGTATCATAACCAGAGTAATCCTCAACCAAAGTATAAACAGTAACCCCATCAACAACACCAACATCCAAAACCACAACAAAAACCTCCCAACTACCCACTAACCCCACACACCCTAAAAACCAACCCACACCCAAAAACACAAAAAACACAGACAACAAACCACAACACAAGAAACAAACATCCTTTTATTTACTCAGTAAACTACCCCTACCTAATCAAAAGATCAGGAAGGTGTCTTCTCAGTCAAATAGATAAGAGTCAAAAAAAAACAATTAAAATCTATTCTCAGATCCACCCTAAGAAATAGAGTTCTTATAAAGAGTTAATTCAGTATTAAAAAACTTAAATTACTTTAAATAAAATGTATAGCCTACAATTAAGTTTATTTAGAGTTTATATTTGGTTATTTTTCTCTTTATTTCTTATTATTCTTTTATTTGATTTACGTTGGTGTTCATGTCTTTTTTTTTTGGTTTTTTTGTTTTGGTTTGTTGGTTGGTTGGGTTATTTTTTGGTTTTTTCCGTAATTTCTTTGGTTTTTGATTCAGTATTTATTTATGTGATGGTTTTTAGTGGTAGCCATTTAGAGGATGATAGTGGAATGAGTAGGGTTGAGCGCTTGAGGAGGGAGGCTGATACTATTTTTTGTAGGCTTGAAGAGGTTGAAGAGAGGTTGGAGGAGGCTAGGCATAGGGAGGGAAGTCACTGGGAGGATAATACATTAGAGATTTCTTTAGGTAGTGTTGATGGCGATGAAATTGATTTGTCGCTTGACTTGGATCTGAGTGCGGTTGAGAATGCTCAGAAGAGGTACGATAAGGCAAATGAAGTAGAGGAAAAACTAAAGAAAAAGGAGAAAGTTAAAGGTGAATTAGTCGATGCACCAAGTGACCCAGTTTCAATCTTAGTCTTAGCTCATTTAAAAAAAGCTAAGGGTGACTATCCAAAAAATATTGCTTTAACCCTGAATCAAGATATTGGAGTTAAGAGATGTCGGCGCTGCTGTCAAGCTCTAAAAGAAAATGGTTTACTCGAAAAGATCCCATCCGGGATGTTGAAAAGAAAAAATGTCAAACTAAAGAGATCCCTCGAAACACACCAACACCACACCTACTACACCTTAAGTGACACAGGAAGCCATCTATTGAGAAAACTAGGACAGAAAGAAACCAAAAAAAGCTATTTATACAAATACCCTGAATCCAGGAAAATAGCCAAAAAACTAAAACAAAAACCACATAACCCAAGAAAACTACAAAACAAACTAAAAACAAACAAAAAAACAATCAAAATCCATCTAAAAGCAATGAACATCGCAGGCCTAATCAAAACAAACAAACCAAAAAACCATGACACAAACCAACAAACAACCTACAAAACCACAGAACAAACCAACAAAATACTCAAAAAAATAACCTAACCCCAAAAACTCCCAAAAACCAGAGACAAACCCCAACAAATAGAACCCAATTAAAACCCTCCATTCAATTTAGATCTAAACAAATTCCCGTACCTAATGCATCATTCAATAGATAAACTTTTTTTAAATAACCAACTCATTTTTTATCTATTTGACTGAGAAGACATCTTCTTAACTCTTTGATTAAGTAGGGGTAGTTCACAGGGATATTGGTTTGGGGGATGGGTTTTACTTGGATGATTGGTTATGTTTTTTTTTGGTTGGGGTGGGGTGAGGTAGGTTTAATTTGTTTGGATGAGTAGAGGTTTGGTGTGGTATTGTTGTGTTGTTAGGGTTTTTGTGGGGTTTTTTGGTTTGAGGATTGCTAAGTCTTCGGTTGGTGTTTTTTCGGTTAGTATTTTGGTTACTGTTGTTGGGTTTGTTGGGACGATTTTTGCGGCTAGAGTTGTTGGTGCTGATGGTTTGGGTGTTTTTTATTTGTTTACTGCTGTTGTTTCTCTTGTTTCTTTTTTCACTAAGTTTGGTGTTGGTGGTGCAACTACTAAGAGGGTGAGTGAGGGTAGGCGCCAGGGTGAACTACTAACTGCGTCTCTGATAATTAGTTTTGTCTTGTTTTTGGTTACTTCGGTTTTTTTGTATTTTTTTGGTGGTGGGGTAGTTGATTATATTGGTAGTAAGTGGGGTTTTTATCTTGTTTTTCCTTCTCTTTTGCTGTTATCGATTAATCAAGTAGTTGGAGCTGGGTTAAGCGGTGAAAAGAAGGTAGCTCTAAGTCATTCTCTGTCTCTTGGTGGCGATATTGTCCGGGTTAGTGCCTGGGTGTTCTTACTTTTACTTGGAACTGGTGTGGTTGGCCTATTCTTCGGTTACTTACTTGGATTGGTTACTTCTGTCGTATTGGGTTTTGTTTTTTTGTCTATAAGGCTTAAGAAGCCATCTAGAGGTGATTTTCGTAGTCTTTTTTCTTATTCAAAGTTTAGTTGGCTTGGTGGGGTGAGAGGCCGGGCGTGGTCGTGGACCGACACAATTGTACTCGGTTTCTTTGTGTCATCGTCCTTTGTTGGTGTCTATGAGGCGTGTTGGAAGATATCGGCGTTATTTTACTTTGGAGCAACTGCCATAAGCGAATCAATCTTCCCTGAAATAAGTGAATGGGCAGCCAAAAACCAAATAACTAAGATAGAAGATATACTGGAAGAATCACTGGTCTGGGTAGGGTTAATATCAATACCAGGTTTCTTAGGTGCTTTAGTTCTAGGAAGAAGCGTGTTAAGCGTTTACGGAAAAGAATTCACAATAGGGTACCTGATATTAGTTGTTTTGGCTTTTGCTAGATTATTACATAGCTACGAAACTGGATTCAGTCGAATAATAAACGGCTTAAATCGACCAGACCTAATGTTCAAAGTAAACCTAGTATTCTTAACACTAAACATAGGTGGAAACATCATACTAGTAAGCTTATTAGACTGGATCGGAGCAGCTATAGCAACCACAGCCTCAATGGCCATAGGACTAACCCTAACAACCTACTACACAAACAAACTAATAAAAATCACAGTCCCCTGGAAAGAAATAACCAAAGAATTCATAGCAGCAACACTTATGGCCACCCTAATCTACCCAATCCACCTCAAATTCAAACCCCTAGACTTCATACAGACACTACTAGCCGTCTCACTAGGAACCACCATATACCTAACAATCTTACTAACAACCAGCAAAAGAATAAGAACAAAAATACAAAAACTAATCAAAGAAATAACCACCAAAACAAACTAAAAAAACAAACCACTCTAACTTCTATCATCAACCAATAAAAACAAAAAACCATCTGTAAATACTCCAAGAAACAACTAAAAACCACAAAAAACCTATATAAATTAAACCACTAGCTCAAATCAACCAATATCTTAAATAAACAGATAAAACTAACTTCAAAATAATTAATACCTATTCTCTATCTAAATAGTTGAGAGGACACCTTCCTAAATCTTTTGATTTAGGTAGTGTGATGAATCAACCATAATAGTTAAGTAGTTTTTAAACTAATTAAAACTAAATTAGCAGTTGGTTGGTTTGTCTGCCTCTTAAACAAAAAGCAATCCCATCTCTAAAGACAAAATCCTTAGGTAAGCCCGAAACAACTTGGAAGTAGGGGTTCTAGTGGTTGGTGTGGAGCAACCATTGAGAAATAAGAGGAACCATTTAGGGTTAGTATATGGGAAAACTGTTCCCTAAGTCCAGGCTTCACTCAGAGCAATAGATTCCCTGCTGACGGTGTAAATGAGACAAGCACCATGGAAAACAAACTCCCTTCGAGGATAAGGTCACAAGGAAGCCTCTCTTCCTCACCGAACGGAAGTGAGGTTAGGCAGGGGTCACTTCACTTCCTTATGTTATGTTATTTTTTGTTTTGTTTTTTGGGTTTGTTGCCGTGTTTTTTTCTGTATATTTCTCTTTTTTGGAGTTCTTTTTTTGTGTGTGGTTGTTTTTGTTTTTTTGGGTGTCCAATAGCTATGGCGCAAAGCACTCTATAGTCTTCTGGTATCTCTAGGAGGTCTTTGATTTTTTCTTCTGATTGTTTATCGTCTTCCGTTTTGTGGTCTCTTATCTGGATCCAGCATGCGCCTAAGCCTTGATTTGTTGCCTCTAACTGGATGTGTTCTGCGACAATAGAAGCGTCTTCAATCCATTCCCCTTCTTCTTTTGACGCTACCACGAATACTACTGGTGCTTCCGCTGCAAAATCAGCGTAAGGTGTTGCCTTCGAAATCACTTCCCTCTTCTCCGGGTTCTCTACCACAGTTATGGACCACGGATATAGTGCTCTAGCAGATGGAGAAAAAGCTGCAGCAGTTAATATCTCCTCAATCTTCTTCTCCTCCACTCCATCATCACTAAAACTTCTTACACTCCTCCTCTCCCTAATAGATTCAATCATACAAAATACATTTGTCAACTACCCCTACCAAAATCAAAGATTTTGGAAGGGGCTTGTGTATGATAGGACCAGACCACATGTACAATTTAATTATCGGTTTCCTCGGAGAACTTCCGTTACACACAGAGAGGTTCTCGCTCATCTAGAACCGATTCCAAGGGCCAGTTGACCGTGACCCATCCACTTCTGGGAACCGAACATGGTCAGTGGTTCCGTCGGCTCTCGCGAGCACGCTTTTGCCCGAAGCGGAAAAGTTCAGGTTCTCAAGCATGGTAGCGTTCCCCGAAGAAGCGGTTTTCTCTCCTTTAAGAGAGTGCCTTAAACCAGGAGCCAACCATTCAAACCTATTGACTTTGACCAAAAATATGTGTTCTATAGCCATCTAAGCATTACCTCAATTCCTCTCCCACCTAATCAGAGATTAGGAAGGAGTCTCCTTGAGGTGAAAAGATGAAAAAAACATCTTAAAATTAATGTTTAAAACTAAAAGAGGTTAGATTATTGTTTTTATGGCTATTAGGATCAGGATTATTCCTCCTATTGCTTCTGATTTGTCTTCGAATAGGTTTCCGAATGTGTTGCCTAGGTGGAATCCTGTTAGGGACATAATAAATGCTGTGATTCCTATTGTTGTTGCTGGTCCTATTATTGTTTTGGTTAGAAGAGGTAGTGTAGTTCCTATTGCTAGTGAATCGATGCTTGTGGCTATGGAGAAGAGGAATAGAGCTCCGATTCCGGATACATCTATCAGGTTTTTGTCGCATTCTTTATATGATTCTTGGATCATTTTGATTCCTATTGCTGTTAGTATTATTGCTGCGATCCATTTGCTCCCAGTTTCAATAAATTCTTGTACTCCTGTACCAAGGTACCATCCTACAAGCGGTAATCCAAAGTGAAAGAATCCAAAGGCCGAAGCTATTTTCAATGAATTAATTACTTTGTTTTTGTGGCAGATTATTCCATTTGCAATAGAGACTGCGAAGCAGTCCATCGCCAACGCCAATGCAATAGAAAACAGAGTGAAAACCCAGATAAACTCTCACCTACCATTCAGATAACAAAAACATACTTACTTCCTAGGCACCTAATCTAAAAAACCGTCAATAGGTTCTTATTTATTATACAAATCCTGTATAAGTTGTTTTGGCCACAATTACATATTTTTTTCTTTGTTCTCTATCTATGTTACTTCTTAAACCAAATTCCCTGATAGATTTGTCCCACTTATTTGTTTCTAAATTTTTTAGAGAACAGTGTAGAAGTTGTGAACTACCCCTACCTAATCAAAGAGTTAGGAAGATGTCTTCTCAGTCAAATAGATAATCTCTGAAGCAATATATTAGAGATACCTATTGTATTTGACTAAAATCAAAGACTTTGAAATTTATTAAATCAATTAAATCTACTATAGTATGGTAGATCTAAGTTTGTTTTATGTTTTTTCTAAATAGGTTTTTTGGCCTTAAATAGTTTTTTATGGTGTTTAGAGGGATTAGGTGTTTTTTGGTGGCTTTTATTTGGTACTTGTTAGAAGAGTTATTTGTTTTTGTTTTTGTTTTTGTTTTTGTTTTTAGGTGTCTTTGTCGAGTTCTGTTTATGTGGTTTTTCCTTAAGTTTTATGTTGTCTTTTACATATTTTCTGTTGTTAGCTATGTATGTGATTGTTGTTGGTGCTGGTTTGATTGGGAGTAGTTTGATTGAGATTGCGGTTGGTGAGGGTAATGAGGTTGTGGTTGTTGAGAAGGATAGGGAGGTTGCTAAGGATATTGATTCGAGTTTTGATTGTTTGGTTATTAATGCTGATGCGACTGATAGGGAGGCTTTGGAGGATGCGGGGATTGAAGACGCTGATGCTTTGATTACTACTACTGAGAGGGATGTTGTTAATTTGGTGGTTGGGTTGTTTGCTAGTGAGTATGATGTTGAGCATGTTGTTAGTTTGGTTCATGATGTTAAGAACCGTGATTTGCTTGAGGATATGGGTATTACGACTATTGAGAATCCGGAGAAGTTGATTGCTCAGAATTTATATAATTCTGTTAAGTTGCCGAGTGTTGTTGACTTTATGAAGGTTGGTGGGGAAGCAGAGATATTTGATATTTATGTGGAAGAAGGAGCTCCTGTTGATGGTAAAACTATTAGAGATGCGGCTTCGGAGAATTTGATTCCGGAGGATATTAATATTGTTTCAGTTTCTAGGGATGATGAGGTTATTATCCCTAAGGGTGATGCAAGATTAAGTGAAGGTGATTTGGTTACGGTTTTATCCTTGGAGAAAGCGACAGAAGAGATATTAAATGTATTTAAGTCTTAGTGGAGTTAAGTCTTAGTCTAATTAGAGGTGGTTGAGGTAGGTTTTTTTGTGTTTTGGTTGTTGTTCGGGTGTTTTAGGTGAATAGGGGTGCTGTTGCTAGGGATGTTGGTAGTTTATTGGTTATTTTGTCTTTATTGTTTTTTGTTTCTTGTTTGGTTTCTTTGGGCCTTGGTGAGTTTTATGGCTTGGTTTGTTTTTTGGTTCCTGGGGGTTTGGTTTATCCGGTTGGTTATTTTTTTAGGAGGTATTTTAGTGAGGCTGGAGCCCCAGATAAGGTTGATTCTATGGCTACGGCAGCTGTTGGCTGGTTTTTGGTTTCCTTGTTTGGTGGGTTGCCATTTTGGATTTTAGCTACTTTAATTAATTATGATCTTGGTTTTTTAGGTTTACCTGAGTTGTCTAAGACTTTGGCTGTGTATTCTAATCCGGTTAATGGGTTTTTTGAGAGTGTTGCAGGTTTTACGGGAACTGGTTTAACCGTTACTTTAAATGAAAGTAGTTTACCTGGGTGTTTGCAGTGGTGGAGGTCTTTGACTCAGTGGGTTGGTGGGGTTGGTGTAATTGTTTTAACTACTGCGATCCTGAAGAGACCTGGCAGCGGTTCCTTTACATTATATGAAAGTGAGGCTAGAAGCGAGAAGATACATCCTAGTGTAGTATCTACTGTTAGGTCGATCTGGTGGATAATATTGGCTTACACCATCTTAGGAGTCTTAGTCTTTTATTTTGCTGGTATGCCTCCTTGGGATGCAGTTAACCATGCAATGACTGGCATAACAACAGGTGGATTCTCAGTTAAAGATCAAAGCTTAGCAACATACAATAGTCCCTTAATAGAAGCAGCAGCTATTCCTATTATGGTATTAGGGGGGATTGCGTTTACCACCCATTACAAGTTACTTGGTGAAAAAAATCCAAGAAAGTTCATAACGGATGTTCAAACCCAGTGGTTCCTCCTGATCATCTCTATTGGAGTAACAGCTTTAATGGCTATATTCTTTCTGAAAAACACATATAATGGGTTTCTAGGTATTTTAAGGGTTTCAGTGTTTCAGTTTATTTCTGCGGCCACATGCACCGGGTTCCAGACAGCAACAGATCTAGGGGTTAAGTGGCCTATAGCTTCTCACTTAGTCATAACTGTTGGAATGATTGTAGGAGGGGTTGCAGGTTCAACAGCAGGTGGAATAAAAGTAATAAGATCAATAACAATAATAAAAGGACTAAGATATGAACTGAACAGCTTAATTTATCCAAAAACAGCTATAAGAAAACTAAAAATAGGAAAAAGAAAACTATACGATGAACAAGCAACCAAAGAAATACAAGAAGCCCTAACCATAACCTTCCTCTGGATCCTGCTACTATTCATCGGAATAATAATACTATCCCTAACAACCAACACACAACAATTCACACTCCAAAACATCATATTCGAAGTAGTAAGCGCACAAGGAAACGTAGGACTAAGCACAGGGATAACAACCCCACAACTACACCCAATACCCAAACTAACACTAATAGCCAACATGCTAATAGGAAGACTAGAAATAATACCAATCATCATATTCATCCAAGCATTACTCACCAAAAAGTAAAACAACCCACAACCTACCATCACACTCAAGTTCACTTGAGAAAAAAAGAAGAAACCACCTCTACCACTAGAAACAAAAAATGTGGTTTGTGGAAGAGAAGACAACAGTCTAAGTCTTTTTGGTCTCTTGGTTTTTGGGTAGGTTTCTTAGCAGATCGGGTTCTATTTTTAATTGGAGTTAACATGGAACATGGTTTTTCCTAAGATTGGGTTCAGAGGATCTTCTGCACCGGATGTGTTTGTTTCACGTAAAATTAGAGAAGAGGCAGTAGATCACCTAGAATCCAATGGATTAAAGGTCGAGGTTAATGAAATTGATAGTAAGTTACCTAAGGACGTCTTAATCGAGAGAACCAAAGGCAAAAAGGGACTAATCTGTCTATTGAACGATGAAATCGATAGAGAATTGATCGAGGAATGCGAGAAACTTGAAGCTATTTCCAATATCGGTGGAGGCGTTGGTAACATAGATATAAATGCAGCTAAAGAACACAACATAACCATAACATACACTCCTGGTGTAATGACAGAAGCAACAGCCGACCACACATTTGCCCTACTATTAGGTGCATCAAGAAAAATCCCAAGAGCCGATGAAGTCGCTAGAAACGATGAATGGGGAAGCTGGGAAGTACTAAAATCACCAATGGGAATCAACGTACATGAAAAAACACTAGGAATTGTTGGCCTAGGCCAGATCGGCCAAGCCGTAGCCAAAAGAGCTGACCAAGGATTCGACATGGACGTAATCTACATAGACAAAAAAAGAAAAAGCGACATGGAAAGAGAACTCGGATGCAAATACACCGAATTCAATGAATTATTACAGGAAAGCGATTTTGTTACAATACATGTTCCTCTAAACCCTGAAACCAAACACATGTTCGGAGAAAAAGAATTCAAAAAGATGAAAAAAAATGCAATACTGGTTAATACAGCAGACGGTGGAATAATAGACGAAAAAGCATTAGCCAAGGCCCTAAAAAACAACGAAATCAGAGCAGCAGCAATAGACACATTCGAAAACGAACCAATAATAAACTCAGAACTAAAAGAAATAAAAAACAAATTGATTTTAACTCCACACATAGGAGCCGCAACCAAGGAAACAGCCCACGAACTATCCATGATGGCAGCCAAAAACCTAATAAAAGCCCTAAAAGACAAAAAAACCTCAGACAAAATAAACTAAAAACAAAAAAACCAAAACAAAGAAACAAAAATTAACCAAATCAACAAGAAAAAAGATCCATTAAAGCTAAATAAAAAAATAAACTAAAATTTGTTGTTTTTTTGTTTTTATTTGTTTTTAGTTTTGTTCTATTATTCTTAGTTTTGTTCTATTATTGTTACTGTTATTATGCCTATTGTTAATGCTATTATTGTTATTGTTGTGGTTTGGGGTGTCCAGTTGTAGGTTGGTGTGGTTTGTGGTGCGGTTAGTATTTTGGTTGCTGGTAGTCTTAGTGCTCCTAGCATTAGGCCGGTTAGGGATGCTAGAGTTGGTTTTCTGTATTTTTTTAGTATGTTTGAGAGTATGTTGGTGAATGTGAAGAGTGAGATGGTTGCTCCTGTTAGGAATAGTATTAGGTCGATGTATTTTGTGTTTATGTTATGTAAAACGCTTAACATATATTTGTATTGTCCAATGGCTAGTAAGATGAATGATCCAGATATTCCTGGTAGGATCATTGCTAGTATTGCCAGTGCACCTGATAGGAATATTATTGGTGGTGTGTGGGTTATGTGGCTGGATGTTATTCCGGTTACTACGAATCCAGTTATGGCTCCTATGGTTAAAGTAACTAGGGTCTTGTAGAATGCTCCTTCTTCTATTCTTTGGTATATTTTTACGGCAGAAGCAGCTATTAGTCCAAAGAAAAATGAATAAGTGTAGACAGGGAATTTATCTAATAAGAGTAAGATAAATCTAGAAGCTACTAAAAAAGAGGTTATAACACCTAGACCAAGTATTATTAGAAAGATGTAGTTTATTTGTTTTATTGATTGAATTAATTGGTTTTTGTTTCTTTTTATTAGGTTTTTTATTATTTTTGTTGGGTTAGCTGAGTTTATCGAAAAAATTAGTTCCTCGTATATTCCGGTTATTAGCGCTATGGTTCCTCCTGAAACGCCTGGCACGACATCGGCTAAACCCATTAGAACTCCTTTAATAAAAAGCTTTACCTTATCCAGTAGATTTCTATCTTTTTTTTTATTCGTTTCTCCTTCGACCACTCCAACACCCCAAGCAAGTTTATTTTTCTCTTTCTATAGGCATTTAATAGGTATGTCTCTATTTTTCAGGTTTAGATATTCTCTTCTCTAATAGCTATAGATATCCTTTCTTATGTCCTGACTTCTCCCATGGCTGAAGCATGTGGGGTTCTCCAGTCGAACACCGTTCAACATTTGGCTTCACCTTTCTCTGCTGGAGTTCTGGGCACAGCCAGTAGCGCCCCCGCCTCGGATAGAGGTCTTCGAATAGACTTACCCAAAGCTCGTTTAGCAATATTAGATGCTCCATTTTTGTCCGCATTATCTTCCAAACCACAATCTCTACAAACGAACTTTCCTTGTCCAACCCTCTTTGTGTTTTGACTTCCACACCTATTGCAAGTCTTCAAGGTATCCCTCTCATCCACTTCAACAACCCTAATTCCTTCCCACTCGGCCTTATATTCGATGAAACGCTTCAGTTTGTCGAAAGGGAACTTGTGAAGTTTACCGTTGAACCTTCTACCCTTATCCTCTTGTTCTCTAATCCCCCTCAAATCACCGATAGCGATTATAGCATCTCTCTCCTTCGCATCTTCAACTATTTCTCTGCTTATCTTGTGCAGACGATCTTCCACTTTCCTCGATTCCTTATTTCCTATCCTCTTGATTACTTGTTTCCCTTTTCTAACCTTTTTCTTTCCAATTTTCTTACGGAGCATCTTATAGTGCTCTCTAATCTCCCAGACCTCCTCGCCATAAAACTTCGTCTCACAATTCAATAACACCACAGACGTTGCAATCCACCGAACACCCATATCTATAGCGATTACATCCGAAAAAGAAGAAGGACAATCAGGACAAATAGGTTCGATTTCAATTTCCTTCTTGATGACGAGATGAACAAACCAGTTCCCATCCTCCTTAACCTAGTTCAGAATCGCCAAACTCACACTCTTCAACATCCCCCCTATCCTTTCGGGGAATTATCACCGAACACCATATCGATTCACCACGGCCCTTTTCAGGGTTATAGACAGGAATTTTCACCCAATAACTGGAAATCTCCGTAGTCCTGCTCTTCCAATTTTATAACGTCATTTCTAAGTCTTATTGGCTGTTTGTTCTTCGGATTGTTTTGAATTACAACTCTTCTCGCTTGTTGCTTTGTGGCAGAATACAGTTGAGAATTTTTCCCTTTTACAGCTTCTTGAAATGCTTCATACTCTCTTTCTAATAGTTTTTCTTTGATATTTGTTAAGTGATGAAGTTTAACTCTAACAGTCCTTTTAGCTTTCATATCAAACACCTGTTTGAGCCTCAACATATTCCTCGATGGTTTCACTCGAAACATTACCTGCTGAAGAAACAAAATAACTCCTCGTCCATAACGCAGGCAAAGAACTGAAACCAAATTCCTCATTTAACAATCTTGAAATATATCCCTTCATATGTTAAATTATCTTATTTAGAGCAATAGTAGAATCCCCTTCTACAAATAGATAAACATGATCAGAACTTATTGAAAGCTTAAGAATATCAAGACCTAACTCGTCAGCCTCCTCTTAAATCAATTCCCTCAACCTCTCCTCAACCTCTTCCTTGAGAATCTTCTTCCGATACTTAGAACACCAAATGAAATGATAATTCAAAAGATGGACAGAGGTTTTCTCACGACTACACCCCCCTTGACAATATATAAACCCCACACACACATATACAGAGACCAAACACCTATTAATTCTTCCCATTTTGCCATTCATCCAACCACTAAAGATAGTAGGCTTTCTGGCGATATTTCTGTAATGGAAAAAGGGTTTTTAGACTTAAGTTTTCTGGTGAGCTACTTACTTCTTAATTAGATATATATCCTTGGATACCAACGAAAAAGATAAAAGATAAAGGAAATGTTTTTTTTCTTGGTTTTCTGTGTGGTCTTGTAGTTATTTTTTGGGTTTTGTTTTTGGTTTTTTAGAGTTGTGTTTTTACTGTCCATAGTAGTATTGCGATTATTACTCCTAGTGCGAAGGAGAGTATTCCGTATTTTTTGCTTTCTCTTTCTGCTTCTGGAAGTAGGTGTGCTGCTCCTACATATGCGAGGACGCCTGCTGAGATTCCTAGCATGAGTCCTAGGTGGGGTCCTGTTAGTTGTGATATGAATGGGTAGCTTACTATTGCTCCTATTGGCGTTGTTGCGGCTGCAACTAGGAAGGCATAGATAAATGATTTTTTGGTTCCTAGTCCTCCTTTCATGAATAGGGAGAATGTTACTATTCCTTCTGGGTATTCGTGGAAGATCATTCCTAGTGTTGATGCTACTCCTAGGAAAAATGACACGCTGTAGGTTGTTGCGTAGATTACTCCGTCTACGAATGAATGTACAGCTATTCCTAGGCCTGCAACGATTCCTATTCGGAGGTTTCTTTCGTTTTCGTCTTCATGGCATACATATACATCTATGAATCTATCGACTAGGAAGATACCGAGGAATCCGGCTAAGAGATACATTGGTCCATGTGGGTTCATTTCAAAGGCCTTTGGCGCGGCTATTAAAAAGGCTACAGATAAGAGGATTCCTGCTGCGAAATACATGAAGTAGTTCATCGAATTCTTAGCCCATTCCTTGAAGTTGTATATTGAAAGAATACCTAATGTACACAAGAGACAGGATAGTAGCCCAGCACCAAGTACAGATAAAAAGGTTATATCCAAGTTAATGCCACCTCAATTATTTTTTTAACTCTTTTTTGGGTTTTTAAAGATGTATTTTCCGCAGGGACATTTTTCCGGGTGACCTAATAAGCTGCAGATTGAATTGATTACGTTCTCGGATATGTGATAATCTAAGGTACAAGCTTCTTGACATGCTTCAACTTCCTTATAATCTAGTAATCCAACCAAGAAGGTTTCAAGGATTCGGTGCTTCCTTAATAGTTTTTTGGATTTCTCTTTTCCTATTTTGGTTAATTTAACTCCGTGGTATGGCTCGTAGTTTAAGTAATCTTTTTTATCTAGCTTCTGCAGGGTTTCAGTGACAGTACCAGGACTTACATCTAAGGAATCAGCTAAACCAGTTGTATTAACTTCTCTACCTTCCTCATGTTTTTTTCTGTAAATAATCTTCAGATATCTAGCTTCAGTTTCAGTTACATCCAATCTAGCATCCACCCCAAACCAAATATTTTGGCATCCCCTAAAAATTCTTTGGCACCACCAAAAAAACCAAACAAACAACCAAGCAACCAAACAACCAAACAATCAAAAAAAAATAAAAACCACAACAAAAACAAAACCAACCAAAACCACATACACAAACCAAAACTCAAACCCAAGCAAAAAAAAAGAAAACCATAAAACTCCCAAAAACCCCAAAAAACCAAGAAAAAACACAAAACCAAACACATCTATACTAAGTAATCAAAAAACAATCAAAACTAAAAAAAAGAGATAAATAAAATAGTTTTTTATCTTTAGGTGGCTTTTCTTGGTTATCAATTCCTTATAGACCTAGATAATTAAGACAGGATCCCGTACTCTTTTGTTATAGTGGTCTTTCATTTTGTAGGCCACAATGGGATTTTCTTAATTTCCGTTTTTATTACTTAGATTGCTCCCTAGATCATTCTTTTTCGATTTCCTCATTTCCGTTGTTGTCTTCTTTATCTTTTATTGGGTTGTTTCCCATTCCTGGGTTCTGTTTTTGGTTTTGGTTTTGTTGTTGGCCTGGTGGTAGGTTGTTGTTTTCCCATTTTTGTTTCATTTCTTTGGCCCATGGTGGCATTCCTTTTTCTATTTGTTCTGCTTTTTCTGGGTGTGTTTGTTTTAGGTGTCCTAGGGCTCTTTGTTGTCCGTTCATTGAGGTGTTCATTGCGTGTATTAATGAGTTTTTAGCTGGTTCTGGTGCTTTGTTGTATGCATGTACTAATGCGTTTAAGTTGTTGGATGTTGAGTTTGCGAGCATCATTTGGAACCTAGTTGTGTTCATTCCTATTTCGTTGGCTCTTTCAAGTAGTTCCGTAGTTACATTTATTTCTTTGGTAAATTGGTTTGCTTTTTGTCTGAAGTATTCCAGTTCTCTTAATTCGTTTTTAACTGTGTCTTTAGTTAGATTTGTTCTTTCTGATATTTCCTGCATAATGCATCCTGGTGCAGTGTTGTTCACGGTGAAGTTGATTGTTTTTTCTCCTACTGTTACATTGACTGTGGTCTTGTTTTCGGTTTTGGTTAGGTTTATTTGTATGTTTCTTTCATCATCTATCTCTAGGTTCTTGTATATTTCAGGTGGGTTAAGTTGTGTTCTCTGGGTTATTTCTCTGACAATTTCTTTTCTATCGGTTGTATTTAATGTAAAGGTTTGTTCTTCTCCGTCTAATTCAACTGTAACTGTTGTTAGATCCATTTCTATAGTTGCTGTTATCTCGATCTCGGTTTCATGTTCTTGGGTTGGTTCGTATTCTAATTCGATGTATGTCTTTACTTCTTCGATAGTTAATTCAGTTCTTTCAGCTGTTTCTTCTACTATGGTTTGTACGTCAGTAGTTTCTAATGTGAAGGTTCCTTCGGTGTCGTTGTATTCGTAGGTTACTGTCGTATTGCCTGATGTTGTGTTTATTTCTGCTTCTATTTCTATGTCTAGTGCTTTTTTCTGTAGTTCCATTGCTATGTTGTTAGCGAATTGGTAGCGCATTTGCATTGCTTTATCCGGAGCGTTTTCTGATAGTTGGCCTAATGCTTTTTCTCTTCCGTTGTTGGATTGGGTGAAAGCGTTTTCAATGGCTTCTCTAGCTTGGCCTGGTACCCTATTCATAACATGTTCTAGGACCTCAATGTGATGTGTTGTTTGGGTTGCTATTCTTTCCTGGAGCTGGGTTCTCTCTTGTTCCTGTGCTATTTCCTGGGTTGTTTCTAGGGATTGGTCTACATTCTTGTTGTATTGTTCGGTCATTTGGTCGGCTAGTTTGTTATTTCCTCTGTAACCCATTTCTACTCCTTCTGATAGTCTTTCTTCTGCGAGTTTGAGATGTAGTTTTGCTTTATTTTGTTCTCCATTAGTTATTGCTAAGTGAATTGATTCCATTGCTCTATCTAGGCCATATAGATAACTATCTGGGGTTATTCCTGGGTTTGGTAATTTATCTTCGTTTTTGATCTTTATTTGGTCTTGGATTTGTTCTTGGGCTTGAACGGTGCCTGGAGTAACTAAGAACAAACTGAAGCTAATTAACCCGATGATTAAAGGAATTAATAGTAGTTTCTTTGAATTTGATAAAAGAGGTTTTTTCATCTATTTTTACCTCCTATACCATGACATTGATATCCTGATTTGGTTTTTTGTTTCAGTTCTATTGGTTTTCGCCTTGAAGTTCTCCTACTCTTGTTTTTTGGTGATTTAGTCATCTTTAATTTATTCCTCCTTTTTTTGGACTAAGAGTGAATCAAATTATGTTTTTATTGCATATTCACATCTATTAATGAGTTATTTAGGGATTTAAAGGTTTTTAATGTTTTTATTTTTTATTTTAGTTCATTCTAGTTTATATTTGTTCAAAAAAGTTCCTAATAGTTTAAAATTGTTCAAAAAAACTTTAAAAACAACCTAAACAAAATAAAAACCAAATAAAATAACTATAACCAAAAAAATTAACATAAACAACCTTTAACTAAATAAAAAACCCATAAATCAACAAAATAAACCAATTACAACCAATTAAACCAATAAAGAGCCCAATAATTAATTTAAACCGACTTAATTTTATAATAATTTAATAGAGTTACGACCTTAGAATCTTAGATTTTCAATTTTTTTAAAAAAAATAGGAAAAGAATAGTTGTTTAGTTTGGTTTGGTTTGGTTTGGTTTGGTTTGGTTTAGTTGTCTTGGTCTTTGTTTTCTTTTTATTCTGTTGTTTTTGAGGATAGTACATCATCGATTCTTAGGACCATCTCGGTTGCTTCGGTTGCGGATTTCATTGCTTGTTTTTTGATTTTTATTGGTTCTAATACTCCTTTTTCTGTCATGTCTGTTATTTTTTCTTCGTATCCGTCTATTCCTGCGTTTTGATTGTCTTCTTCGTGTTGTTTCTTTAGGTTAACTAGGGTGTCCATTGGGTCTAGGCCTGCATTTTCTGCTAATGTGAGGGGTATTGATTCTAGGGCGTCTGCGAATGCTTCTATTGCTATTTGTTCTCTTCCTCCTATTGTGGCTGCGTAGTCTCTTAGTTTGAGCGATAATTCTGCTTCAGGAGCTCCTCCTCCCGCTATTGTATCTCCATCATTTATTGCGGTTGCCACGACATCTATTGCGTCATCTAGTGTTCTTTCGGCTTCTTCTACTAATTGTTCGGTTCCTCCTCTTAGGAGAACCGTTAGAGCTTTAAGTTCTTTGCAGCCTTCTATATAGGTTACTTTGTCTCCTGCTAAGGCTTCTTCTCTTACAGTTTCTGCTTCACCTAGATCGTCTTCTGTTAATTCATTGATATTTGATACTACTGATGCTCCAGTTGCTTTAGCTATTTTATTTATGTCTGATTCGTCTACTCTTTTGAGTGCATGAATTCCTTTGTTTACTAGGTATTGTTGTGCCACATCGTCTATTGCCTCTTCGCAGAAAACTACATTTGCACCGGTTTCGTTTATCTTTTCTACTTTTTCCTTTAGTTGTTTTTCTTCTCTTTCTAAGAATTTCTGTCTCTGTCCTGGACTATCTATAGTAACTTCTGCATCGGTTTCTGTTTCTCCTACCTCTATTTCAGTGTCTAATACAGCTATTTTAGTATTCTCTATTTTGTCTGGCATTTCTGGATGTGGCTTGTCCTTGTCTATGACCATTCCTTCTATTAGCTGGGTATCAGAGATATTTGCACCGGTTTTGGTCTCCATTTTTATGTTGTCGAGTTTCGCGTTGTAGCCATCCTCTGTTTCCTTTGTTACATATGTTACTGCATCCACTGCTGTTTTTGCTAATATGTCTTTGTCACCTATTACTCCTTTTCCAGTCATAGCAGTTTTAGCTACATTTCTTAGTATTTCTTTGTCATCTGCTATGGTTATATCTTGCTTCATTTCATCTAAAATTTCCATTGATTTTTCTTCTGCTTCTCTGTATCCTTCAGCTATTATTGTTGGGTGAATATCTTGATCGAGCATGTCTTCTGCTTTTGAAAGGAGTTTGGAGGTAAGTAGTACAGCCGTAGTTGTTCCATCTCCCACTTCTTCGTCTTGAGTCTCTGAAACTTCTACAATCATTTTTGCAGCTGGATGATCTATATCCATCTCACCCAGTATTGTTGAGCCATCGTTGGTTACTATAACATTGCCAGTAGAGTTTACTAGCATTTTGTCCATTCCGCTTGGGCCTAAAGTTGTTTTTATTGTTTCTCCTACCGCTTTTGCTGCCTCTATGTTGTTTGATTGTGCATCCTTACCTTTTGTTCTTTCAACATCTTCATCCATTACGAAAACTGGTTTTCTTTCTGCCATTTTATCTCACCTCTAAAATACCTACAAGAATAGTAAGTTAGATTTTTAAGTTTTTGATCAATCTTTTAGGTATCTGCTGTTTACATGTTCTGATCTCTATTTACTTTTAATTTTTTATCTTAATGGTTGAGAAAAACCCCTCCAAAATCTCTTGATTTTGGTAGGGTAGGAAGTCACAAATTATGTTGGTTTGGGTTAATTGGTTTTTTGGGGTTTTTTGTTTATTTAGTTTGTTTTAGACTGGTTTTTTTGTTTTTTTGGTTTTTGATTCGTTTTTTGTTGATTTTGGTGGTTTCTTTTTGTTTTTGTTTTTTTGTTTTTTGTTGTTTTCTGGGTTTTGTTTTTTTGTGGTCTTTGGTTTTTTTGTGTTTTTGGTTTTTGGAGAAAAACCTTTATATGTGTTTAGTAATATGTTATTAATAAATGTATAGTAAATGTCTTGTCCCAGGAACAAAGAAAACAAAAAAACCAATACTAAAACACAAACACAATTACAAAAAACAAAAAAACCATAAAAAAACAGTTAATAACACCAAAAACACAAAAAAACAGTACATAAATCTACTAAATAACCAAAATAGATATTAAAAAATACTAAATATATCTAACTTATGGGTGTAACATATGACTAAAAAATATATGGAATTTGATTCAATCGTATTTCACTTCAAAGACGGAAGAACCAAAACACTCAGAAAAACTAACCTCCAGAGATGGAACACCAAACGAGATATAATCATATTCAAAAGAGAAGGAAGAAAGATAGCAATAAACCTAAAAAATGTATTATTCTGGAAAGAAACCAAAAAAATCAAAATAAAATCAAAAAACCAAAAATAAATATCTTAAAGGAGTCATTAAATGAAAAAAATTAATCTAACACAAATAAAAAACAAACAAAACCCAGAAATCAATCTCAAAGAAATGGACCAACTTGCTAACAGCATCCAAGACATAGGACTAAAAAACCCAATAAAAGTCAAACAAACAGATGGCTCCTACATCCTCAAAGACGGAAAAATTAGACTAGAAGCGTACCAACTACTAGGAAAACAAAAAATACCCGCAGAAATCGAAGAAAAAACAACAAAAACCAAAAACAAATAACAAAAACCAACTAAATCCAATAAACCAAAATAAAACCTCTTTTATATATTTCTAGAGTTCAAGCAGAAAGCGGGAAAGCTGTATTCCCCTCAAAATGACTTAAATATAGCTTTCCCGCCTGCTAACCAACTAAATAAAACCCAAAAAAATAGAGGTGATATGATATAAGATATAAAGAGTTTTTGTTTAAGTTTTTGGCCGTATTTTTTTGTCTGATCTTGGTGTCCGGTGGTCTTTCAGGGTATTTTGTTGGCTCTGATGTCCGAGGAGCTAGAGCTAGTAGTGACTGGGGAAGCAGCTTATTGGAAAAAGGATTCTTATCTCCCTCCAATCCCGCAGGGTTAGCGGTTAGAGGTTGGAGTTATCTATTTGGTGAAACATTGGATTTTGTAGGTGGCTTCGAACTACAAAAAACTCTAAATAGTAGCAAAGAACAGAATTCTGCTTCAATCCTTGGCCACGCATTAACACTAAGAGAAACTAACAAAAGGATCCTCGATATCCAATCAAACCACATTAGAGATGCTAGAAACCTAGTTTGGGCTAAAATCAAGGAAACAACGGTATCCAATCTAAATAACGATAACACTAAACAGAGTACCATAATAGAAGCTAAAGAAGAAATTAGAGATTATTATTCCTCGATACAGTATAATTTAAATTCTCAGTTATCTGCTAATACTCTTTCTATTAAGCACTTGGTTGAGAAAAACACTAATACTTCCACTAAATTTAAGGAACCATTTTATTTAGAGGGAAAGGTGAGGTACAGGACCTATGGTGACTGGTGGACGAAAACTAAGACATCGGATGGCTTGAGTTTTATTAAAAAAAATGTTTCGCTTTTAAATAAGAGTAAACAGGTGGTTTGGGATATAAAAGAGGTTAAGATTCCTAAGGAAGCGTATTCTCATGGCAGCACCCGGATCGATCCCGTTGTTTACAGTGGAGAGACTCCGGTCTCTGGTGATGGAAAAACTGTTTCAGTTAAGTTATTTGCCAAGGGAGTTGATTCCAAGGATCAAGCAGTTATCAATTCTCTCAGATGGAACGGGATCTATTCTGAGGTAAATAAAGAATGTAGTAGAATGGAAAAAAATGCTGAAAAATACATAGAAGAGGTTTACAGTAAGTACGAGCAGGGTGAATTAAATATATCTGGTTTAATTGATGCTGAAACACTGGTCACTAATTTAAAT
Source organism: Candidatus Methanohalarchaeum thermophilum (assembly GCA_001914405.1). GTDB lineage: Archaea > Halobacteriota > Methanonatronarchaeia > Methanonatronarchaeales > Methanonatronarchaeaceae > Methanohalarchaeum > Methanohalarchaeum thermophilum. Next base: position 344,207 of record MSDW01000002.1, read on the forward strand.
ACGCAGATAAATGAAACAGGATATTACGCTTACGCTGGAGTAAAACTCAGCTTATTAGGAATAAACACATCTTTAGATAGTAACTTCAAGCTCAAGCTATTAGAATCGAATAGGACTGAAGAGGGTATGTTGTTCACAGATCATGTACCACGAACCAATGGTAGTTTCGTTGTAAATAGAACCTACTATCCAGGTAACTGGTCCGAGAGCTGTTACCTAGTTGGTTCCTTTCATGTAATAGATGAGCCCTTCAGGGTATTGGAGATTAGAGACCACGATGGCAACATTCAGCAAGAAGTTGGTTTAAGTAATTATAATAGGCAGACATCTGATCCAAGTGAATTAAAAGAGGAACTAGGTCAATTACAGGAGATATACAATCAAACTAATGATTTTTCCGTTAAGTCCGGAGGAGTATCAGGGAAAGAAGATTCCGTTGACGTTGGCGATGTATTCGGTGGCTTAGGTGAAACTTGGTTTGGTGTACCTATATGGGTGGTTTTGTTTATCTTTACAGTTTTGGCTTACGCTTACCTAGTGGAGGAAAAATAGATATGGCAACCAACCTTAAGCGAGTTGGCCTAGTACTATCCATACTCTTCATCTTAACCTCCACAGCCCAAACCGTTCACGGAGACATAGACCATAAATTCCGAATAGATAAAAACACCGAAATAATAGACTACCAGTACAAGGAACATGAAGAAGTCTTCCAAGTAACGATCAGATCCAGCTACAGACAACAAATAGCTGCCCACGAACTACCACATACCCTAAACGATGGAATAAATAGAATAGAAAAAAAGACTAGGACACTAAAACCAGGAATAAACAAATACAGTTTCCAGGTAAGCGATGGAAGAAAAGTTGGGTTAACTATCTCCACCAACCTCGGAACCGTTAGCATAGTCAAAGCCCAGGAACCAGAAGTAATAGAAGAACCAGCTACCTGGCGTGATGTACAGACCTCAGCAATAGCCGGCTTAATAACCGGATTAACAATGCCCTTTGTTTTAGCCTTAGCTAAAAAACACGAAAAACCAATAAAACCAAAGAGATGGATCTAAGATGATCTTAAAAACCCAGATAAAATACATCAAAGAATTAATTAAATTCATTTTATTTGTTTTTATCTTGATGACATTGATTCCATTGGTTCTAGGACAAATAGAAATAACAACCACAACCCCGATCCTAAAGATCCCTCTCTTAGCTTTTGATTGGTGGATAAATGTAGTTCTAGTTAAATTAAAGAGGATAATATGGAGATACTACCTAACATAGATCTAAATTCCATAAAAGAGATTAAAGACAGAATCATCGTCAAGGCAGCCAATAACCTACTTTATCTCACTGGACTCTTTTATCTCCTAGTCGCTTTAATCTCTGCAAAGGTAAGCAACCCTAGTTGGGTCAAAGTCTTTCTGCTTACATCATTAATTAGCAGCGGAATAGCATATTTACCAAGTAAAAAACTTGTTAATTGGCTCTATGATAGACAAAGAATCTTTTTACTTCAGTTAAAGGCCGAAGAAAAAGGTATTCGTCTATGGGAGTTAACCCCACGACAATAGAAGGAAACAGAAGTAGTTGAGGGTGAAGTAGGAAAAGAGGAAATGGAAGAAGGAAAACTACTTATATGCAGAACCTATGACCCAGTAGAGCAAACAGCAACCGGAACCTGGAAGGCATCAGCCAATGACCTAGAACTCCTAAGAAACAAAGAAAAAATAAGAGATCTCCGTGAAAAACTAGAAGAACAGGCAAAAAAAGGTTTAAAGGTTAGAGCACTACTTCCTTCATTAGTCAGAAACAGCGTAAACGAAATCGCATCCGATTTAATCAAATCAATCGAAGAAGAAGCAATCTACAACGGAGAAAAAATAAACAAAAACACTATGGAGGAACTAAAATAACTGAAGGACTAAGCTACTCCGCAACCGAATTAAGAGAATATGTAGAAAACAACCTAAAAAAAGAGAACAACATACTCTACCCACACAACGGACTAATAGAAAAAGAAAAAACACTAGAACTATTAAATTACTTTGAAGCCAATTGGCAGCAAATAAATACACAAAATGACCTAAACCTACCAAATGAATTCAAAGAAACAGAACTAGCAAAAACCATAACAAAAAAAGAAGCCACAAAAAAGGGAACAAAAGCAATCGAACAAGGCAACAAATCCCTCATAAATTACCTAACCGGAGACACCAGAAACAAAAACGACTTCTCCGGAATAAAATCATATCAAAAACTAATAAATCGCGTCACCCAATCAGGTTACATAGTCTACATCCTCGGAAACATGGGAAACGGTAAAACAGACTTCGCTCTACTACTAGCCGAACTATGGAAACAAAACAAAAACGGAAAAATAGGATCCAACATAGAAAGCTTCAAACAAAAAGACAGATCAATAAAAAGCTTTCCACAGCTAAAAAAATGGATAAACAAAAACCAAGAAAACATAACCAATAAACTATTCGTATTCGATGAAGCAAGCCAATACGCAACCGGCCAAGGAAAAAAAGGATACCTAACCCAGAAATACTTCGGAAAACTCCTAAGAGAATTCAGAAAAAAACAAACAACCCTAATAATCATCGGACACACAGGAAAAGACATACATCCAGACATCAGAAGCAATGTAGACGACATAATAGAAAAAACATCTAAAAAGAAAGCCAAGATATGGAACACACTAAAAAACGGAGAACCAAAAGAACTCCAAACAACACTAAAAAACATACCAAAAACCACATTCAAATACAACACAAAAGAAATCACCAAATGGAAATGGAAAAAACAACAAAACCAAGAAAAAAACCAACAAAGCAAACCAAAAAAAGAAATAAAAATAGCAAATAAACTAAAGAAAAACCACAACCTAACAAACCAAGAAATCGCAGACATCATCAACAAAAGCAAAAGAACAGTAACACGATACCTCAACAAAAACCAAAACCAAAACCAAAAAAACAAACAAAAATAACCACAGAAAAAAAATAAAAACAAAACAGAGAACAAAACAAATCAAATCAAATCAAATTAAGCTAAGTTACCCAATTTACTATTCCCTATTTTTTCCCTAAGATCTATTTAAGCCCTTATCCTGTTAGTTCCTTGTTTTTTGTTTGTTCTAAGATCTATTTAATTCTTTATCTTGTTAGTTCCTTGTTTTTTGGTTTTTTGTTTTTTCTCTGGGTTTGTATTGCTGCTATTATTGCTCCTGTTATCCCAATTAATCCTGATACTAAGAATACGGTGTTTAGGTTTGTGGATATTAGTATCCATCCGAAGAAGAGTGGTGCTGCTGTTTGTCCAACATATTTCATTGTGTTATATATGGAGGTTGTTGTTCCCACGGCTGTATCTGGAGCTAGATCCGTTACCACATCGTTTAATAAAGGCTGTATTAGGCCCATTCCAGCTCCGAAAATCAATAAAGATGGAATAATCTGTTTAATAGTTGGTGAGATTGAAAGCAATATCACTCCTGAACCAGTTAAGAGAAAACCAAGTGAGATCAGTGGCTTAAATGATGATTTTGGCGAGATCTTTTCTATATTTAGTGCTACTATTGCACCTGTTAAAGCTAAAGCAGCTAATATTATTCCTGCCTCCATTTCAGTGTACCCTAATTGGTTTACTAATTTCATTGGAAGAAAAGTGACAATAGTGTACAAAAGAAAGAAGATAAGAAACGCAGAGGCAAGTATCGCTATTAAATCAACTTTCATTAGACATGACTTTAGTTCAGATGCCCGGTTCAGTCCTTTCTCTGGTTCATCATCTAAATTGGTTTTATTTCTGTCTGGTAGATAACTAATTGAGGCTATTGCAACCGGTATTGAAAGACCGTAGAAGTAAAATGGATATCTCCAGTTAAGAAAAGCTAGAGATCCTCCAAGTAATGGAGCTAGTACTCCTCCTACAGCTGTAGTAGTGCTTAATCTACCCATCGCCCGAACCTTTTCCTCTTCTTGATATAAATCATCTATCAGAGTCATAGCAACAGGCATCAATCCAGCTATACCAACTCCTTGCACAGCTCTAAAAACCAATAGAACCACAAAATTAGATGCAATAGAGCAACCTACTCCAGCAAATCCATTCACAACCAAACAAATAAAAGCTACCTTTTTCCTACCAAAAGAATCTATTAAAGAACCCACAAATGGCATTGTTACAGCCGTAAAAAAAGTGTAAACCCCAAGAACCAAGCCAACCCTTGACTCCGTCACACCAAAGGGATCCATTAATGCTGGTAAAACTGGCCCCATCAACGCGCCACCCATCATTCCAAAAAAAGCAATTAAAAGAATTAAGTAAAGAGATTTATTCCAGAAACCCATAGAATTATTTTCCCCAGTAATCTAAAAACCACCATTAAGTACTCTTACTCTCACGCTTAAAAAACTAAAATTAAAACTAAAAATAAAAATAAAAGATGTGACATCCTCTCAGACCTAAATGGGCACGGGTTTCCTGTCTCTAACCCTCTAATGTCAGAAAGGAAGTTCATGTCCTTTTTGCCTATCGCTTCTGCACTTGTCTATAGAAACTCGAATTTGCTACGAGTCCACTAAAATTAATTTGGTTTATATAACTTAGATATGAGAAGGAGTTCGTGTATTCTTTTCTTAAAAAAGAGGCCTTATTAATTTCTTATAACTCTATAAGGAGATTAAAAAGATAGAAGTTATGAATTTTTTTGTTTGATGTTTAGAAATCAAAAATGAATTTTTTAGTTTGGTTTCTTGGTATTGTTGTTATTTTATTTATTTTTTTATTTTATTCGTAATATTTATTTTTTTATCGTAATATTTTTATGTTGTTATGGATTTAGTTTTGTTTTAGGTTTTCTTAACTTAAATTACTGATAGGAGGAATTAATTCTGTATGAACAAAAAAGGTATTGGTTTTTTAGGTTTGGCATCTAGGATCTGTCTATTGGTTATTTTGGTAACTTTTCTGGTTGGAGCTAGTGGTTGTATGGAGCAGCCCGGTGATAATGACGTAGATGGGACTGTTAATTTGGTAGATTCTGCTGGTAGGAATTTAACTATTGAGCAGCCGGTGGAGAGGATTGTTACTTTGACTAGTGATTCAGCTGAAGCTGTTAGGGCGTTAGATTCTGGTGGGAAGATAGTTGGTGTTACCAAGTACATGAAGGGTACTGATTTTTGGGGGAATATCTCGGATCAGCCTGCGGTTGGTAGTTGTTTTTCTCCTAATTATGAAAAAATAGCTGAATTAGATCCTGATTTAGTTATTACTTATTCTAAGTGGGCTGAGGACTTAGAAGATAAATTAAGGCCTTTTAATATAACTGTTGTGAGGTTAGATTTCTATAAGATGGATTCTGTTGATACTGAGTTACAGAAGTTAGGTAAGGTCTTAGATAAGAGAGAAAGAGCTGAAGAACTACTTGATTTCTATGAAACACAGAAAAACAAGATTAAAAGTAATTTAAGTGAATTACCTGAAGAGCAAAGATTAGATGTATATATTGAGGGGCATGAGCCGTATAGTACGGCTTCAAGGGAGTCTGGATGGCACCAGGTCCTTGAGCTTGTAGGAGCAGATAACATAGCCGAAGACCTTAATGCTACTTATCCTGATGTGAGTTCTGAATGGGTTTTGGAAAATAACCCAGATGTTATAGTCAAAGTGGTAACCGGAGATGCATTTGGTTATAATATAGATAATAGCACGAGAGCAAGTGAAATATACGGTGAAATAGTAAATAGAGAAGGATTAAGCGAGGTAGATGCTGTTAAGGATGGAAAAGTGATATTGATTTCAGAGGATGTTTTATCGGCTATGAGGCATCCGGTAGGCGCTACCTATCTTGCAAAAGGGCTTTATCCAGAAAAACTAAAGGATCTTGAGCCGGGAGAGATACATGAAACATATCTTGAAGAATTCCAAAACATAAGATACGATGGAAATTGGTTCTACAGAAAATAATGCTGAGGAAAGCGAACACCATTACGATGAGTTCGCAAGTAAAAAAGTATCCTTTATCTTTTTTTCTTTAATTTTATTATTAGCAGTTGCATTGATATCGGTTTCGGCTGGAAGTGAACTGGTTGGGCCTGTTGATGCTTTAAAAGCTATAATAGATAGGTTTTTTCCAGAAATCTTTGAAATAAGTCACTTAAAGTCAACTATAGTCTGGCATCTTAGGCTGCCCAGAGTTTTTATGGGCGTGATAGCTGGAGCTGGATTAGCGATAGCTGGCGTGGTAATGCAGAATATATTGAAGAATCCGTTGGCTTCTCCTTATACCCTTGGAGTTGCTTCTGGTGCAGGATTTGGTGCTGCATTAGTTATAGTCTTAGGATCTGGACTTGGATACAGCTTTTTCTTAACTCAGGACTTATTACTGGTATTTAATGCATTTATTTTCTCTTTAGCTCCTTCTTTCTTAATAATTGGAATAACTAGAATAAAGGAGGCTGACTCTTCTACCCTTGTCTTAGCAGGTATCGCGATGATGTACCTCTTTTCAGCTGGGCTTTCACTCCTCCAGTACCTAGGTGGTGAATCTGAGGTAACTGCCGTAGTTTATTGGCTTTTCGGTAGTTTATCAAAATCAAACTGGATTAACACAGGTATCGTAGCAGTAGTAACCCTAGTCATGTTAATTCCCTTAGTCTTTTGGACATGGGATTTTAATGCCTTAATGCTAGGAGATGAAACTGCCTCAAGTTTGGGAGTAGATGTAGAAAAAATTAGGATAAGTGGAATGGTTGTAGCATCTCTTATAACTGCTTCAGCAGTTTCTTTCCTTGGAACAATCGGTTTTATTGGATTAGTAGCTCCACATATAGCTAGAATAATATTTGGAACAGACCACAGGTTCTTGATACCTTCCTCAGGTCTACTAGGAGCAATACTCCTTTTATCATCAGATACTGTTGCTAGAACCGTGCTCTATCCCCTTGTACTACCTGTAGGCATACTAACTTCTTTCCTCGGTGTTCCTCTGTTCCTCTACTTAATAATCAAAAGGAGGCAAAAAAACTGGTAAAACTAGAAATAAAAAACCTAAGCTATAGTTACAAAAACATAAAAGCACTTAAAGACATAAGCTTCAAAGTACCCGAAAACACATTAGTCGGCCTAGTCGGACCTAACGGCAGCGGAAAAACCACCCTACTCAGATGCCTAAACAGAGTTATCGAACCAAGCAAAGGAGAGATACTACTAAACAACCAACAACTAAGAGAAATAAACAAACAAGAGGTAGCCAAACTAATAGGATACTTACCCCAAATAAACGAAGCCAAATTCTCAATTAAAGTATACAACGCCGTCATGATGGGAAGAAAACCCTACCTCGGCTGGAGACCCAACAAAAAAGACAAAAAAATAGTTTCATCAATACTAAAAGCCTTCGATATCAACGACCTGGCAATGAGAAACCTAAACGAACTAAGCGGAGGCCAAAGACAAAAAGTCTCACTAGCAAGAGCCTTAGCACAAGAACCAGAAATACTCCTACTAGACGAACCCACAAACAACCTGGACCTAAAACACCAAATCGAAGTACTCGACATAACCAAACAACAAATTAAAAACGAAATGTCAGCCATACTAGCCATACACGACCTAAACCTAGCATCAAGATACTGCGACAAAATAATAATGCTAAAAGAAGGAAAAATATACGCAAAAGGAGGAAAAGAAATACTAAAACCACAAAACATAGAAAAAGTCTACGACATAAAAGTAAAAACAAAACAAATAAACGGAAACACACTAATAATCCCACAATCCAACAACAAAAAAATCCCAGAAATATACAAAAAAACCTAAAAAACCAAAACAAGAAAAAACCAAAATAAAAAACCCAGAAAAAACCAATAAACCAAAAACCACTCTATTTCAGGATATAACACTACCTTGTTGTTTTTAACTGTTTTTTAGAAATTGATTTGTCTTTTGTCCTTTGTTCTTTGTTCTTTGGCAAAAATTTTCGTAATCTATTTACCTCATTTTTTACTTATATTAAATTGAGTAGGTCAACTACTCCTGCTATAATCAAAGATTTTGGAAGGGGCTTATATATGGTACTGCCAGACAATAGAGATAATTTAATTGTCTGTGTACTAAAATCAGCTTACACACCTATGTGCAGCGGTTGGATTCAACATCCCAGACTTAAGAGCCAGTTGACCATGGCTCAACCCAGAGAAAAACTGCATAGCAGAACAACAAGGCAACCGCTCAAGGTTCCTAGCCCCTTAGTAAAGCTCAAAGGCCATTAACAGTTTTTTCCCACAAGGGAGTGCCTTTGGACCAGGTGTTACTATGTTAAAGAAGATACTAAGACTTTGGAGGCCTCAAACCTCAATTGCTCCTCTACCTAATTGGAGATTAGAAAGGGGTTTCCTAGAGGTGAAAAGATGAAGGATATTTGTATTTTGGTTGGTGGTAAGGCTGGTGAGGGGGTTAGGGCTTCTGGAGAAGTTATTGGAAGGGCTTTGAATAAGGCTGGCTATTATGTATATATTAGAGATGATTATCCGTCCTTGATCGAGGGAGGCCATAATTTTTCTCAGGTTCATGCTTCTGTTGAAGAAACTTTTAGCCAGAGGAAAGAGATAGATTTAATTGGAGCTTTTGATGAAAGAACGGTTTTTGAGCATCGTGACGAATTTAAGAGTGATTCAATTTTAGTTGTTAATTCGAATAAGGTTGAAGTTGATTCTGAGTTGAGGGAGGAGGTTAAGGATGTTGTTGGTTTACCGATTTCCGATTGGAGGAAGGAGGTTGGTGGCCCTGAAATAATTGAGAATACTGGTTTTGCCGCAGCAATAACTTCTCTAATTAGTTTGGATCCAGATTATTTAAATGAAGTTTTTAGACAGGAGTATGGGGATAAAGCTGGTATTAATATAAGTTTAGCTGAAAAAACAATTGGAGAATGTAAAGATAGGTGTAAAGAGTTATTTGAATTAGATGAAGTTGATGAAGGTGGTAAAGCTCTTTTGTCTGGTAATCAATCTATTTTACTGGGAGCTGTTTCAGCGGGACTTGATTTTTATGTTGCTTATCCTATGACTCCTGCTACTTCTATACTGCATTTCGCTGCACAGAATCAAGAGGAATTAGGTCTTGATGTTATGCAACCTGAGAATGAGATAGCCGTAATTAATATTGCATTAGGAGCTTCTTTTGCTGGAAAAAAGAGCATGGTAGCTACTTCTGGAGGAGGATATGACCTGATGCAGGAAACTATCTCATTAGCAGGGATGAGTGAAACTCCCATACTGTTAATTGAAGCACAGAGACCTGGTCCAAGTACTGGAGTACCAACCTATACCTCACAGGCAGACCTTAAGTATGTGTTAGAAGCTGGGCACGGTGAATTCCCCCATATTGTTATAGCTCCTGGAGATGTAAGGCAAGCTTTTTATCTAACGGGAAAGGCACTCAACCATGCTTGGAGATATCAGACACCGGTTACTGTATTGGTGGATAAGCACTTGAGTGAAAGCCTAAAAAATACAGAAATAGATCCAGACAAGATAGAGGAAACAGAGCCCAAGAAACTACCTAAAGAACAAAATAATCGATTAGAACATAATAAAGAGACATATAATAGATATTTTTTAACTGAAGACGGTGTTTCTCCATTAAAGTTTCCTGGTAACGATGTAATAGTTAAAAACAGCAGTTACGAGCACTTAGAAAATGGTTTGACCACTGAAAAACCAATAGAAGTAGAAAAAATGCAGGAAAAAAGACTTAAAAAAACACAAAAGATCAAGAAGCAACTAAGAAATGAGCAAAGAGTTTGGTCAAAAGAAACAGGATCCGATACCTCGGTGATCACTTGGGGATCCACCAAGGGAGCCGTGATCGAAGCTACAAAAGAGATAGAAGACCCAATATCAGTTATTCAACCACTTTATATGTGGCCATTTCCAATTAAAGAACTTAAAAACAAATTAAGTAACAAGAAAACAGTAATTTCAGTTGAAGCTAACTCTACAGCACAATTAACTAGCCTAATTAAAGAAAAAACAGAGATAAACATCGATAACACAATATTAAAATATAATAGTAGGCCTTTTTATCCAAAAGAATTAGCAAAGCAGATAATGGAGGTGATCTAACATGGATGAATTTGATACCTCTGCCACAAACACTTGGTGCCCTGGCTGCGGTAATTTCGCTATCCTAAGAAGCTTTAAAGACGTCTTAAATAACTTAAATAAGGAAGAAGTTAAAAAGGAGGATATAGCAATTACCACAGGAATCGGATGCCACGGAAAGATCTTTGATTACCTAGATGTAAGCGGCTTCTACTCTATCCACGGCAGAGCAGCTGCAACCGCAACAGGAATAAAAATAGGTAACCCAGATCTAGAAGTAATAAGCTTCGAAGGAGATGGAGACGCATACAACGAAGGAATAAGCCACCTAGTCCACGCAGCAAGAAGAAACATAGATATAACCGTACTAGTACACGACAACAAGATCTACGCTCTAACAACCGGCCAGTTCACGCCAACAACTCCAATCGGATACAAAGGAAAATCAACTCCAAAAGGAAACATAGAACCACCACTAAACCCAATAGAATTCATGATCGCAAGTAAAGCATCCTTCGTAGCCAGAGGATTCGCAGGAGACAGAAAACACCTAAAAAACCTCATACACAAATCAATAAAACACAAAGGATTCTCCATAATCAATATACTACAACCAACAGTAGCATTCCAAAACACATGGAAATACTTTAGAGAAAGAGTCTACAAACTACAAGAAACCAAACACGACCCAAAAAACAAGATACAGGCCATAAAAAAATCCAAAGAAAACGAACAAAAAATCCCAATAGGAATATTCTACAAAAAACAAAGAAAAACATACCAACAAGCAATAAACGAACAAACAACCAACAAAAAACAAAACATACACAAAGTAATCGAAAACCTAAAATAAACCAAAAAAAAGAAAAAACCCAAAAAAACCAGCAAAAACCTGTCTTACTTATCAACCACCACATAAAAACCTTATTTCACCAATAAAACAATTAAATAAAATAAAGAAGGACTAAAAAAAGTTTTTTATCTATTTGACTGAAAAAACACCTTCCTAAATCTTTTGATTAGGTAGAGGTAATTCACTCTTCTTCTAGAAGGTCTTTAGTATTTTCCTTAGATGTATCTAGATCTTGGTCAAAGGCTTCTCCAGCTGCCTCAAATGTTTTAGTGGTAATAGCCTTTCCATCAGGATCAACTCCAGCGTGACCCATACCATGGTCCTCATCAGACATACCACAACCACAGTTATAACACATCAACACACACCTCCATTAAATTATATTATACCATTCCCTCCTATAACAAATATGAGGCTTAGAAAAAACCACCAAAAAGACCAACTTTTTTTAGAAATCTATATAAAACAGTTTGACCTATTTTATTTTAGTAGTTGAGAATGCTTCCTTCTAATCTCTGATTTTGGTAGGAGGGATGAGTCAACTCCTCTTAGGGCTTAAATGATTCTGTGTTTTAGGTTTTGGGTGTGGGACAAAGGTTTTGGCCGAAGGCTAAAGCCCGTGGACAGATTGAGAGTTCTGGTTACCAAGCTCGCTGGATGAATCGGGAACCTCCCCATAGAAAGCTTCCTAGATAAGGGCCGCCTGGGACTGAGATTGGATGACGGCGGTAGGAGGTAGACCTCTTTGACTCTGGAGCACTCTTCCTGATCTCTGACTTTTGTAGGGGGGAGTCACTTCTTTCATAGAGGAGGGTAAAGTTTATGGGAGAGCCCGTGCGCCCTTTTCCATCTAATGGAAAGAGAGTTACTGCTTTCTCAAGCCCTTACAAAGCAAAGGTTAATGTATTTTATCTTATTTAGAGGGAAAGTGAAACCACTTTTTCTTTAGATATAGAAAACCTAGGCTTGGTTTTAGGTGTATTAAATTGTTTTAACTCTATTTTTAGGTTTTAATTTGGTTTAATTTGTTTTTTTTTTATGTTTTTTGTCTTATTCTTTTTGTGGTTCTTGGAAGATTTTTTGGGCTTCTTGAACGGCTTTTTCTTTTCCTAGTATTGTTAATCGGTCTCCTTTTTGGAATTCTAGGTCTCCGTGTGGGATTAGGTCTTTTTCTTTTCTTTTTACTAGTACTATTAGGCTTTCTCTTGGGAAAACTTTGCATTTCTCTATGCCTGGCCCGCAGATGTTTTTTAGTTTTTTTCCAATTATTTCTTCGTTTTGGATTTCGATTTCGACTATGTCTCCTTTTCTTCCTATTTCCATCATGTTGAAGATTTCTGGTCTTTCTATTAGGTTTTCGAGCATGACTGCAGATGATAGGTCGGGGTTCATTGATCTTATTCCTAGGTCTTCGAAAGCTTCGAAGTTTTCATCGTTGTTTACTCTGGCTACTATTCTGTCTTCGTCTACATTGAATTTAGTTTTTGCTATTTGACAGGCCATTAGGTTTGCTTCATCGTCATTAGTTGCAGCGACTAGGTATTTTGTTCTGGATAGGTTTGCTTCCTCTAATATTTTTTTATTGCATGCACTTCCTTCTATGTATCTTATTCCTTCTTTACGTAATTCTTCTCCTAGTTCTTCTTTCTGGTCTATTACTACGACATTTTCTCCTCTATTGTTTAATCTTCTTGCTAGTGTTCCTCCTACTCCTCCTCCACCTGCTATAACCATCTCCATTGGTATCACATCAAAGTACTCAGCTAATCTATTTGCCGTTATTCCCGTAAAGATAACGGCTATAATTATTGTTAAAAATACGAGACCTAAAATCGTTCCCCCATCATTCATCTGTAGGGAAAAGTATGTGGCCATTGCAGCAGGTACCACTCCCTTTGGCCCAATTAATGAAACGAATCCTATTTCATTTCTTTCTAAAGAAGACCCTAGCGTTGATAAGTAAACTGCTAATGGCCTAATTAAGAATAAGATGAGTAAAACTATTATTATACCGCCAGGGATTATTGACATTATCTCATTAAATCCTAACAAACTGGGTAACAAAATAAATATGATCGAAATCAGGATTATTGAAACATCTTCCTTAAATTCTAATACTGCCTCTTTATGCCTAAAATCGTGGCTACCAACTATTATAGATGCTATCGCTATAGCCATTATTCCAGTTTCCTCTAAAAAATAATCAGCTGATATAAATATAGCTAAAGCAAAGATTATAGATGAAAAACGAATGTATCTCTCATCGAAATCGGCTAACTTAAAGAAGTAGACCATGCCGAAACCACCAACCAGGCCCATAAAGATACCAAAACCCAGATGTGCCACGAAATTATGTAATCCTGTTAAAGATAGCCCCCCGGAAACTATCATGCTGAAAACAGCCACAGCTAGTAATGCACTTATAGGGTCATTTAGAACTCCTTCAAAGTCAAGCAAAGAAGAAATATCTTCTTCCACATGTATTTGTCTCAAAAGAGGTCTTGTTACAGTAGGACCAGTAGCTGTGATCAGAGCACCAAATAACATAGAAACAGCAAGACCTAAGTCTAAAATTAAGAAAGTGATTAACGAAGCTAAAACAAATGTAACAGAAACACCTACTGTCACTAAACCAAAAATTGGCCTAGAGAGATGTCTTAACTCCCTTAAATCAAGATTAATTCCGCCTTCAAATACAATAATAGCAACTGATAACGCAACCAAGACCTCTAAATAAGACATGAAGCCACTTGGATTAATAACACCAAGAACCTCAGGCCCCAAAATTATCCCAAAAGACAACAAATACACTATACTCGGTATTTCAGTCTTCTCAGCAATCAACTGACTAACAAACCCAACCACTAAAATCAAAACTATAATCCCTAACTGCGTCGTCGGTTCACTCACCATTATCCTCCAATTAACCCAAACACACCATACCCAACCAAAAAATCTAAAAAACCTATAGAAACCTCACACACCAAAGAAACCAAAAATCAAATTTATATCATAAACACCAAAAATGTATCAGTTATATTCAATTTCAGCCTCGATGCAAGTGAACTACCCCTACCAAAATCAGAGATTTTGGAAGGGGCTTCCCTGTTCAACCACATGACTTACTGGAACCGAAGTTCCAGCAGAGGTCATTGTGTCTGAGGGCTTAACTTCGGACAGTCCCTGCCCTACCAAACTTATAGCCTTATTTAGGATGTTTATGGCTGCATTCAAATCTCGATCTATCTCTAAACCACATTCTTTACATTTGTGGGTTCTATCTGTTAATTCTTTATCTACTTTATTATCACAATTTGGGTTTGAGCAACTTTTTGTGGTGTTTTTTGCTTCTACCTCTATAACTTGCTTACCAGCTTGTGAAGCTTTGTAAGCAAGCATAGACACGAATTCATTCCAAGCATGATTAGCTATATGCCTATTTAGGGCACTACTCTCCCCCTCCGATAAGTTCTTAGTATCCAAATCCTCTACCGCTATCACATCGTATCTATCAACATATGCTCTTGATAATTTATGCAAAAAATCTCTTCGTGCATCTCTTAGTTTCTTGTATGCTTTTGCCAGCCTCTTTTTTTTTGTTTCTTCCAATTGTTGCTTCCTTTCTCTTTCCTCGATAACTTCTTTTGTTCTTTTTTAATTCTCTCGTATTTCTTTTCCAACAAATTTTTTAAGTCTTGTATCTCTCTCCCTTCGCTATCAACCAAGAAGTTGGATACGTTTAGGTCTATTCCTATTATCTCGCTATCTTCTGTGATTGGTTTCTTGTCGGATTTCTCTATCTCCAACTGGAGAATAATTTTCCAGTCACCACAACTGTATTCTTTTATTATTACGCCCTTGACCTCACCACCTTCTGGAACTGGTCTATGGAAGTTTACGGGTATTTCTCCTATCTTAGATAAATAGATATATCCTTCTTCTTGGTTTATTTTGTAGCCTGATTGGCTATATTCGATGCTATTTATTGAATTCTTGTACCGTAGTTTTCCAACTTTTTCTCCCTTCTCTTTCTTCGTGTTTAAGGATTTGATTGCGTTGTATATTCTCCCAACTGTTTGTTGAGCCGCCTTTGAGTGAACATTTTGGAATTCTGGGTTTGATGTTTTCTTCCATTTTGGTAAATTGTTGTACATCTCGTATTTCTTTATCCAATTATCTGATTTGTTTAGTGTTTCTAGTGCTTTGTTGTAGATGTTTTTGTGTATCTCGAAGTGCTTTTTTAACTCTTCTTTGTTTTCTTTTGTTGGGTTAGCATCGTATTTGTAAGAAAGTGATTGTGTACTCATTTGTTATATATCCATTTATGGGTTTATGTTTTAAATAGTTCCCCTTTAACTTGATTCATCACCCACCTAAACCAAAAGGTTTAGGAAGGTGTCTTCTCAATTATTTAGATAAAACAACCAAACAACTCTAAAAATAAAAAAAAGAAAAAAACTATCTTAAACTAAGTTAAAGAGTTATTCGAGGCATAGAGAGGCTATCAAGAAATAATAAAAAGGATTGGTGTTATTTTGGTGGTTTATTTATAGTTTTTTGTTTATTTGTTCTAGTTGTTCTGTTATCTTAGTTAGTTGGCTTTTCATTTCTTTTATTTCTTTCATTAATTCTTTATTAACTGTTTCTTTTTCTCTGGATCTTGAGTGCTGGCCCATACTCCCCAGCATCTGGGCTAATGGGTTTCCTCCTCCAAGTGGAGACTTTCTTTCTCCTTTATCTTTATCCATTTTTTCTTTCATCTTTTGTCTAAGCTCCTCTGCTCTCTCTTTCACTTCTTCTTTTTCTTTCTCTTTTTCTTTCTCTATTTCTTTATTTTTATCAAATTTGTTTTCTTTATTACTTTCTTCAACCATAATCAATCAACCAATCAAATAATTAAGTTTGTTTTCAAAAAACCTTCACCAAAGAAATACTTTGAAAAATAGAAACCATGGATTTAGTTGAATTTTATTTTATTTTTGCTAAAAATTATATATTGGTTGTTTTATTATTTTATTATTGATTTGAGATGTCTGTTAGGGAAACGGATCTGCCTGGAGTCGGTAAGAAGTTTGTTGTTGATTTATCTGGTGACCTGGAGTTGGTGATAGTTATTCATTTATCGGGGAAGAGAGAAGTTTTTCTTAATGATGACCCTGAAGAGGATAATAAGAAATTATTTGAAGCTTCTGATGAGGTTTCAAGGAAGATTGGGTCTATTTTAGAGGGAGCTTACTTTGAACCTGTTTCTTCTGAGGAAACTGAGGCAAAATTGGGTGGTGAAGTCTTTATTGAGTGGTATGATATTGAAGAGAATATGAATGTAGCTGGTAGAGAAATTAGTGAACTCAAGTTGAGAGAGGAGACAGGTGCTACTATTATAGCTATTCAGAGAGATGATATGTGTATTGGTTCTATTGGACCGGATACAGAAATCAGATCTGGAGATATTTTAGTGGTGGTTGGGACCAAGGAAGCACAAGATAAGTTTAAAGATGCTTTAAATTGATTTAGAATGGCACTTGATTCGGCTTTGCTAGAGATTGGGCTAATGTTTACTGCTCTGGCTGGTGGAGGAGTCTTATCTAGGTACTTAAAGAAATCAGTGATCCCTTTTTATATTCTCCTAGGAATCACCCTAGGCCCCTATGCCCTAGGACGATCTAGTTTTATCTATGTAGGTGAAACAGAGATCACTTCGGTTTTTCTTGAAGTTGGAGCAGAATTAGGAGTTATTTTTTTACTTTTCTTCCTTGGTCTTGAGTTTAGTTTTGAGAAACTACTCTCAGGGAAGAAAACAATTTTAAAAGCTGGTTTCATTGATCTATTTAATTTAGTCATCGGTTTTGCAGTTGGATTCTTGTTCTTTGGTGGATTGCTTGCAGCTGCCTTGATAGGTGGCATAGTCTATATATCCTCCAGTGCTATTATAACCAGATCTCTAATTGACCTTGAATGGATTGCAAACGATGAAGCAGAATCAATTCTAGGTATATTAGTTTTCGAGGATCTCTTCATTGCTATTTACTTAGCATTAATAACAGCTTTTTTACTTGAAGGAACCGGGAACCTAAGCAATGTGGTTTATTCTATAGTTATTGCTGTTGCTTTTATTTTGTTTCTGTTAGCTTCCGTTCACTGGGGATCAGGTTTTTTTGAGAGAATACTAGATATCTCCTCCAATGAAATGCTATTAATCAGAGCTACAGGAGTTACTATCTTAGTATCAGGTTTAGCTTTATCTTTTGGAGTGAGCGCTGCTGTCGCAGCTTTCTTTATCGGAATGGCATTTGGTGACACAGAAAATAGCAATAGACTTGAGGAGATCCTAGAGCCCATTAGAGACCTATTTGCTGCTGTATTTTTCTTCTACATAGGTTCTCAAACGGATCCAAGTTTGTTACCAGCAGTTGCTGTTCTCATCTCCGGTGCAACATTGGCTACAGGTATTTCAAAACTATTTACCGGATACTTTGGTGGTAAAATATACGGACTAAATAAGAGAAGACGCATTAGAGTTGGACTAAGTTTGACTACAAGAGGAGAATTCTCTCTAGTTATAGCTACAATAGCAGCCTCAGCAACTGGAGCTATGGCCAATTCAACTATAACAGAAACCATACCAGCATTTACCGTAGGATACGTACTCGTAATGAGTATACTTGGAACATTGTTAATGCAATACTCTAGTAAAATAGAAACCAAAATCTAGACTCCATCCTACGATAAACAAAAATCTTCTTTATCTTAATGGTTGAGAAGATCCCTCTCCAAAATCCCTTGATTTAGGTAGGGTAGAAAATCACGTCTCCTCTAGGTTTATCTTTTATTAGAGCTAAGACCTCTTTTACGTAAAAAGAAGAGGATAGGATTATATTTTCTGCTCCTTGGTTCTTCCTTTTGTTTTAGCCCTATGTAAATTTGGCTAAAAGCAGTATTTTTCTATTATATCTATTCTATTTTTGGTTTTTGGGTTTTGTTTCTTGGTTTTTGTTTTTTGTGTTTTTGTTTTTTTAAAAAATATGTTTTGAAAAGGGGTTTTGAAGCCCTTTTGTTGGTTTTGGGTTTGGGGGTTTGTTGTTTTTTTCTTGGTTTTTTTGGTTGTTTTTTGTTTTTAGTATTTTTCTAGGTATTCTTTTGTTTCCCATTTTGATACGTGTGCTTTGTATTGGTCCCATTCGTGTTTTTTGGCTTCGATGAATTTTTGGGCTACGTGTTCGCCTAGTGCGTTTAGTATTACTTCGTCGTTTTCTAGTGCTGTTACTGCTTGTTTTAGGTTTTCTGGCAGGGTTTGGATTCCGTATTCTTCCATTTTTTGTTCTGTTAGTTCGTAGATGTTTTCTTTAACTGGGTCGGGTGGTGTTAGTTGTTTTTCTATTCCGTCTAGTCCGGCCTGCAGTAGGACTGATAGTGCGAGGTATGGGTTGCAGGATGGGTCTGGTGATCTGTATTCGAGTCTTTTTCCTTCTGATTTTTCTACGCCTGGGATTCTTATTAGGGCTGATCTGTTTACATCGCTCCAGGCCATGTATATTGGTGCTTCGTATCCTGGTATTAGTCTCTTGTATGAGTTTACTATTGGGTTTGTTATGGCTGTTATTGCTGGTGCATGTTCTATTAGTCCTGCTAGAAAGTGGTATGCTGTTTCTGATAGACTGTATTCGTCTGTTTTATCGTAGAATGCGTTTTCTCCGTTTTTGAATAGTGAGATGTGGGTGTGCATTCCGCTTCCGTTTATTCCTGCTATTGGTTTTGGCATAAATGTGCCGTGGAGGTTGTTCATTTCTGCTATTGCTCTTACTACCATTCGAAATGTTGCTATATTGTCGGCTGTTTTTAGTCCTTGAGCGTATTTGAAGTCGATCTCGTGTTGGCCTTCGGCTACTTCGTGGTGGCTGGCTTCGATTTCGAAGCCCATATTTTCTAATGTCAGTATTATGTCTCTTCTTAGGTCTTGAGCTAGATCTTTTGGGGCTAGGTCAAAGTATCCTCCTGCATCATGGGTTTTTAGTGAAGCTGATCCGTTTTCTTTTTCGAAAACGAAGAATTCTGGCTCTGGACCGGAATAAAATTTGTATCCCATTTTTTTGGCTTTTCGTTCTGCTTTTTTCAATACATATCTTGGGTCGCCTTTGAATGGGTCTCCGTTCGGTCTTTCTACATCACATATTAATCTTGCGGTCATTGGTTCGTCTTCGCCATTGTTTCTCCATGGTAGTACTGCAAATGTGTTGGGGTCAGGATTTAGCCTCATATCGCTTTCTTGTATTCTCACGAAGCCTTCAATTGAGCTTCCATCAAACCATATTCCTTCGTCTAAGGCCTTCTTTAATTGGTCTATTGGTATTGATACATTTTTAACTATTCCTAATATATCCGTAAACTGTAGTCTTATGAATTTCACATTTTTTTCTTCTGCTTCTTCTAGTACCTGTCTTTTTGATTTACCCATTTTTTCACCATTTCATTAATTATCACATATTAATTGAACATATATCCTATAAATGTTTCGTATAATTAAAAAAATAACAAAAAAATAAACCAAAAATAAAGAATCCCTCAAAAAAATTAAGAAAAAATAACAAAAAACCATAAAAAAAACAAAAAACCAAAACAACCCCACCCCCCCAACACCCAAAGAAAAAAATCCGCTGCAACCACTAAAAACCACAAAAAACCCTCAACCAATAAGAAACCATAAACAAAAAACCAACAAAAAAGCACTAACAGGAAAAAACAACCAAAAACCCTAAAAAATAAAACCCAACTTAACACTTACCTATGTTTTAAAAGAGTCTTTAAATTAAATCATTCTTTTTCAGGCCTAAATTCAATTCCATCTTCGGTTTTCCTTATCTCGTATCCTTCTCCCTTTTCGATTACTTTTGTTTCATCACCTGTATCTTTAAATTTCATGGTGTCTTTAAATTTTTCCCTTTCATGAAAGTATTCTCTAAGAGCATCCTTTATTAGTTCGGTTCTACTGCTAAATCCCTCTGCAGGATTTTCTTCTATGTATTTATCTATTTTATCGGCAACCTTTTTAGGTAACTTTATCGTAGTATACTCTTTTCTACCCAACTGAACCCGCCCATTAGTAATCAATTACTATATCATTATTTACTTCTTTATACACTTTAATTAATTTCCCTCTTCCCATGGGACCCAAAAAGATCATTTTCGGAGTATGATAATAGAAACGCTATTATATCATCTTATAAAGCATGATACAACAACTATCCAGTACAGTATTACGTGTGTTTTACTCTGAAGCAGGTATAAGTGGGTTCTTCCTGAAAAATGATGTTGATGTGATAAATAATGAGTTCAAAAAATAATTATTGGAACACTAAAAGAGTAGCACGAATAGCAATTTTCACATCTATAGCAATACTTGGATCATTCTTAAAGCTTCCAAGCCCAACTGGAACAGTAGCGCTAGACTCTGCACCCGGTTTTTTTGCCGCCGCAGCATGGGGATACCTCGAGGGAGGTTTAGTAATATCAGCTGGCCATCTCATATCCAGCGCAATAGTTGGATTCCCACTTGGAGTATTACACCTCCCAATTGCCCTAATAATGATCTTTGCAGCAGCCCTATTCAGAGCAGGCATCAGAAAAATACCAGAAAAATACAAATTAAACCAAATAACAGGTACACTTACAGCTGGTTCCTTCAACGGACTAGCCGGTATAATACTAGCACCAGCCCTAGGATGGGGTATGGCCATAGGAATAACTCCATCTCTAATAGTAGCCTCATTCATCAATGTAATAGTAGCAATAACCGTCTACAACATCCTAAAAGAAACAAAATACATCAAATAAACAATCAAACAACTCAAAAACCAAACAACCATATAAACAAAACCATAAGCCAAAATTAACCACCATACACTAAAAAAACCAAAAAAAACACAATATAAAACTGCTCCACCACTCCAACTAGAAAGCCCTAAAACCAGGCCCAACCTCAAAACCAACACCCAATAGAACTCCTAATAGATCAAATAAACCAGACAAACCAAACATCAACCACATACAAATCACTTGGATTCATGGCCCTGAATTTTAATTTAAAAACGTTCTTAAGAGGTTGTGTATTGGGTTAAGATGGTTTGAAGGTGGAGCCTCAGGCAATTTAAATTTTTCTAAGGCCATACTCTAGATTAAAGTTAGAATCCTTAGACATTTATAAGGAAGGTGTAATTAGTTCACTGGTTCCATGGACAGGACAGGTTTCTAATTGAATTTCTGGTTTTTGAAGTTGTTGGAGTTAGATGGTTATTATGTATTTGATAGAGGTAAATGATCTTTCTTTCGCCTACGAGGGTAGTTGTGAGCCAGCAATTAAGGATATTAACTTTAGGTTAAAGGAAGGAGAGATACTTGCTATCGTTGGTGGAAAGGAATCTGGTAAGACGACTCTTTGCCAAGCTATTAATGGTTTAATTCCTCATTATCACGAGGGAGAGTATAACGGCAGCGTCAAAATAAATGGAGTTGATTTAAGAGAGGTTTCTTTTGATGAATTAAGTAAAAAAGTTGGTTATCTTTTTCAAGAGCCCAGTGATCAATTGATAGGAAGAACCGTTGAGGAGGATGTTTCGTTTGGAGCGATTAATCAGGGATTTGGAAAAGATGTGGTTGCTAAGAGAGTAGGTGAATCTCTTTCTTTAACTAACTTAGAGGGCTACGAAGAACGGGATGTGGATAAACTTTCGGGTGGTGAAACGAAGAAGTTGGCTTTAGCTGGTTTGTTGGCTACAGGAAATGAGATATTAGTGATGGATGAGCCTACTCGTGAACTTGATCCCGAGGAAAGAAAGAATCTAGTGGAAGTAATCAAGGATCTGAGAGAAAGAGGGAAGACCATAATTTATTCTACTAAAAAAATAGAGCTAATTGAGCATTCAGACAAGCTATTATTATTAGATAATGGAGATATCGTGGATAAGAAACAAACTGACAGATTATGTTATGACTTAAATAAATTAATGGATCTTGGTTTAAGACCTAACCAGAAACATAGGACATTAAGCTATATATGTTCTAAGGACGGGGAAAAGCGGGGAATAGATTTTTTAAGTGATTTTGAAATTGCTTTAAGGGAATTAAATGATATGAAAACCGATTTTAGTTTTTCCAGTTTCGGAGACAGGGGAAGTGGTAAAAAGAGGGTTATTGAGGTTAGTGGCTTGGAATACAGTTACAATAGTAAGAGGGTGTTGGATGGAGTTCATCTCGATGTCTATGAAAGTGAATATCTTGGTTTAGCTGGTAGTAATGGTTCGGGTAAGACTACATTTGCTAAATTACTTGCTGGTTTATTGGATCCTGATAAAGGAGTTATAAGATATAATACCCAAGATATTGGTGAATTAGGACAGGAAGAGTTATCTAAAAGGATTGGTTATGTTTTTCAGAACCCGGATGACCAGATATTTAATAGAACGGTTGAAGATGAAGTTATTTTTTCATTAAGGCGTAGAAAGGATATTGAAGAGGATGTTCAGGAAAAATCAGAGTCCTTACTTAGGGAATTTAATCTATATCAAGTTAAAGAAGAGTTTCCTTTTAATTTATGTTTTAGCGAAAGAAAGAGATTAGTTACTGCTGCTATCGCCGCGATGGATCCTAGGGTAATTGTATTGGATGAGCCTTTTTCTGGACTGGATCAAAACGAAAAAGAGAACATTGAAGAGATCTTAATCGAGCTAAAGAGAAAAGGAAAAACTATTGTGCATATAAGCCACGATTTAGGTTATTTAGCTAAGAGATGTGATAGATTAGCTGTATTTAATAATGGAAAAATAGACCTAAAAGAAGACATCCGAGAAACCTTCGGAGATGAAGAACTACTAAGCGATTCAAACTTAAAACAGCCTTTTGCACCCAAGTTATCATCTTCAATTGGAACTAAAGAAATAATTTTAACAACTAAAGAGATTAAGAAATCAATTAACCTATAAAAGTAGTTTAAGAAATGAAAATACCCTAGGTGAATTACATTGTTGGATAGATTAAGTTTTTTTGACAGAATTGATATTAGGTATAAGATGTTTTGGCTAGTTTTAGTCATCTCATTCTCGATCTTCTTCAATGGCTTGAATCAGTTATCACTAATTTTGGTTGGAGTATTTGCCTGGTCGCTTCTTTCTAGTCCACCCACTTATGCATTATTAGGCAAGCTCAAGGCCATTTCACCTTTCATATTGATCATATTAATTTTCACTATGTTGATTAGACCAGGAAAACCTATTTTCGCCTTCTATGGTATAAGTTTTTCAAGTACTGGATTAAAGCATGGTCTAACCTACACCATTAGATTAATAACCTTCGTCTCATCCTTTTCCCTAGTTACATCTACATCTAGTTCAAGTGAGTTTTTAGAGTTGCTTAAAAAAATGAAATTACCTTATCCATTAATAATAGCCTTTTTAATTACCCTAAGATTTGTTCCTACCATGAAAAAAAAGCATCATAAATTAATAGAGGCCCAAAGAACACGTGGAATCAACCTAAATAAACTAAACTGGTTAAAGAAATTAAAAATCGAGATTAAGTCCCTAATCCCAGTTTTCATAGACGGAGTAATGAAATCCGAAAGACTAGCAATGGCATTACTCACAAGAGGATTCAGCGGATTCAAAGAAAAAACCAAATTCCACAAACTAAAAACAACCAAAACCGATCTAATATTCATATCAATAACCCTAACACAATTTAGCCTACAAATATACCTCAAAATAAACTAAAATAGACTAAAATAAACCAAAACAAACTAAACTAAATTAAATTAAATTAAATTAAATTAAACTAAAAAAGACTTAACTAGGTTATCTTAATATGGTTTTTTTATTTAGGGTTGATTGAGTATGTCAGGTTATGAAGTTATTGCTTTAGGTAATGTTCATTTGGATAGAAAACTGGTTGTGGGTGATTTTCCTTCAGAAGAAAGAGCTGTAATTCCAGAAAAAGCTAAAAGGGTTGTTGGAGGAAGTTGTGGAAATTTTATTATATCTTGTAGCAGACTGGGAATAAAAACAAAGTCAATTGCGGCAATAGGAAAAGACAGAAATGGTAATTATATAAAAAATATTTTAAGTGAAGAAGGTATCGATACAAGCGATTTATTGATGAAAGAAAACCAAGAAACAATTGAAGTAATATGTTTAAACAAAAAAACTCGTGGAAAAGGATATCTTGGACCAATAAACCAAGATATAGCAATACTAAGAGAAAAAGATATCAACAAAAATATGTGCTTAAATGATGTTTCTACGAATCTATTATATGTTTCCGGATACAGTTTATCCAAGATGCCTCTCAGCTGGGAGAGAAAAGCAGTTATAAAAGCAATAAACGAAATAGATTACGGTAAATTGATGTTTGACCCCGGACCAAGAGCCCACCAAATACCAGAAAATACACTGAAAAACGTCCTTAATTTAGCTGAAATAATAACATTAAACGAAAGAGAAGCAAAATCCATCATAAAAAAGAAAAAAATAGATTACAAAGCATTAGCAAAAGAAATACACAAGAAAGGCCCAGGCCCCAAAGAAATTTTTATCAAACTAGGCAAAAAAGGTGCCTACTTATACAGCAAAAGAAAAAACAAGAAAATAACTGCCAATGATGTTGAAGTAAGAGACGAAAACGCAACAGGCGATGTCTTCAACTCAGGAATAGCCTACGGCCAGATAAACAACCTAGAAAAAACAAAACAACTAAAACTAGCTAACAAATTAGCAGAAAAAAAAGCTCAAACCCAAGGTAGCGGCCAAAAACTACCAAACAAAAAAGAATACCAAAAAACAACAAAAAAGATCAAACAAAGAACCTAAAAAAATAATTTAACTTTTTTTGGTGATTCATCCCTATCTTTAATCTTTGATCTAGGTAGAGGTCACTTCACCTGTTTCTCTTTGTTGAAGTATCTAGTTATTTCTTCCATTTTTTCTGGTATATCTATATCTTGTGGGCATTTTGTTTTACACTCACCGCAACTTACACAATTTTTTGGTTTTTCCTTTTCCGGTAGTTTTATGTATTTTTTTTTCTGTTTCTCGAATTCTCCATGGACTTCAGATTTATTATATAATTCAAAGACTCTAGGAATGTTTATTTCGTTTGGACAGGGCATACAGTAGTTACATCCAGTGCAATCAACTGGAGAGATAGCCAAATACTTTTTCCTTGCTTTTTCTAGGCTACTTAGCTCTTCTTCAGTTATCTCATCTTTTTTGTAGCTTTCAGCTATTTCAATATTCTGTCTAACCTGTCTCAAATTAGACATCCCACTTAAAACAAGAGAGACCCCAGGTTGATTCCATAGCCATTTAAGCGCTAACTCAACTGCTTGTTTACTGTTATCAGCATCTAATATTTCCTTTACCTCATTAGGCAATTTTTTAGCTAATTCTCCTCCTCTCAAAGGTTCCATAACTATAACTCCTAGACCCTTATCTGAAGCATATTCTAGTCCTTCTCGCCCAGCTTGATGCTCTAAATCAACATAATTGTATTGGATCTGACAAAAATCCCATTCGTAGTAATCTACTATCTCTTTAAAGAGATCTAGGTCATCATGAAAAGAAAAACCAATATAATCTATTTTTCCAGCTTCTCTTAATTCCTCCAACCAATCAAATATCCCAGATTCTTTGTATCTGCTCCATTTACTCTTATCTAAACTATGAAGCAAATAAAAGTCTATTTTATCAGTCTTCAACCTATCTAATTGCTCATCAAAGAGAAAATACCAGTCATCCCTATCTTCTAACGATACATCCAATTCATTTTCAACATAGGGCCAACTAAACTTAGTTGCTATCTTTACCTTCTCCCGGTATCCATCTTCCAGTGCTTTTCCAACTATCTTCTCACTTTCACCACTATGATAAGGCCAAGCAGTATCAATGTAATTAATTCCCCTATCCACAGCCTCTCTAATTAACTCTATAGCTTCCTTCTCTTTAACATTAGATGAAAAAGGCTTTTCATCCTCAGTTGGTAACCTCATCGCCCCAAAACCAAGAGCAGACGGTTCAAATCCTATTTCATCTCCAAAATCCCTGTAGATAATTAAGAACCACCAACAAAGTTATTTTAATTCTCAGAATAAGTTTATTTTTCTATAATAGAGTAAGAGAGAAACACCCACAGCTAATCGTAGGAGAATAGTTCACGTGAACTACCCCTACCTAAATCAAAGATTCGAGAAAAGAGGACTTCTCACCAAATAAGTTAATCTTACGCAGTGAAAAAGACCTAAAGATACATAAAGAGATAGCAAAAAGTATATTAACCAGGATTAACATATATCCTATTTTAAGGAAGAGATCTCTGGTTTTCGAAGAAAAGAGGATGACCTAAGCATGGAATATAGAGATTATTTTTATTTAATTGTGTTTATCGTTGGATGTGAGTTAGTAGGTATAATTGGGGCGTTAGTGACATCAGATGCTTTTGTAAGCTGGTATCCTTCTCTGGAAAAACCCTGGTTCACTCCACCAGGTTACGTATTCGCACCTGTTTGGACATTACTTTACGCTCTCATGGGAATCGCCCTCTATATCGTATGGAAAAAAGGCTGGCCCCAGAAAAAAGCTAAATATGCAGTTTCAGCTTTCGCAATACAATTAACACTAAACGGAATCTGGACTCCACTGTTCTTCGGACTCAGAAACCCATTACTAGGCCTAATAGACATAATACTGCTATGGATAGCAATCCTAGTTACTATAGTATTATTCACAAGGATCAGTAAAAAAGCAGGTGCATTACTAATACCATACATAATCTGGGTAACAATAGCAACAGCCTTAAACTACAGCATATGGGCCTCAATCGCATAGCATACACCAAAACCCCTAAATCATTTTTATCCACTAATAAATAAGATTAAAAAACCAGAAAATATAATAATTTCCTTTCAAAGACGTTTAATCTAAATTAAAAACCAAATAAAGAATTTAAAGAAACTAAAAATGGAGTTAGATGTGAACTATTCCTATCTAATCAAAGATCTTGGAAGGGGTCTTCCCAGCCAAATAGATAAAATTAAATGGGTTTTTATTTTTGGTTTTTTTAAGAATTTAATTATATGTTTCCCATGGTACATTCATTACCGCTGTTCCCGTTTCGGATTCGTAGTAGGATAGTGTTCTTAGGGTGATCTCTTCTGGATTGTTTAGTTCTGATAGGTTAATTGACATCTTTAGTGTATTTGATTCTACTTGGTAGGAGGCATCGGGGTTATCTAGGTATGTTTGTCCTTCAGATACCATGAATTCAGCTTGACTAAGGTTTCCAAATAGGTAGTATCCCATGCTATAGTCTGATTCTTGATCTGCATTGGTATCTATGCCCAAGGAATATAAGATATTTTCATCATTTTCTAGGTTTTGTACATCTGGTATTTCGCCTTCAAAGGTTATCGTTGTCTTCAATGTACCCTGTTTTGTTTCATATTCTAGTTCTTGGATACGAATATTTGATTTGACGGATTCTTCAACTGTTCCTTCTTCATTTATATTAATTCCTTCTTCTTCAGGAGTAATCTTTTCTTCAAAATATAGTCCTTCTGCCTCTGCTGTGAATGTTTCTGTGAATGTTTTTTCCTTTTCTCCTATTTCATCAACTATCCGGTATTCTATTGTGTGTTCTCCTGGTTTCCATCCTTCTTCAGATGGCCATATATTTGATGTAATCCAGACATTTCCCCAGTCCTTGTCTCCGGCAACTTGAGTTTCTCCATCATCTAGCGGTAGATCGTCTAAGCCAGGTATCACTTGGTCATCAGGTCCATAAACAGTTACATATGCTTTCCAATTAATTTTGTCGTTTTCACTTATTTTGAATCCATTTACATCGAGGTAAGTATATATCTGTTCATTTAAGGAGTAAACTGAATCTACTTCTTCTAGATCAGACTTATCTTCAACATCTAAGGTCTCTACAAACATGTGTTCGCTTTTCTCAAGTTCCCTGGTTTCTTCTTCTTGGACACATCCAGAAACAAAGGCCAGAGAAAATATCACTATTCCAATAACTATTACCTGAAATACTCTTACTGAATCAAGATAATCTTCTTTCATTGCCTAAAAATAAGAACCACAAAGTATAAATCTAACCCATATTTTTCCAAGTTTAGAAAGTTCATAGAAGAGATTAATTCAAAAGCTTTTGATAATTAGTTATTTTATCTATTAAATCCTATTATTTCTTGTTTATTAGTATTAAAAAGATTTTTGGTTATTATTTATCTATTTGACTGAGAAGACACCCTCCTAAATCTCTGATTTAGGTGGGTGATGAATCAGTCTTCTGGAAAAACTTTAAATATAATCAGAAATATATGCTATATGTTAGGAAAATGAAGAAGACATTGAGACAGAACCTACAAGGACTAACCAAACAAGAATACAAGATATTGAAAAAAATGAGCCACAAATCCAAAGACCTATACAACGAAACACTCTACAAAGTAAGACAATACTTCTTCAACAACGGAGAATACCTAAGTTACTACGATAACTACGAACGACTTAAAGGAGAAAGCGAAAACTACAAAGTCTTACCCTCACAAATAGCTCAACAAACAATGAAACACGTAGACAAAGCCTTCAAATCATTCTTTAACTTAATCAAAGAAAAAAAGAGAAGGAAAATACGACAACGAAGCACACCCACCAAACTACCTAGAAAAAGACGGACACTTTTCACTAATCTATCCAAACCAAAGCTTCCAAGTCAAAGAAAACCACATAAGAATCGGTGTCCCAAAAAATTTCAGAGAAAAATATGAGTACACCAAAAAAGAAATCCAGATAGATTTCACTTACGAAAAACTAAAACAAAGCCACATAGACATCAAACAACTACACATAATTCCAAGAAAAAAAGCACAATACTTCGAAAACAGAATAATTTACGAAGAAGAAAAAAAACCAATTGAGACAAAAGAAGATACTTGGTTAAGTATCGATTTAGGATTAGATAACCTAGCTACTTGTGTTGACCACCTTGGACGCTCATTCATCTTAGATGGGCGATTACTCAAATCGTACAACAAGTGGTGGAACAAAGAAGTAGATAAATTAAGTTACAATCCATAAAAGACAAACAAGGCATCAAAGAGAATACTAAGAGAATAAATAAATTGTTCCGAGACCGAGATAACTACATACACGATTACTTAAATAAAGCAACCAAGGCAATCGTTGACTATTGCAGAGAAAATAAGATTGAAAAAGTATTTTGCGGAGATGGAAAAGGTTGGAAACAAGAAATCAATTTAGGTGATAACAACAACGAAAAATTTGTCCAAATACCCTTCGATAAGTTCAAGCAAAAACTCAAGCATAAACTAGAGTTCTATGATATAGAGTTCAAGTTAGTTAATGAATCCTACACCAGCAAGTGCAGTTTCCTCGATAACGAACCAATAGAACACCACGAAAACTACACTGGTACAAGAATGGAAAGAGGCTTATTCAAAACAAATGACGGAGCCCTAATAAATGCTGACATAAATGGAGCACTAAACATCGCTAAAAAAGGATCAAAAGAAATAGATAAGGGTAAGCCCGAAACTTCGGGAGTAGGGTCTAGTGGCGTTGTAGACACGCCAAGGAGAATAAGAAAACCCCTATAGGTTAAGATACGGCTCAAACATAAGCGAGAACCTAATTCAAACTTCTCCTGAACCCCCCTACCTAATCATTTGATTAGGAAGGGGTAGTTCACTGAATAAGATGTGTTTGTTTATGTTGGGGGGGACTTGGTTTTTGCCGTATAATTATTTGTTAACTGGTGGACCTGGAGCTGGGAAGACAACTGTAGTAATTGAGGTAAGTCAGAGGTTGGAGAAGCTAGGGTATATTGGTGGAGGAGTTATTTTGCCCTGAGATATCTGAAGGTGGTAGGAGAAAGGGTTTTAAGATAATTGATTTAATGACGGATGATTCAGAGATTTTAGCTCACGTAGCTAAAGATGAAGGACCTAAAGTCAGTAACTACCATGTTGATGTAGGAAACATTGATTTAGTCTCTAAAAAAGCGATAAATAGGGGTCTTGAAGATGCAAATTATCTAGTGATCGATGAGATTGCTCCGATGGAGGTTTATAGCCAATATTTTAAAGAAAAAACAAGACAAGCATTAGATTCTAATAAGCCATTGATTGGGGTGATTCATCAAAGAACATCGTCAGGTTTTATTGGAAAAGTAAAAAGTAGAAAAGATGTAGAAATATACAAAATAGAGGAACTAAATAAAAAAACATTGATTGAACAACTATTAGATCAAATTAAAAAAGATATACAAAAAAACTAGAGATTAAACCACCATGACACATCTCACTCACTTATCCTTTGGTTAGAAAAGGGTTTTTTTTCTATTTGATGTGTTAAGGTTTGATTTTTTTGTTTATTCAAGAAGAGATAGGATTTCTTAGGTTGTTGTATTTATTAGAGAGGAGTTTTTTTTAGGTTTTTTTCTAGTTTTTTGGTGGTTTTGGTTAATTTGGGTGTGGGTGGTGGAAGATTTGATGTTTATTTAGGTCTATTTTTTGGGTTGATGAGGGTTTTCTGTGGAGTTGGAGAAGAATAAAAGAGAACATGCTGCTCGTTTTGATGAGATAGCTGAGGAATATGATGAGGATAAGAGTGATGAATATGTTGAATGCGTTTCTTATGTGATTGAGTTAGCTAATCCAAAGGAAAGTGACGTGGTTCTAGATTTAGGTGCTGGTACAGGAGTTATATCTCTTAAGTTAGCTTCTAGAGCTAAGAAAGTGATTGGCCGGGATATTAGTGAGGGAATGCTTGATCAAGCTCGTAAAAAAATTGAAGAAAGAGAGGTAAGTAATGTAGAGTTTAAGGAAGGTAGCTTTCTAGAGCCAAATTTAAGCCAAAAGGAAAAAAGAGAGATTGATTTGGTTGTCTCCAACTTTGCCATGCATCACCTAGATGACAAGGAAAAAAAGAAAGCAATAGAGAAGGTATCAAAACTTGGTGCACGAAAATTTGTCTTAGGCGATATAATGTTATTCAATACAAGTGAAATCAAAGACCCCTATTACGAACCAGAATTCGATGACCCCGCAACCGCATCATACCTAGTTAAATCCCTTATAGAAGCAGGCTACGTAATAACAGAACTAAAAAAAGTCACAAACCAAGTCGGCGTCATAGCAGCAGTCAAAAAAGACAAAATTCACGAAAACTAACCAACTAATCAATTAACCTAGAACATATTCACTAAACAAGCCCCTATCTCTAGGTTTTTGTATTTCAGTGAAGTGACCCCTACCTAAATCAGAGATCCAGGAAGTTGTCTTCTCAACCATTTAGATAACTAAGTTACTAGATTTTTTATCTTACACTAGAACTAAGATCTCCCATATCCATTAAAGAAGAAAAGATGAAATCCTCTCTACAATTGCTTCAATACCTAACCTAGTCTTTAGTCTTAGTAATTAGCATTTAGCCTTAGTATTTAGTTTTGGTTTTGGTTTTGGTTTTGGTTTTGGTTTTGGTTTTGGTTTTTTAGTGAGTTTTTGAATTTTTGGTAGGCTTTTTTTGTTAGTTTTTGGGCTGTTTTTTGGTCGATGTCTTCTGCTTTTGGGTTTTTGCTTAGCATGTATTGGCCTGCTGTGTCTAAGGTTAGTGTTTTTAGGTTCCATCTTTTTTGGAATATTGTTTGGGTGTTGATTAGAGTCTGTATTCTGTAGTAGGGTGTGATTAGTGTTTTACGGTTCCAGTATCCATTCATTGAGATGAAGTGGTTTTGTTTGAGTTGGTATCCTTTATTTTTCCATTTGTAATGGGCGGCTATTGGGGTTATGGGTAGGAGAAGTAAGGTTATTTGGTAGTTAAATTCTATTATCGTGGTGTTTGTGAGATAAGCAATTAAGATTATTGCTATATTGATTAGTGTGTATCTAAGTAGGTATCTTTTTCTGCTTTTTTTGGGAATGGATTTTATTTCTAGGTTGCCGTATTCCATTAGTTTGTTACTAAAGTCTATTATTTCTTTTTTCTTGGCTAGTGGGATTGCTGCTTCTGTTGTTTCTTGGTTTTGTGTTCCACTGTATCCTGCGGTTTCTATTTTTAGTGTAGAATAATTAAATAGTCTTTTTAGTGGATTTTCTTCTATTGAAATTAATTGTATCTTTGTTATGGGGATGCTTCCGCTTGCTCTGTTTAGCAGTCCTCTTTCGTATTCGAGTGTGTCCTCTTTTTCTCTTAATTTAAAATTGTAGTACCTGGAGAAATTAGTGAAGAATCCTCCTATCCATGCTAATAGGCCTATACCTAATATATAGAAAAGAGCTTTTATCCAAGTTAAGGATCCTATGAATGGATCTAGAGGTAATGCATCTCCTATTAAATCAGCTAGGAAACCGAATGCGACTGCCATGAATGAAATGGTTCTATAGTCTAAAGAAAAGATTGAAAACAATATTAAATTTCTTAAATCTAATTCGAAAACTAATTTACCTTCACTAAGGCCTGAGCTTATATCTTTTTCAGTTCTAGGTTTTTCTTGAATTTCTTTTTTTCTTTTTTCAGTTTTAATTGATTTAAGTTTTCTAATTTGATCTTGTATCTCTTTTGCTTTGGCTTTATCAAGGTATTTTAGGCTTGCTTCGGTTTTTTGGCCTCCAGCCGTTTCAAAATTAATCTTAGATATTCCTAATGCTCTTTGAAGTAGATTCCTTCTTATATCTACATTTTGTATTCTTCCTATAGGTATCTCCCTCTCATTTTTCCTGATCACGCCATGGATTATATCCAAACTATCCGAGGTAACATAGAAGTTGTAATTAACCCATACCAAGTATTCCCAAGCCAAAGAAGATAACAATAGAAATAAAGACAGCGCTATAACAACCAATGTAGATTGTATAAATGTGGAACCTGGCTGTGAAAAAGAGGTAAATCCTCCAAAAAGAGCTAATAGACCGATCCTTAAGAATGTTTTCACTCCTCTATACAAGATAGAGGACTTAGCTAATTTCAAACCGCATCCCTCTCATCAGATTCAATAGCCACATCCCTAAGCTTCCTCTGCATCTCCTTCGCATCTCTAGGATACACCCCCAGTATCCTAACATCAGCTCCTCTCGAACCAGCCGTATAAACTACTACCTTAGACAAGCCAGCTAACCTATCTAAGATACTTCTCTGTGAATCAATATGCTGTATACGAACATATGGAACCATAGACTCAACTTTCCTAAAAACACCATGCTTCAAATAAAGATGATCATCCCTAATCTCAAAACCCCAAGCCCTATACCTAAAATACATATAAAAAACAGCAAAAACCAAACTCAAACCAGGAATAAGATAATAGATTAATTCAACCTCTCTAACAACTACCGAAAATAAATAAACAAAAACAAAAAACAATATCGAAGATATAACAGCTTCAGCCAACCACAAATAAAAAACTCTGCTTTCAGGTTTCTTCATAGTCATATTAACCACAAACCACCACTATACTCGTTATCAAAAAACCCCAAACCAGTCAACAATATCTACAAGAACATGTGAAGTGACCCCTACCTAACCTCACATCCGTTCGGTAAGGAAGAGAGGCTTCCCTGTGACCTTATCCTCGAAAGGGAGTTTGTTTTCCACGGTGCCTTGTCTCATTTACACCGTCAACAGGGAACCTATTGCTCCAAGTGAACTCTGGACTTAGGGAACAGTTCCCATATACTAACCCTAGATGGTTCCTCTTATTCACTTTCGGTTGCTCCACACAACCACTAGACCCCCCCCTACTCCAGAACCGTTTCAGGCTTACCCATCTATCCCAATACTTACTTACCTATACACCTCTCGATGTAGAGTCTGAGGCTTTAACCAGATGCCTCAAAGACAATGGGATTGCTTTTTGTTCAAAAGGCAGACAAACCAACCAACTGCCATTAACACAATATTAGTTTTTTTATTTTAAAAAACATCGAATTCATCCCCCTCCAATCAAAGAAAGGAAGAGGTCTTCCCCGATGAATAGATAAAAAACCCTTTTTCCACCAACATTCATCACCGAAAGAAGCAACTAGAATCATACTCCTTCCTCAGCCATGAGTAAACGAATCCTGAGACATCATCCCCACCCTAAAGGTGAAAGCTTCCCTCCATTCCTATCCTTTTAGTCCACGGTTAAGGCAGTACCGAGGGAAGTGGCTTGAATAGCCACTGACTCTTCATAGCCATTGCTGGCGGTTCCCGCTCCATATCGCCGACTTCCTACTTATCGAACCAATAAGCCGATAGGGAAAGGCCTTGGGTCCTTGCTAGGGAGTTCCACTTCCCCTAGCTTAGATATTGTTCGCTAGGAGAGGCCCAGTTAGAAACTAGAGAGCTCTACCACAAGAGCCCTGTCATACAACTTACTTGGAGGATTCAGTCCTAAAGAACTTCGTTTGGTGCGCCCTTCTCTCTCTCCATGGCAGATAGGACTCAGAGATAGGCCTTATCCCAAGCTTGTCACCACAACCCGACACATCTAAGTTTGTTGAGGCTCACACTTAAGTGTTTTAGTGTCGTTCTGTGTAAGAGAAGTCCGTGTATCCCCTCTCTAAAGGAAGAAGTCTATGCTGCTCCCTTACAAACCCACAAAGAGATAATTTTTACCTCAATTATTTTTTTGTAAGGCCCCTTTTTTTATTTGTTTTTTTTTACTTAATCTCGCCAGAAAGCTCACCTGCTTTAGTGGTAGGATGAATTGCGAGATTATTGATAAGAGTAAGAATAAAAACGCATTTAGAGTTTCGGACAAGCTCTGAGTCCTCAAAACCGGTTAAGGGTAACAGGACAGAACAGGACAGGACGAAATGAATCCCTGTCTTGATAATACTAAACCCTCTATCCAAAACGAGGACACTACTGGTGGTGCCCCAGATCCCGAGCCGTTGAATCTGTCCTCTGTAGGTCATGTTGGTTATTAGGTTAGGTATTTGGGGAACTTGCAATGAGATCTGTCTGTGGTGGGATAGGTTTCCATCGGTAGTTCGAAGACCAGAGGATAAGGGCGAATTGATGGAACCCCACAAATTTATTCACGGGAGGACGTCTGTTATCAGGAATATCTTTTTGTAACCTAGATCAAATAAGTTAAGGAACTTAATCAAAACAAATTGTTAATGGTTGAGGTGCTTGAAGGAATTTATTTTAATGGTTGAGAAGGCCTCTTTCCAAGATCTTTGATTTTGGTAGGAGTGATGAGTCAACTCATAAGGCTTAAATGGCTTCGTGTATTGGGTTTTGGTTCGTGGGCAGGGGTTGTGGCCAAGGCTAGAGCCCGTGGACAGGTTGGGGGGTTCTGTCTGTCATGGTTGCTGGCTTGGACTAGGGATTTTCCTGAATAAAGGTTCTTGGATAACCTTGGCTCGGGATTGAGATGATTTGGCGGCGGTAAGAAGTGAAGCTCTCTGGATTCTGGAAGCTTCCTTTCCAAAACCTCTGATTTTGGTAGAGGAGGAAGTCACTCTGTACGTGGATTTCGAAGGAATTAGGTTTTTTGGTTACTAGTATTTTCTAAGGGTTTTAAGATAGTATTTATTTGTGTGTGGGGTTTTGGTAGTTGATTCGAAATGAATAGAAGAGATAATGAAGAGTTGTATAGTAGAAGTTTTTTTAATGCTATTTTAGATGAGCAGAATGATAATTTAGCTGTTTTGGATGGATCAGGTGATATAGTTTCTGTTAACAAGTCTTGGATGGATTTTGGTGATTCTGAGGGCTTAGAGTGGAGTGATTATGGAGTTGGAAAAAATTACTTGGATATCTGTTATTCTGCTAGAGGAAAGGATTCTGATCTGGCTAAAAAGGCTGGTAAGGGGATAGAAGCTGTTCTTGAGGGGGATCAAGATAATTTTAGGATGGAGTATCCTTGTCACAGCCCTGAAAAAGAAAGATGGTTTCTTGTGGATGTTAGCGGTTTTAGATTTGATGGGTCTGTGTATGCAGTTGTTTCACATAGGAATATTACGGAGCGTAAAAGATCTGAGGAGAGTTTAAAGATCTATAGGGAGGTTGTTGATGTTGCTGATGAGTTAATTGGAGCTATTGATGATGAATACAGGTATATTTTTACGAATCAGGCTTATAAAGATACTTTTGTTTCTGATGGAGTTGAGGGACTTAGAGGAGTCCAGGTTAAAGATGTTTTAGGTGATAAGGCCTTTAATAAGCTGAAACCGTATTTCGATCGATGTTTGGATGGTGAAAAGGTAAAATACACTAAGGAAATAGATGTAGGGAAGAATGAAGTGGTTTATTTGGAGATTAGTGATTATCCGTTGAGGGATAGTGAAGGAGATGTTGTGGGGCTTGCGGGAGTGGCTAAAGATGTTACTGAACAGAAAAAGATTAAAAAGAGAGAAAGATTCCTTCATTCTCTATTAAGACATGATGTAAAAAACAAAAATCAAATAGTTAAGGGGTATCTCGAGTTATTGAAGGAAAGTGATTTGCCAGAAGAGGAGAAAGAAAAGATAAATAAAGCTTTAGATGCTTGTAATAAGAGTAATGACATAATAAAGAAAGTTAGGACATTAAGTAAGATTTCAGAAGAAGAAATTAAGTCAGTGAAGATAGAAAAAACGATTCAAGAGGTTGTGGACGAAAATCGTGCTAGAGCTCAGAAAAGAGACATGGAATTCGTTGTTGAACAAGATTGCCCTAGCTCGGATTGCCTAGTTGAAGGAGGAGCATTACTGAAAGAATTATTCAATAACCTAATAGAAAACTCGATTAAACATTCAAATGGAAACAAAATAAAAATTACATCTAGAAGTAAAGGAAACCAAGTAATTTGTACCGTAGAGGACGATGGAGAAGGAATACCTCAAGAAATAAAAAACAAGATATTTGAAAAAGGATTTAAACATGGTGAAACATCAGAAACCGGATTAGGCCTATATCTAGTAAGAGAAATAGCTGAATCTTATGGTGGAAAAGTTAAAGCCAAAAATTCAGATATGGGTGGAGCAAAATTCGAATTACAACTAAAAAAACACAAACCCAACAACTCAACTACCCCTCCCTAATCAAAAGATCTAGAAAAGGGTTTCCAGCCAATTGATAAAGAAATCCTATTCTCTTCTCATCTCTACTAAAACAAAGAAATCTTAGACCTTAAATGGTATACTGGTACTAAAAACCGTAACAAACAGTAAGAAACCGTTTTATATTTCCTTCCGTTCATAGGATCTTGCCCACTACAAGTGGGATTATACGCTCCTTGTTGGATCCTCTTCACACACATCCTCAAGCTCTTCAACAACAATCCTCTATCCCAGTATTTGGCGTAGTGAAGTGACCCCTACCTAAATCAGAGATTTGGGGGGCTTTCCTGCGACCTTATCCTCTTCGAAG
Organism: Candidatus Methanohalarchaeum thermophilum; assembly: GCA_001914405.1. Classification (GTDB taxonomy): domain Archaea; phylum Halobacteriota; class Methanonatronarchaeia; order Methanonatronarchaeales; family Methanonatronarchaeaceae; genus Methanohalarchaeum; species Methanohalarchaeum thermophilum. The sequence goes on from MSDW01000002.1 coordinate 381,586, forward strand.
CAGAGGAGTTTGTTTTATCACCGAACCTGTCCCATGCATTCGGTCAACAAGGGAACCTATTGCTTTGAGGGAAGAATTGGATTAGGCAACTACGCCATATACTAACTTAACTTAACTTAACTCTTAGGGTGGTTCCTCTTATTCACTCTAGTAGCTCCACGCCAGCCACTAGACCTCCCTACTCCAAGAACCTTTCAGGCTTACCCAAGGGTCTTGTCTTTAGAGACGGGATTGCTTTTTGTTCAAGAAGCAGACAAACCAACCAACTGCCAATTTAGTTTTAATTAGTTTAAAAACTACTTAACTAATGTAGTTGATCCATCACCTACCTAAATCAAAAGATTCAGGAAGATGTCTTCTCAATCAAAAGATAAGAAAAAAGTAGAAACTATGGGTTTTACTGGGGCTTGGTGTTTTTTGGGTTTTTTTGTGTTCTGAAGCAACTGGATCCTTTTTTGGCGGTGCATCCGTAGCAGTGGTTACCTAGATTTATTTTTCGGTTTATTAGTTCTTTTTCATTGAATTTTGTTATTTTATCTACTTTTTTGGGTTTTATTGGTTTTTTTAGGGCTTGATTAAATCCGCAGTCGTATAGTCTTCCATTTGGAGCTACTGAAACTAATTCCCGGCACATCACGTTTTTTACTGTATCTGGATTAAAGTTATCTATTAGAAGGTTCATGTAGTCATCAAGTTTATCTCTGTTTTTAATTTCTCTAAGAAATCGCCCTATTGGCATGTTGGTTAAAGTAAATAGGTTGTTGAAGTCTATGTCTTTTTCTCTTAATTTTTTCTTATATTGTTTCTCTAGTGTTTTTTCATTTTGAGGGAGATTGTAATCACTAGGATTGTAGACCAGATTTAGTTCGAGGTTTTCTTTTCCATATCCAATTTGATTTAGTTTTTTTAGCATTTCTATTGATTTATCGTAGATTTCTTGGTCTTTTTTGGTTTTTAAGTTTTTTTTATTTATACTATGAAGAGAAGCATTGATAGTAACCCTGTTTTTTGTTAATATATCTAATATAGGTTTTTCGTTTGTTTTTATTGCTGTTAAGTTCGTTCTAAGAACAATTTCGGCGTCTGTTTGACCTAATCGGTCTATAAACCAAGTAAAGTTAGGATGAAGTTCCGGGGACCCTCCAGTCAATTCAACAGTACCTATATCATATTCTCTTACTGTATCCACTGCCTCAGCCATGATATCTTTTGACATCATTTCCTTTCTACTTGGAGACGACATAACATGGCAATGTCTACATTTCTGATCACATTTGTAGGTCAAGGAAATATCCAGGCTATTAATTTCCTTGGGCTTTAAGGGATAAAGATTATTTTGCTTCAGTTGCTCCTCAAATCCCAACACATCTACCTTTTCTAGTAATTTTCTCTGTCTCTCGAAACTAAATTCCTCATCATCCAATTTAATAAAACCTCCAAGACCAACTAGACCATATTTAATTATTATTCTTCTAAAAAAATAATCTCTGGGTGGAGGTACTCACAACTAAAGTCATAGGTTTTCCCCTATATCCCATATAAAATAGAAAGAGAATCTAAGTTTAGATTATCTAGAATTTTAAGTAATTTTATTAATTTTAATTTCTTTTTTTATCTTTATTGTTTTTTATGTGTTTTTATTGTTTTTTTAGGTTGTTATTGGTTTGTTTCTGTTTTGTGTTTTGGTTTTTTATTTTTGTGGTTTTTGTGGGGGTTTTGGTGGTAAATGTATAGGTGGTTGTAGGATTTATTTTTGGTTTGGTGAGTTGGTTTGTCGGTCTGTTTGGAATACGATGGTGGGACTTTGGTTTTGGATGGTGAGGTTAGTGTTCCTCATTTCCAGTGGGATGAGAGGAGTGGTAGGAAAAGAGCTCTTGGTTTTCGGTATCGGGATGTTGTGGATTATTTGAGGAATTCGGGGATTGATTTCAGGGATAGGGTTTTTGATCTTGTTGCTTGTCCGGATCTCAGTTTGGATTCTGATATGGATTTGAGGTCTTATCAAGTGGAGGCTCTTGAAAGTTGGTTTTCTAATAGAAGAGGTGTTTTGGTTCTTCCTACTGGTTCAGGTAAAACATTTATTGGTTTGAAGGCTATTGAGAGACTGAATACTTCTAGTTTTATTGTTGTACCTACTCTTGATTTGGTTGATCAGTGGATTAGTAAGGCAGATAAGTTTAATGTGGAGGTTGGTGAGTTTACTGGTAGGAAGAAGGATTTATGTCCTATTACTGTTTCTACATATGATTCTGCTTATAATAGTGCTGGTAGGTTAGGTAATAGGTTCAAGTTTGTGGTTTTTGATGAGGTTCATCATCTTCCTTCTGAGGGTTATCAGCATATAGCTGAGTTTTTTGCTTCGCCTTATAGGCTAGGTTTGACCGCTACATATGAGAGAGAGGATGGTAGACACGAGAAGTTAACTGAATTACTTGGTGGTAAGTCCTATGAGATTGAAACAGATGAGTTAGCTGGTGATTATTTATCTAAATACAGTATTGAACGAATTAAGGTTGATTTAACGCCCGAAGAAAAGGATAGATACGAAGAAAATGTTGAGGTTTTCAGGGATTATTTGAAGAAGACCAATATAAGGATGCGTGGGGCAAGTGATTTTAAGAAGGTTGTTATGAGAAGTGGAAACGACCCTGAGGCTTGGAAGGCAGTTAGATCTAGGAATAAAGCTCGAAAAATAGCGTATAATTCTAGTTCTAAGTTAGATGAACTTTCTAATTTATTAGGTAGGCATAAAGATGATAGGGTGATTGTTTTCACTAGATACAATGAACTGGTTTATAGGATATCTAAAAGGTTTCTTCTACCAGCTATAACTCATAAAACAAATAAAAGTGAGAGAAAAGAGATATTAAATCGATTTAGGGATGGAGAGTATTCTGGTTTAGTTAGTTCCCAGGTCCTAGATGAGGGATTAGATGTTCCTGACGCAAATATTGGGATTATTTTAAGCGGAACCGGGAGCAGTAGGGAATATTTACAGCGTTTAGGGAGGATACTTAGGCCTTCAGGGAAAAAAGCTAGGTTGTATGAGATAGTTTCAAGTGGAACAGGTGAGTTAAGAACCTCTTCGAGGAGGCGGAGCAGTGTTAACTAAGAACTTGCTCGAGGTCAAGAAAAGAAAACCGAATATTAAGCCCAAGTATAGAGAACCAAGTGAATACATTGAGTTAGCCAGAGAGATAATAGGGGCCTATAAGAAGGGAAGGAAGAAGGAAGATATAAGCGATGAAATATCCGAATTGGAGACTCATGACGAATTTAAGTTTATTAGAGGACTTGACAAGTTGATGGAAAGGAATTCAGTTTTTCAACAGAAGTCAGAGGTTTCCCCAATAGAGATCCGTAGAAGACTTTTCAGAAAAGGACCTGTAACCGATGAAGAAGAATTAAAAAAAGTTATTAAGGAGGTTTCAAATGAATTTGAGATCGAACCAACCGAAGTTAGGGAACAGATGTATGGTGACAGAGATAAAAACCAAGTGCTTGTAAAAAAACATGATATTTCTCCAAAGAGGTTAATTAAAGAGTATAATCTTTCTTTAACTCAGACTCTTCTTTTTGACGCTCATAAGTTAGATATCAGGGTTTCAGGTAACTACCAGGAGATATTTAGTGCGATTAAGTATTTTGGTCTTATGTATTTAGTTAAAGATGATTTGACTATTTCAGTTACCGGTCCTGCTTCAATTTTTAAAAAAACTAGAAAGTACGGGACTTCTTTAGCTAAATTAGTTCCTAGTGTGATTAAATCAGATGAATGGGAGATTGAAGCTAATATAGAAACTAAGGTTGGTGACGAAAAAAGGATCTATACATTTAATTTAGATTCCTCAGAGAGAGAACTCTTTCCAAAAAAGGATGTAGCAGAGTCATATGATAGTAAAGTTGAATTAGACTTCGCAAAGAGAATTAATTCAGTAAAAGAAAACTGGGAAGTCAAAAGAGAGCCAACGATCTTGAGAACCGGTAAAAAAGTAATGATACCAGACTTTAGTTTTCAAAGAGATAACATGAAACTATATTTAGAGGTAATTGGCTTTTGGACGCCAGATTACCTTGAAAAAAAGATAGAAAAAATCAATAAAATAAATACTAATGAAAAACTGCTTTTAGCAGTAAATAAAAGCTTAAAATGTAAAAAAGAAGACTTTAAAAGAGGAGATAAGATCTTTTTTTACGAAAGAAAGATCCCTCTCAAACCAATAATCAGAGAACTCAACCAGATGACCAAAGAAAAAACGAAAAAAGAAAAAACCGATTTAAACAAAAAAATTGAAGAAATTTACAGATTAGCCAGAGAAAAAGAAGATAAATGCATAGAAATCGATTATTTATCTAAAGAACTAGATGTAATGAAAGAAACACTAAAAGATTTTTTAAATAAAAATACTGAAGGGATAATATCTGATGAAAAATATATTACCAAAAAAACTCTCAATGAGATAAAAAATAGGATAAACAAACTAGAAAATAAAAAACTCTCAGAAGTTAACAAGATACTCAACGAATACGGCATCGCCCAAACCGTGCTCAAAGAGATAGGATACAAAATAGATTACAGTTCCCTAAACCCAGAAAACGCTGAAATCAAAAAAATCAATGAACAAGATAACTAAAATTACTTATTTTTTTTAAAAGTGGTTTATTCGTGGTTTAGTTGTTTTTTTATATATCTCTTGGTTTTTTTGTTTTTTTTTTTGGACCGTGACCTCTTCACCTACTTAAATCAGAGATTTGAGGAAGAGGATTTCTCACCAAATAAGTTAAAAAATATTAAAAAAAGGGAGATTTTTTAGTTTACTTTGTTTTCAGTGCTTGTCTTAGTGCTAAAGCTAATCCTCCGAATAGGAAGGCTAAGCCGAATATTGCCATTGCAAGTGCTCCTGGATTAAGATTCAATTTGCTTTTTTCCCTCCGTTAGGTTATTTTTGTTCTTTAACTATTGATGCTAGGGCTGCTCCTATCATTATTAGGAATGGTGGTAGCAAGCCAGGTCTAGTAACCGTTTTTGATAGTATTGAGTAGCCTAAAGCTATTGGAACAACTATTTTTAAGAAGTAGTTGAACCATGTTCCCATTGTATAATCGCTGACGCTGTTGACATATGTTCTTATCTTGTCTATTCCATAGACCCATCCGAATATAAGTGCTTCGCCGAATGCAATTATTGGTAAGGTGTATGTTGCTGATGAAGTATCTAATATTGTTAATAGGCTTAGTGGGTTGTCTCCAAATAGACCAAGCGGTCCTTCGAGGGCTATTATTAGGCTTCCGATTAATGAGATTGCAATTACATAACTCACTGTCTTGCTTCTTTTGAGGGTTAATTTTTCTCGTATTGGACCTATCTGTGCTTCGGCTAATGAGATTGATGATGATAATCCTGCCATCGTTAGTAGTACAAAAAATAGTGATGCAAATACATTAGAGAATGGTAGGAATTCAAATGCTTTTGGTAGAGCCATAAATGCTAGGCCTATTCCACTAGTTGGTTCTATTCCTCCTGCAACCATAATTGGGAATATAGCGAATCCTACTAAGAACGCGAAACCACAGTTTGCTAGTGCTATTATGAAGGCGTTATTAGTTATGTCTGATTTTTCCGGTAAGTAGGAAGCGTAAGTGATCATTATTCCTAGTGCCACTGATAGGGTGAAGTATATCTGTCCAAAGGCATTTATCCAGATTTCTGCGTTAGTTAGAGCTCCAAAATCTGGTGTTAGGTAATAGTTTAGTCCTTGTATAGCTCCATCTAGTGTTATTCCTCTTAAAACTAGTAAGATAACTATTACCCATATTGCTGGAACAAATATCTTGTTTGCTTTTTCTAATCCTTCTTTTATTCCAGCTTTCATTATGAAATACTGTAGTATCCAAACTAGGATTACTCCAACAACGGGTAGCCATGAATTTAAGAAATTGTTCATAAAGAAATTGGATAGCTCAGTTCCCTGCCAAGCCAATGTTAGGGAAAAGCCCACAAAAACTACGGACCATCCTACGATGACTGCGTAATACATGTTGACTAACCAGCCGTTTAAAACGGCCCACCATCCGATGAATTCACTTTCTCTTAGTTTTTCTCTAATTGCTAAGGGAGTTGTCTTACCTGTTTCCCCTCCTAGTCCTAGTTCTAGAATAAGTACTGGTATGCCTGCTATTATTAGTGCCGCAAAGTATGGGATCAGGAAAGCTCCTCCTCCACTATTGTAAACTTGGTATGGAAATCTCCAGATATTACCTAATCCTATTGCAGAACCTATAGCTGCTAGTACAAAACCTATTCTTGTTCCCCATTTTTCGTTTTCTGCCATCTTATTCCTCCATCACGAAACGAACAAAAAATGATAAATATATTGACCAATATATGTCCTTATATAGGTTATATATCTGAATAGGGCAATCTATCCGACACTTTAACAGATTACGTGCCTGATATAAGATCTTAAAGCAGACGCCCTATGGATTCCCTAGTATTCGTCAACTCGAATTACTTTTAGTTATTTTCTTAATTTATTTTATTAAACTTTTGTTAAATACAAATGAGTTAAAACCGATTACTTTAATCAGATCTAAGAGAGGAAAGATTAGTTAAAAAACTTATTTAATAACTTGAATGAACTTTAGTTCCTAAATAAAAATTTACGATAAATTAGGTTATATCTTGGTGATTAATTTCTTCTATCAACTTGTTTATGTTATTAACCTCTTTCATTCCCTTTTCTTTTAATTTTTTATATAGTTGTGTTGCTTTATAGTCTTTGGTATGGTCTCTTTCTTTGATAGGATCTTCAGAAAGTGAAATCACTTTTTTATCCTTATCTAATGCGTATTTTAAGGCTTTTAGGTTCTTTAAGTTTCCTTCACCAAATTTTAGGTTTGATACAACGACTGCGTCTGCTTCTTCTATTAGATCTAGGTTTTTTTGGTATTTTTCTTCAGTTATTGCCGAAAAGGGTTTTTCTTTTACTACGGGGATTCCCATAGAATCAGCAGTTTCTGTATCCGTATCTAAGCTATTTATAACTCCAGCAGATATCTTATATCCTCTTTTATTTAATTCATAGAATATCTTGCTGCCGCTTCCCATTCCCGCTATTACATGTACATTTTTCTCTTCTTGGTCTTCTTCACAGATTTCTTCTGCACAGGGCGTTACGAAAACTGAATCGATTATAGGATGTTTTTTCACTATCGTGTTCACGCCGTAAGACTCTCTAATGATCTTTGGTCTCAGAACCTCGCCTGGATCCCCCTTAGCTTTTACTTTTCCCTGGTTCAATAGTATTAGTTTATCACAGTACTGTGCAGCCAGATTCAGATCGTGGAAGACTCCTATAACTAGTTTTTCTTTCGAAAGATCCTTGGCCAATGACATTATCTCTATTTTATGGTTTATATCTAGGTGGCTAGTAGGTTCATCTAACAGCAGTATTGGCGTGTCCTGTGCTAGAGCTCGAGCTATTATTACTCTCTGTAGCTGGCCACCACTCAGGTTGCTTGCCATTCTATCTTTGAATTCAGTTGTTTCGGTTAATCTCATTGCCTCTTCAACTGCTTCCTTGTTTTCATTTCTGTTCTCTGATGTTTCAAGGAGTGACCGATACGCTAGTCTACCCATCGATATTACTTCTTTTACTTTAAAGTTGAAGTTTACTCGAGTATTCTGAGGAACAACCGATACATATTTGGCTATGTCTTTTCTCTTTAGATTAGATATATCATTACCGCCTAAAAATATCTCATTATCGCTTACTGGATTTATACCAGTTAAACATTTTATTAGAGTTGTTTTTCCTGATCCATTTGGACCTATTACTCCTATTAATCTGTTTTCGCCTATTTCTAGGTTTATTTCTTTTAATACTTTTTCCTCGTTATAACTGAAATTTAGGTTATTTATATCTATCATTTCATTTTCCCTTCTTTCTCCTCCATAGAAGGTATATAAAGAATGGTGCTCCAGAGATAGCCGTTATTATTCCAACAGGTATTTCAGTCGGGGCAAGCACCATTCTAGCAAATATATCAGATAAAACTAAGAATAAAGCTCCAAGTAATGCTGAAGCTGGTATTAAGCTCTTATGTTTAGGGCCTATTATTATTCGAACTATATGCGGCGGAATTAATCCAACAAACCCGATTACGCCACTGTACGCTACCGCTATCGCCGTTATTAGAGATGCATCAGCCAATAAAACCTTTTTTATCTTGTCTACATCTACTCCCAAGTACATCGCATCCTCTTCACCCAACATAATCGCATCCAGGTACTTAGCCAAAGGAAAAGAAGCTATAACTCCTAAAAATACTACTGGAGAACTAACCATTATTGCATTCCAATCAGCTCCTGTTAATCCTCCTAACACCCAGAACATCACTTCATGGATTTGATCACCACTAAAATACATTATGAATCTAGTTAGAGCTGATAATAGAAAACTAAAGGCAACTCCAGCCAGCAATAACGTATCTACATGAACTTTTCTGCCTTCCTTAGCTATAGCGTAAACAATAGAAATTGTAATTAGGCCACCTAGAAAAGCAACTACAGGTATCGAAAGATTTGTTATTGCAGTTAAGCCAGTGACAATTGCTATTGCTGCTCCTAGAGCAGATCCACTCGATAAACCTACTATATAGGGATCTGCCAATGGATTTTTAAAAAGACCCTGCATAATGGCTCCAGCAGTAGCTAAAGCAGCGCCAACAACAACAGCTAAAATAACTCTAGGAACCCGAAGATCTAGGATTATGGCCTCGATACCTCCTCCGTAATCCGCTGTAACATACTGGCCTATCAACGGAATCCTTTCCAAAACCACCTTAATTACCTTAATAGGCGAAATTTTAACAGCACCAAGTCCTACCGAAATAACTGAAATAACCAGAGTCAAGACTAGTAACAGTAAAATAAATATTCTCTTATCGGCTTCCAGATCCAAAAACTTCCTAAAACTCATATTTAACAACCAACAACACAACTTAAGATACAGATAGTGAAGCTAAAGTACTCTCTCATCTTATCTACTCTCCACTCATGACATCAGAGTTCTTTCCGATGTGGCCCTAATCCTTTATGCCAGAGATGTTTTCGGCTTTACTTGACATTAGACCTTTCCTATACCACACTCAACCAGACATCGAAACTATCCACTCCCGAAAGAATTCACTAAATCAAATACACAAGACCATATGCCCAGATATCAATTGAGGCAAGATTCTTTTTCATTTGATTCAGGCAACCACTCGTTAACCACTTGAAATCTATATTCAGGTACTTTGAACCTATTCAAGCAACTAGTCTATGTCAAATTCAGAGAGGTTGGCCAGATCCTCAAAGAGCGTTGGATCGGGTTTTGATAAGCCAATATACGTCAACTAAACTCGAGTCATTTAAGAGCTACGGTCCATTCATATTTCACCTGAACCTAGAGATCTTAGTAAAGGGTGTTTTCAAAGATTGAAATAGAAAATAATAAATATAGAGGTTATTTTACTTAATTTAATTCATTTTCATGACTTGATTATAGTTAATAATTATTTATTTTTGTTTTTTTGTGATTTATTCGAATGCAGCAGGATGTATTGTCTTTGCTACTTCTGCTAGTCCATCTATTATCCTTGGGCCTGGTCTTACTAATTGGTCTTCTTCTAAGGTGTAGAGTTTTCCTTCTTGAACTGCAGTCAATTCCTTCCAGCCAGTTTTATTTTTTAGTTCTCCTAGATTAGTGTAACAGTGTTCTGTTGTTATTATCAAATCAGGGTCTTTTTGTATTACTGTTGAAAGGCTTATTTTTTTGTATCCTTTTAGTTCACTGGCTATATTGTTTCCTCCAGCTTTAGTTATTAATTGGTTTATGAATGTATTTTCTCCAGCAGTCCATGTTCCACCATAGGTACTCATTAGGTAGAACACGTCTTTTTCTTCTTGATCACTTACTTTATTGGTTATCTGCTCTATTCTTTCTTCCATGTCATCTGTCAAATTCTGTGCGTAATCTTCTGCTCCTACTATTTTACCTATCTCATTAATATTTTCTATAACTCCTGAGATACTTCCTGGACTAGATACATATACTGGTATATCATTGTTTCTCAGTTTTTCAACAGTTTGTTCTCCTGTAGTAGTTGATGCAAAAACGACATCTGGATCCATAGAGATTATTTTTTCAACACTAGGATTCTGAAATCCTCCTATCTTTTCTTTGTATTTAGCCTCGCTTGGATAGTCACAGTACTCTGTTACACCAACTATCTCTGGGCCCTGACCTAGAGCAAAGAGAATCTCGGTGTTTGAAGGGGCCGCGGAAACAATTCTTTCCACTTCTCCAGTTACTGTTACATTATTGCCTAAATCGTCTTGTACCGTGATTTTATTTTCTCCTTGGTTTTGATCTTGGTTTTGGACACAGCCTGATGTGATAACCAGTAGAGAAACAAGTCCTACAAGCGCGATAATCGCCATTTTTTTCATACCAAGCACCTAAAGTAAAAACTATTTTAATATAATAAAAAACCTTTGACCAATGGCATATGCACTAAAAACATAAGAGAGAAAAAAACCCAAAACCCACACCAAGATCATATTAACTAAGGAAAAAAAGACTAATTAGTTCAACAATCAAATTCACCTATCAAATGTTCTAAACTACTTATACCTCACTCGAACTTTGCTTGTGAGAAAAGGGTTTTCTCAACAAGTAATTTAAAAAATGTATTTGGCGGTTTTTTTAATTCTGATAAGAGCTGCCAATCTTTTTATTGTTATTTTTTAAAGAAATATTGGTTTCTTTTAGGGAACCAGTCTAGTCTACAGGTTAATCAGTTTACTAAAATATCTTAGCAAAAGATGAAGTTTTAATGTGGTCTAGGCTAACAGATTCAATCTCTAAAAAACTAATATTAACGATAGCTGTCGTTGCAATAGTTATTTTCTCGGGAATGACTCTTTTAGTGGTAAACCAAGCTACTGGACAACAAAAAGAAGTAGCTGGTGAAAGAATGCAGGAAATGACTCAATCATATGCTAATGATTTCAATGTAGACATGAAAAGATACATGGAAACAGCAAAAACCTTAACTCTTACCTTGGAAAAATACCAAAAATCCGATGCCAGCCGTGAAGAAGTTGTAAACATGCTATAAAACATCGCAAAAGAAAACAAAGACATTTTAGGGACATATGTAACATATGAACCAAGTTCATTCGATGGCCAAGTTGAAAAATACAAAAATCTTACCTCAAAGATCTACGGCACCAATAGTGAAGGCCAATTCGCACCACACTGGAATCGATACGGTGGAGATCTCCAATTAAGTAACATGGAAATAGGAAAAGACGATAAATGGTATCACACTCCAATGGATACAGGTGAAAAATGGATAAAACCTCCTTACACCTATAATGGAAAACTCTTAATCAGCTTCCTAAAACCAATCGAGAAAGATAACCAACCTGTAGGAGTAGCAGGAGTGGATGTCTCTCTTGACTACATGCATAATGTAGTCAGCGATATCCAGATATACGATTCCGGATACGCATTCATGTTAAGTGAAAACGGACAGTTCATATCCTTCCCAGACGAAGAATTAATTGGAAAAACAACTCTCAAAGAATACGCCAAAAACAACGATTACAAGCAAATGCAGGAACTAGCTGAAAAAATAGGTTCAAATAATGAGGGAAAGATGACATTAACCGATCCAGTCACTGATAAAAAGGCTCAGATAAACTTTGACACAATAGAAACGGGTGATTTCAAATTTGTGACTGTAACACCGGTGAACGAAGCTTTAGCAGGTGTACACCAAATGAGAAATAACCTGATCTTAATAAGCTTATTCGCGTTAGCCGCTTTAATAGGAACAGTATTCTATGTTTCAAATAGATTAACAAATCCATTAGGTAAGATGACAAGTGAAATCAAGGAAATCGCAGAAACTGGTGACTTAAGCATAAGAACAGCCGTTTCCACCAATGACGAAGTAGGTGAAATGTCGGACTCGTTGGGCAACATGATGAATAACATCGAAGAAAACTTCAATGAGATCCAAGATTCCTTTACCTCGTTATCCAATGGTGATTTGGACGCAAAAATGGAAGTAGAAGGTAAGAAAGGTGATTTCAAAGAAGTCAGCAAATCTATAAATACAAGTATCGATGAAGTTAAATCTGCTCTAAACAAAATAATGGACACACTAGACGAAATGGAAAGCGGTAATCTCGATAAAAGAATTGAATCATCTAAACTTAATGGGAGCTACAAGGGGATGGGTGAATCTATAAATAAAAGCATAGATGAAGTAACTAGGGCATTTAAGGCAGTTAAAACAAATGTAAATAAATTAGAAAAAGGTGAGTTAGATGCAAGGATAGATACGGATGATTTCAAGGGATACTACAAAGAAATAGCCAAAACCATAAACAACAGTATCGCAGGAGTTAGAGAGGCTTTAATGGCTATTAATGATGTAATTGAAAGTATCGAAGCAGGTAAACTAGATAATAACATAGAAACCTCAAGATTCAAAGGTGATTACAGAAAAATGGGCGAATCAATAAATAAAAGCATAGAATCAATTAAAAATGCTCTAAACCAGATTTCATTAGCCAGTAAGAGTTTAAGCAATAAAAAATTAGACCAAAACATCAATACAGATCTACAGGGAGAATTTGGAGAGATAACAAAGGATCTAGAAGAAGGTATTAACAATTTGAACAAAACCGTAAAAGAAATTAAATCAAATGCCAACAAGTTATCCGAAACCAGTGAAGAAATGAGTGCTTCAAGTGAAGAAATTGCAAGTTCAATAGATGAAATAAGTGAATCAAGCAATGAAATTGCAGAAGGAACACAAGAACAATCTAATAAAGCCGATAATGCTAAACAAAATGTATCAAATCTTTCTTCTTCAATAGAAGAGATAACTGCATCAAGCCAACAGATAAGCGATGAATCAGAAAATGCACTAGAAAAAGCCAAAAATGGAACACAAAAAGCCAGTAGCGCAATAAGTGAAATAGAAGAAGCCAACGAATCAACCCAAGAAAACGTAGAAAAAATTAAAGAACTAAATGAAAAAATGGAGGAAATAAGTGAATTCGTAGATGTAATCTCTGATATAGCAGAACAAACCAACCTACTCGCATTAAACGCTAATATAGAAGCAGCTAGAGCGGGAGATGATGGCCAAGGATTTGAAGTTGTAGCAAACGAAGTCAAAAACCTAGCAGAAGACAGCCAAAAATCAGCCCAAGAGATCGAAGACATAATAAACGACATACAGGAATACACCGAAGAAACTACCGAAAAAATAGAAAAAACAGCCAAAGAAGTCGATAAAGGAGTAAGCGCAGTAGACGAAGTTGTCAACTCACTAGAAGAAATACAAGACGCAATACAAGAAACAAACCAAGGAATAAAAGAAATATCAAATGCAACCCAAAACCAAGCAGAAAACACCGAACAGGTCAGCAAATTAGTCGAAGAAACAACCAAACTAAGCCAACAAATCAACGCAGCAATAGAACAGATAACCAGCAGCGTAAACCAACAAAATACAGCAGCACAAGAAATAGCCGATCTAGCACAAAAAGTCTCACAAATGGCCGAAGAAACCAATAAATCACTAGAAGAATTCAAACTAAACTAAAAAAACCATATAACCTTTTTTATTTTATTATGTCCCTATTTAAAAATAATCTTTTTTTAGGCAATAAAAACTACAGACAGAAGGCATCTATACCTTATTATTTAAGAAACTTTTTTTAATTCCCTGATAAAGTAAAAATTAATTTAAATAATCCCACATATATTTTCTAACTTTTATTAAATCTTAAAAGGTTTATAGCAGATTTTATTTTTTTAATCAAGTTTTAAAAAGTATATTTTAGGTTTCAGAAAGTAAAACATTTCCTGAGATATGGTATCAGGTTGTATTTGTCAGTCAACAAGTGTGTTTATTAGCGCCCTTGTTGCTGGGTTCTTCGGCTTGAACCAATTTCTGCTTCTATTATTTTGAGATCAAAGGAGTTGAACAACAATGTTACCGTGAAGATTCGTTAATCTTTTTTTTTGGTAAACTCCATTGTTAATTCCTAATCTCTATACTAGAATGATGTGAGGGGATGTAGTTTCTGTGGTTTAACTCGGTGAGGATGTTACATTGTATTTTTAATTTGTGGTAGAGTAGGATATAGGCCGCCACGGCCGGATCATGAAGGTGGTTTACTTATTCAGGTTATTTAATTTATATTTGGGGTGTTTGGATAAATTTATTTAGGTTTTTTAATTTTTTATTACAAGGGGTCTGTGGTTTTTATTTTTGGCTTTAGTAGTCATTTCGGCGTAACTTTTTAATAGAATGATGAAATAAAAACCTTGAGCTTTAATCACGGAGATGTGTTAATGTATGTCACAAAAACAAGGTAATAAATTCACAAGGAGAAAATTCCTCAAGTACACTGGAGTAGCAGGCGCCACAATACTAGCAGGTTCTTCTCTAACAGGATGCCTAAAGGGAGGAGAAGAAGAAAAGGTAGATACCGCCGTAATTGGAACAACTGACTCTGTTACCACTTTAGATCCAGCAAACTGTTATGAATATTTTTCCTCAGAAATGCTTTTCAACACAATGGATAGATTAACTGGGTACAAGCCGGGAACCTCCGAACTCGTTCCAGTATTAGCAAAAGACTGGGAAGCAAACAAAGACACAACTAAATATACTTTACCTCTTAGAGAAGGAGTAAAATTCCAAAATGGCAATGAAATGCTGGCGGAAGATGTAAAGTTTTCACTGGAAAGAGCAATAAACCTAGAAGGTAAACCAGCTTTCTTATTAGGTAATATAGATTCAGTTAATGTAGTAGACGATTACACAGTTGAACTTGATCTTAAAAGCCCTTCCTCGTTAATACCATCTAAATTAGCTTATACAGTAGGCTCAATAGTTCCAAAAGAAGAATACAATAAAAACGAATTCCAGCCCGAAGACGCTATGGGAACTGGACCATACCAAATAGATGATTGGCAAAAGGGTTCATACATTACATTAGTTGAAAACGAAGAGTATTGGGGCGATAGTCCCTTTGCAGAAACAATAAAATTCAAATTCTACAAAAAATCAAGCCAACTAAAAATGGCACTAAATGGAGGAGAACTAGATGCCGCTTACCGACAGTTCCAGCCACTACAAAGACAAGCATTAAGAGAAAACGAAGAAGTAGAAACCAAGTCAGCGCCTAGCCCATCAATTAGGTACCTAGTACTAAACGTACAAAAGTCACCAACAAAACAAATAGGTGTGAGGAAAGCGATAGCGTACGCAATAAATAGAAACGAAATAGACGAACAAGTATACGCTGGCTCAGTTGAACCATTATACTCAATGGTGCCAAAGGGAATGTGGAGCCACGAACAAGTTTTCAAACAAAAATACGGAACCGGATCAAATATTGAAGAAGCCCAAGCACAACTTGAGGAAGCAGGATACTCAAAAGACAATCCACTAGAAATGAATCTCTGGTACACAACCAGGCACTACGGTCCACTAGAAGGAGAGTTAGCAACCACTCTCAAAAAACAGATAGAAGAAACCGAAATGGTAGATGTAACCTTACAAAGCAGTGGATGGGGGACCTACGCCAGCGACCTAGACTCAGGAAAGATGAGGTTATTCCTCCTTGGATGGTACCCAGATTATATAGACCCAGATGACTACATAGGATCACCATTCCTATCAGAGAGCGGTTCAAAATCAACCGGATCCTTCTATGCAAACGACCAAGCACAAGAGTTAATCAACCAAGAAAAATCGATAACCGACAGAGAAGAAAGAACCGAGATATTCAAGGAACTACAAAATATGTGTGCAAATGATATTCCTCTGCTACCCTTATTCCAGAAAAAACAATTTTCTGCATTCCAGCCTCATATAAAGAAAGAAAGTTTCATAATGGGTCCAGCCCAGATATTCAGAGGAAATCTGCTTAATTCAGAAAACTGGGAATAACAAAGAAATAACTCTCTAAAATCTATTTATTTTTTTATTTTCTTCTTTAACCTAAAAACTGAGGAGATTATTAATGGCAGAAGGAAGAGGCCTAGCATCTTATATACTTACTAGGTTAATACTTGCAGTCCCTACAGTACTAATACTATTAACAATTGTATTCCTCATAATGAGAGTTGCTCCTGGTGACCCAGCACAAGCTATGCTAGGAGCAAAAGCTCCACCATCACAGCTCGAGTTACTCAGAGAACACATGGGCCTGAATAAGCCGCTTTACATGCAGTATATAGATTACATTTTTGGTGTTGTACAAGGAGACTTAGGCAAGTCATTTCAGTTTAACACGCCTATGTGGGAGTTAATTAAGCCAAGGTTGATGGCTACTCTAGAACTCGTTTTATACGGGTTTACTCTTGCAGTTGGATTAGGAGTTTTGCTTGGAAAAGAATCAGCTAAACGTGAAGGAAGTTGGGGAGATTTTCTCGGAGACCTATACGGGATAGCAATCTATGCATTCCCAATATTCTGGGTAGGAATAATGGCTCAACTAATCTTTGGAATTGAATTAGGTTGGCTACCCACATCAGGTAGATTTGGGGCAATGGCTCCTCCACAAACGATCACTGGCTTATACACAATTGATAGCCTGCTTCAGGGACAGATAGACAAGTTTATTGTAGCTATTAAACACCTAATTCTACCAGCAACGGTTTTAGGGGTATACATCTCAGGCATATTCACGAGAATAACTAGAACCAATATGCTCCAAACCCTTAAAGAAGATTATATAGAAGCAGCTGAAGCAAGAGGAATAAAGGAAAAACTAGTAGTAAATAGATACGCACTAAAAAATGCTTTACTTCCTCTTATCACTATAATGGGTCTTCAGTTTGCTTTAACATTAGCTGGAGCAGTTTTAACGGAGGTAACCTTTAACTGGCCTGGAATGGCTGATTTTATCGTTTCAATGGCAATCGAAAGAGACTATCCAGCTGTACAAGCCACGGTAACCGTATTTGCGATATTAGTTGCTAGCGTAAGCGTATTAATAGACATAGTTATTGGCGTGCTTGATCCAAGAATAAGATTCTAAATAAAAAAAGGGAAGAATATCTATGTTAAAGTCGCTAAAACAAATTAGAGACGAAATAAACACAGTTTCAGGATATAAAATAATAATAGGAACTTCAATAGTCTTATTCTTCTTGTTCATCGCCTTTGCAGCTCCTCATCTAACTCAATGGGATCCTGAAAAACAGGGAGTAGGACCAAGGCTCGAAAAACCCTCAGGTGAACACAAACTAGGGACAACCTACATGGGATATGACCTCTTCAGCAGAACTCTATTCGGAACCAGAACTGCTTTATCAGTAGTCCTAATAGCCACCGCACTAGCAATGGCAATCGGTATACCACTAGGATTAATATCCGGATACATAGGAGGCTATAGCGATCGATTAATGGTTCTAATAACAGATGCACTATATTCATTTCCTGGAATATTACTAGCATTACTAGTAGCAGCTATACTTGGAGGAGGAATAATAAACGCTGCTCTCGCTGTATCCGTGGTCTACATACCTCAGTACTTCAGAGTAATACGTAACCATGTGATGTCCGTGAAGGAAGAACTATATGTCAAAGGAGCCGAAGCAATAGGATCACCCAAGAGAGACACAATCATAAAATACATATTACCTAATGTCTCCCAATCAATCCCCGTTATCTTAACTCTCAATGCAGCAGACGGAGTCCTAACACTAGCAGGATTATCCTTCCTAGGTTTCGGAATAACTCCACCAACTCCAAGCTGGGGATACGACCTAAAAACTGCTTCAAGTTACCTAGGTCTCGCAGAATCCTATCCAGAAGTATGGTACTGGAGCCTCGTACCAGGATTAGCGATAGTAGTGCTAATACTTGGATTCACATTACTTGGAGAAGGATTGAACGACATACTAAATCCTAAACTCAGGGAGGGACGTAGAAGATGAATACTGAACAAGAAACAGGAGAAAAACCAAATATTAGTATAAAAAACCTAGATATCACCTATAACTACGAAAACGATAGTGAAGAAGTTAAAGCCGCAAGAGACATAAACTTAGACATTAAAAATGGCGAAATCGTTAGTTTAGTAGGTGAAAGCGGGAGCGGTAAATCAACTATAGGCTCCTCTATACTCAATTTACTCCCAAAAGACACCTTAACCAGAGGAAAAATCCAATTAGATGGAAAAAACCTACTTGAGTTACCCGAAAACGACATAAGAGAAATAAGAGGCAAAGATATATCAAAAATCTTCCAGGACCCAATGGGGCGATTAAATCCATTAATGACAGTCGAACAACACTTCATAGAACTACTAAATGAACACACAGATTTTGGCAAAGAAAAAGCAATAGAAAAATCTATAGACGCCTTAAACGATGTAGGAATTCCTCCAAATAGATTTGAAGACTATCCACATGAATTTAGCGGAGGAATGAGACAAAGAATAATGATAGCACTCGCCCTAGTCTTAAACCCAAGAATATTAATAGCAGACGAGGCAACCACCTCACTAGATGTAGTCGTACAATCACAGATACTTAACTTACTAAGAGATGTAACAGAAAAGTATAACACCTCAATATTAAACATAACCCATAACCTAGGAGTAGTAGCCGAAATAAGTGACAGAGTAGTCGTATTATATGGAGGAAAAGTAGTTGAAAAAGGTTCAGCAGAAGAAATATTCCACAAACCCAAACACCCATACACCAAAGGCCTAATCAACTCGGTAATAGGACTAGATACCGAAGAACTCGAATGGGTCGAAGGAACACCTCCAGACCTCGTGAACCCACCAAGCGGTTGCCCATTCCACCCAAGATGCCCCCAAGTAATGGAAAAATGTAAAAAACAGTTCCCAGAACAGACCGGGTTTAACGACTCCCATAAAACATGGTGTCATCTATACGAGAGCTGATAAAATGAACGAAAAAAGAAACATCAAACTATGGGTAAAAAACCTCAAAAAGTACTATCCAACAATAGAAAACCCATTAAAGAAACTAATCAAAGGACAAGAATATGTTAAAGCAGTAGACGATATCTCATTCGAAATAAAAAAAGGAGAAGTCTTCGGATTAGTAGGAGAAAGCGGAAGCGGAAAAACCACAGTAGGCGAAAACCTCCTAATGCTACAAAAACCAACCGAAGGCCAACTATACTACGAAATAAACGAAGAAATAAAAAAAGAAATACTCGAAGCAGAAAAAAACGGAAACAAAGAAAAAATAAACAAACTTAACAAAAAACACTCCCTCAGAAAAAGAAAAAACCTAAGAAAACTAAGAAAAGACATCCAAATGATCTTCCAAGACCCCTCAGCCGCCCTAAACCCATCAATGACCGTATTTGAATCAATACTACATCCAGCAAAAATCCACAAAATAGGTGACACCAAAGAAGAAAGAAAGCAAAAAGTATACAACATGATGGAAGAAGTAGGACTAACACCAGTAGAAAGATTCAAAGACAAATATCCAAGAGACCTAAGTGGCGGAGAAAGACAAAGAGTAATAATTGCAAGAGCAATGATACTAGAACCAACCTTCCTAGTTGCAGACGAACCAGTCGCAATGCTAGACATGTCAATACGATCAAAAATATTAAACCTACTAATGAAACTAAAAGAAGAATTCGGCCTAACAATACTATTCATAACACACGACCTAGCCACAGCAAAACTAATCTGCAACAGAATCGGAATCATGTACCTAGGAAAAATAATGGAACTAGGAAAAACAAAAGAAATCTTCGAAAACCCCAAACACCCATACACCAAATCCCTAATGAGAGCAATACCCAGAGCAGATCCAAGAGAAAGAGAAAGAGACAAAAACCTACCAGAAGGAGAAATCCCCGACCCAATCGACATGCCACAAGGCTGCAGATACCACCCAAGATGCCTAGAAGCAACCTCAAAATGCGGATGGGGGCCAAGAGACCTCAAAGAACACATAGAAAACAACCTACTCAAAATCTACGACGAAGAAGAAATAGAAGAAATGGAATTCAACTTCAAAGAAGACAAAGAAAACAACAAACTAGAAATACACGACAAAAAAGAAATATGTAACTACCTAGAAAAAAAGAAAAAAGAAGACACCCCACTAATGAACGCAATAAAAGAAACAAACAAAAACCAAAACAAACTAACCATCAAATTCAAAAAACCAAAAGAACCAAAAAGAAAAGAAACAGAAACCAGAGCAGCATGCTTCTACAACTAAAAAACCCAACAAACAAACCCAAAAAACCAAAAAACAAACCACAGACAAAACAAACACACAGCAAAAACCAAACCCAACAAACAAACAAACCCAAAAAAAAATAAATCAAAACAAAAACAGGCAAAAAAATTGATAAAAAACCTATTCAACACCAACTAACTTATCTCCTCTTTTTTTAAATTAATTTAATTCCTGGTTATTTAATCACATATCTTTTTTTATTTAGATGAACTAGGATCAGTTGGTAGAAAATATCTAAGTTCTTTCTTAGATTTTTTTTAGGGTAATATTCTTTTTTTAGGGTTTAGGGCTCTATATTTATCTTTTTGAGAGTTTTAATTTGGGTTTATTTGTGTTTTTTTATTATTCGAATCTTTTTATATCGTCTTCTTGTATGTATTCTCCTGTTTGTATCTCTATTAGGTGTAAGTCTATTTTGCCTGGGTTTTTTATTTTATGTTTTGTGGATTTTGGTATGTAAATTGATTCATTTTCATTTAGGTGTTTTTTATCTTGTCCTTTTTTTACTTCTGCGGTTCCTTGGACTATTACCCAGTGTTCTGCTCTATGGTGATGTCTTTGTAGGCTAATAGATTCGTTCGGTGGAATTGTTAGATGTCTCACTCCGTAGCGTTCACTTTCTTCAAGTTGCTTGTAATGTCCCCATGGCTTATGCACCTTTTTGTGTTTTTCTACTTCTTCTCTATTCTCTTTTCTTAGCTCTTGAACGAGTGATTTAACTTCTTCAGCCTTTTCTTTACTTGAAACTAGTAAGGCATCCTCCGTATCAGCTATCAATAAATCTTTTAATCCTAATCCAACAATTAATCTATTATTCTTACTATAAACCAGATTATCTTCACTATCCCTTAACTTAACATCACCTTTAACGGAATTCCCGTTTTCGTCCTTTTCCATTAATTCAAAGACGCTGTTCCAAGACCCAATGTCCTTCCATTTTCCACTATAAGGAACCGTAGCAACCTTATCCGATTTCTCCATCAGAGCATAGTCAACAGAAATAGAATCATAGTCCTCGTATCCATCCATAAACTCGCTGTAACTCTGTTCACCCGAATAAACATTAGGGGAATTACGCTTTAATTCCTTTTCGTACACCGAAGGCTTAAAAAGAAATATACCAGAGTTCCAATAATAGCCATCGTCTAAGAAATCCCTAGCTTCCTCTTCACTTGGTTTCTCCTTAAAGCTATCCACAACATATCCAGTATCAAGTTCCTTACCAGGATTAATGTATCCATATCCCGTCGCAGGATAACTAGGCTCAACACCAAAAGTAATCAAATACTCATCAGAGAGATCAGAAGCCTCTATCGCCAATTCAAAAAAATCCTCACCCAACACATGATCACTTGGCAAAACTAAGAAAGGTTCATCGCCAAATTTTTCTCTAATAAATAAACTGCCACCAGTTATAGCCGGAAAAGTATCCCGTTTACTAGGTTCAACCAAGATATTCTCTTCATCAACCAAATCCTCTAACTCATCCCTAACATAAAAAAACTGATCACCATTAGTACAAACCAAAACATCATCAACATACCCTAAAGACCTCTCCACAGTCCCCCTAATAAGGCTCTGATCACCATTAAGACTCAAAAACTGCTTCGGATAAAGCTCACGACTAACAGGCCAAAGCCTAGTTCCCATACCACCAGCAAGAATCAAACCAAGCAACAAAAACCACCTACACCAATCAAAACATAAACAAATGTCTAACTAAAACAAATACACAAACCCACATATTTCTTACCCAACCCCACAACAAAAAAACACAAAAACAAAAAAACCCCCTATAAAAACAATAAACAGACAAAAATCAATTATAAAACAAACTAAACACAAAATAAATATAAAAAACCCTATTAATAACTTTTTAACCTAGTATCAAAAAAAACCATCCAATAAAAACCATTAAGCATTAGTCCAAGTTTACTTCTCTCATATCTAATAATAGTGAATAAGGTATTAAGTTATTCGAATCAAATTTTAATACTCAAGAAGGAACTTGGTCGTATCCATATTAGTTTATTATCAAGCCTAAAATGTCTAATGAAGAAGAAATTCTAGCTGAATTAATCCCTAAATACACGATTCAGAAGCGCGTAAAAAAAGAAGCAAACTGGAAACCAGCTAGATTAATGTTAAGTAATCGAAGACACATAATTGCTCCAGAAAAAAACAAAAAAATACAGATAAAACTAAATGAAATAACCAAAACCCATACTAGCAAGGTACCAAAACACATGCAGGACTACATAAAAAACATGTTCTGGATAGTCTTCCAAAAAAACAAAAAAAAAGATTAAATTTATTCATTAAAGCAAAAGAAGAAGTACTATCAGATTTCACTACATTATTCCACAAAATACTACTAAACAACATAGAAGTAGAATACAAATCACCAGCCAAACTAGACGGAAGAGTAATGGACACAAAATGGGAAAAAGACAAACTAAAGTTAACCAGAAACAAAGTAAAATTCGGAAACAAAACAATAAAAATAGACTCAATAACATACATAAAAACAAAAGAGATAAAAAACCAACTAGTCATCGCAATAGACCACTTCTAAGACAAAAAGATCATAACATTCTACCTAAAAACCGAAAAATCAAAATCAGATTCCTATGGGGCTACCTTAAAAAAGAATACACAAGAGTCGTAAACCAAATCGAAAACCTAGAAATAACACCAGAAGAAGAAGAAATAATCATAGCAATATACTCAGGAGCAACAACAGACCAAATAACCCAAATAATAGACATAGAATCAAACCAAATCCAAATCCACATACAAAACCTAAAAAACAAAGAAATACTAAAAGAAAACAAAAACGGCCTAAAACTAATCTCAAAAGGAAAAATAGCCACAAACCTATACATAGACGACATAAACAACTAAAAACCACCAAAAACAACCAAACAAAGAAAAAAAGAAATAAAAAACCATAAAAAATAAAAAAATAAAAAATAAAAATAAAAAATATTAAACTATTGCTCTAACTTATTGTGCAGTTGCAGTAGGAGCGCTAACCGTTCCACCACTAGGAGTATGAACAATCCTAGCCTCAAAATCATTACCCTCAGTAAAACCATAACCAAAATCGCTTTCACTTATTATTACTCTTTCTCCTGTATCCCAACTACCATCAAAACTACTTGCAACTACTTCTTCCAGGTCTTTTGTTGCGGTTTTTGTGGTGTTATCTAGGCCTGTTACTATCACATCTATATCGGATACATTTAGGCTGTCTCCGCTTTGGTGTAGTAGTACCATTTGTCCTGAGCTATTGCTAATTGAGTCTATTGTTATTGATGCTGTTGGTGTTGCTTGTGGTGTTTGGATGACGCCGAATACGAATCCTGCTACGATTGCTGCCATTATTACGGTAATAGCGACCATTAGAATGACGCCTATTACTGGTGAGACTCCTTCTTTTTCTTTTAGTAGTTTGGGTTTTATTTTCATTTTTTGACCTCTTTTTTGTTTTTTTCTTTAACTTCTTGGATTTTTTCTTTTATTGCTGTGTCTTCTTCGCTGTATGGGCATTTTAGGTAGTGTTCTACTGCTTTCTGTAGGGCTTTTTTTGTGGTGGTTTCCTCTGTTTTTTCTTTGAGTTTTTCTAGATCTTTTTCTGCTAAGACTGTTTGTGCGTGAACTATTTCCAAAATTCCTCCACCCCTGTTTTCATCATAATTATAGTGAGCATCTTAAACTATTAACCTTATATAAAAACTAGGCTTAAAAAGGTTTTCCCTTTATGGTAAAGTTCAAACTTAAATAACTTACCCCCGTTTCTCTAAACTGAAAAAGATACGTAAAATAAATCACCTAAAATATCTAATAGGTTTAAGATTACTCAAACAAAATCATTATTTTGGCAGTTGTAGAAGATGGGATTCATCTTAAACAAAAAGGAATTAGCTGAAACCTATAAAAGATACCAAGACCCGATCAGCACACTTAAAAAATACAAAAAATCCCAAGAAATGGACAAATTAAGTAGTTACAAGATTTCAAGGGAACTCGATTTACCTAGAGAAAGAGTTAGACAGTGGAAAAATGGTTCAAAGCCAAAATTCATTAAGTCCATCGAAGTTGCAGAAGAAAACAACTGGATCAACCTAAGTTACAGATCAAAAAACTTCAAAACCCTAAACAGATTAGTTAGCTGGATATTTAGTGCAGGATCCATCGCAAAAAAAACATATAACCCCATCTTCACCATCAAACACCATCAAAAAAACACTTTTATTAAACTAATGGATACACTAGGACTTCAATACAAGTTTATAAGAGAAGAAAAGAGTGATAAGGCCACCGAAGCTAGAATCAAGAAAAACAGTTCCCTCATAGGCAGAATACTATGGAAACTAGGCGCTCCCAGAGGAAATAAAAGTAAAAAAAAAGGATCTAACATTACCTAGATATCTTAAAACCAACTTATGTCCTAAAAAGATAAGAAAAGGATTTATTAACACCTATTTAAGAAACAAAGGATTAACAAACAAAGACCTAAAAGAAAAAAATAGTTTTAGATTCAAGGAAAAAAGACCTAGCTCCTACTTACTAGAACTAAAAACCCTCATAGAAGAAACCTACCATATAAACACAAAAAAGTCAAACAAGACCATCTACATCCATCTCACAGAAAAATAAAAAACCCCCTAAAAAGAGGAGTTACTAACACAACCAATGTATATGTTCTTCAATGGTTTTTAATCAACTCTACTGTTATCCCCACCTTATAATTTTACTTATTCAACCTTTCGTTCAACGAATCAACTTCTTATCTCTTTGATCTAGGTGGGTGAGTTTGGTGAACTACCCCTCCCTAATCAGAGACTTAGGAAGAGGGTCTCTCACCAAATAAGTTAAATTGGTTAGATTACTTGTTTTTTTCTTGGACTGTTTTGGTAAAGGATTATTAGTTTTTGTGAAGATATCATATTAAATCAATGTTGGATCCTTGTGGGATCTGGATTAGAGTTGGTTTTTGGTTTATCTATTTGACTGAGAAGACACCTTCCTAATCTTTTGATTAGGTAGGAGTAGTTCACTGTGTTGTATGTATGAAAGGGTTTTTTGAGATGATTTGATGACTTTTTTTGTTTTGGGTATTGATGCGGCAACTTGGAAGGTGATTGATAGTAATTTGGGTGATCTGAGGTATTTCGGTAGGTTGAAGGAGGTCTGTAAGTCGGATACAATGGTATTGGAGCAGGAGCCTTTATCTCCATTGATTTGGTGTGGTATGTTTTCTGGAGCGTATCCTAGTGAACATGGTCATAGGGAGTTTGTAGGTGGGGATGGTGATATCGTTAAGAGGGAGGATATTCCTGTTGATTTTATCTGGGATGAGTTGGATAATGATTTTGATGTTAGGGCGATTAATGTTCCTTTTGTTGTTCCTACCTTCAGTTTTAATGATGATTTTGAGGCTCCGGGGTTTGGTCTGCCCACGGATCCAGATGAGTGGAGTAGTGAGTTGAATGAGGTTACTGAGCGTTCTCTCGAACTCTTGGATAAGGATCCGGATGTTTTGATCTCGGTTTATACTTCGTTGGATAGGGTTCAGCATTTTCACTGGGGTAGTAGTAAGGTATTGAAGTGGTATAGGCGTTTGGATGAGAAGTTAGGTGAGTTGCTTTTTGATTCTGGGTTCCTTGAGGAAAAGGATAATAGCTTGATTGTGGTCTCTGATCATGGTTTTTGTAGTTTTGGTGAGGCCGATGTTCAGACCTTGCCTAAGGAAACGGAAAATGGAGAGTTAGAAGGGGATCACGATAAGAATGCTATTTTGATGACAAAAAATATTGAATTTGAGATAAAAGAGCCTCAGGACATATATAGGTCGATTAAAAATAGATTTATGGGATAGTGTTAATTTTGGTTACTGTTAAAGCTCCTGCAACTTCCGCTAATCTTGGGTCAGGATATGATGTATATGGAATGGCTCTAAAAAAGCCCTATGACCTAATCAAGGTTGAGTTATCTGAAAGTACAGATATAACAGTTGATGGATATAATAAAGAGATACCTACTGATCCAAGGAAGAATACAGCTGGTATAGTTGCGAGAGAACTAACTGATACAGATCTAAGCATACATATTGATAAAAATATTCCTCCTGGCAGTGGACTAGGCAGTAGTGCAGCTTCTGCTGCTGGAACAGCTATAGCTATAAATAAACTTGTCGAAAAGGAATTCAGCCAAGTCGAATTACTTGATGCAGTTGTTAGTGCTGAAAAACATGTTTCAGGCCAAGCTCATGCTGATAATGCTGCTCCTGCATTATTTGGTGGTTTTTGCATTGTAAATGATGAAGTACATAAGATAAAACCTCCAGAATTCGATTTAATTTTATTATGTCCAGAAAAAGTTAATTTAACCAAAGAAATGCGTTCAGTGGTTCCAAAAAAAACCGATATAAAAAACGTAAAGAAAAACATCTACTACTCTAGTCTACTAATCAAAGGGATCCTAGAAGAGGATCTTAGAAGTTTTGGTAAAGGATTAAACGATGCAATAGTAGAACCAAAAAGAGCTAAATTAATAGATGGATACAAAGAAGCCAAAAAAAGAGCAATAAAAGAAGGAGCAATTGGATGTACACTAAGTGGATCAGGCCCTTCAATGATTGCAGTAGGAGAAAAACCAAAAAAAATTGGAAAAGCAATGAAAAAAGAACTAGACACCAAGGAAATCAATTCAAAGCTTTTCTTAACTAAACCAGGAAAAGGAAGCAAAATAATATCCTCAACAGACTGAAGAAAAAAAGAAACCTTTTTTTTCCCAAAAATTTTTTCCCTAAAAAACCACCAGCACCCAAAACATTCAGCCAAAGAAACTTAATCCCATGCAGTAAATCAAAAAAATAGAGAAACCATTTGCCTTAAAACCACTAGAAACTATCAAACAAATTAGATTTAACTTATTTGGTGAGAGATCCTCTTCCTAAGTCTCTGATTTAGGTAGGAGTAGTTCACTATGTTTATTAGAGGTACTTAGTTTCCCTATACTGGTAAAGCTTTTTAATTAATTCATGTATTAGGGAAAGATATACTATTCAATGATTTAAAGATAATCTACTTAGTTTGAATACAAGCAGAGTATAGATACTGCTGTTTATTGTTCAGTATCGAGAGTAGGGAGCTCCTAATCTATTTCACATTTGGTGGGAAAGGAATCAGGTGTCTTTTGGTGGATATATCTAATTGTTTTTACTTCGATTTTTTTTGTTTAGATCTGTTGATTTATTTTTATTCGAGAATCTTTTTTTATTAAAGAGGTTTTTGGTTGATTAATTAGTTTTTTAGTGTTTTTTATGTGTTTTATTTTTATTTTGTTTATTTATATTGGCTTTTATGTTATTGGAGTGGATTAGATAAAGATGTAGTAAATTTTATATATGTTAATATCTTAATTTAAGTTGGTGAGGTTTATGAGTTGGGATCCATTTAAGGAATTAAGAAGAATGCGAGATAGGATGGAAGAAATATTTAATCAATTAGAAACCAAGGAATTACCCGAGTCCAGCGAACTACAGAAAACAGGAAAACCTAGTCCATTTATAGATGTAATGGAACAGGACAATGAAATAACAGTCACAGCAGATCTTCCTGGAGTCTCAAAAGACGATATCGAAATCAGCCTAAGCGATAGAGTACTAACAATCAGTGCCGAAAGAAGCAGAGAAGAAACAGAAGAAAAAGAAGGATTCGTAAGAAAAGAAAGATCCGTAGGCAAATACCACAGAAAAATCAGGCTACCAAGCGATGTAGACGAAGAAAACACTGAAGCCACCTTCCAAAACGGTGTACTAGAAATAAAACTACCGAAAAAAGAGAAAGAAAAAGGCGAAAAAATCCAAATAAAATAAAATAAAATAAATCAACAACAAACAAAAACACTTAAGCTTCTTAATTTATTCTATCTACAAAAACAATTTTTTATTTAATTTTTTTTTTGGTGAGAAATCCTCTTCCTAAGTCTCTGATTAGGGTAGGAGTAGTTCACGTAACTTGGTTCACGAAAAATCAGTATTCATGTTATTATGCGTTGGTCTATTTTTATTTTATTTGAGTAATTTTTTGGGTTTCGAGACCTATTTTTTCTTAAATCGATTTTAGATTGGTCTTATTTGAGGTATTTATTCATGGATGTAGTTTTAATTAATGGATTAAGGGAGTCCGCTGGCAAGACGACAACGACATTAGGTTTACATGAAAATTTAAGTCAAAATAGAGATGTTAATCTATTTAAGCCACTTGCTGGTAATGATTATTGGTACGATCATGATCTAGTGGTTGAATCACTTGAAAAAGGAACTATTTATGGTCATGATGCTAGGGAGTTATCGAAGCAAACCGGCAACAACCCGTTAACGGTTAATCCATTTCATAGGCTCTGGTGTCCTCCGCAGGTATTAGGCAAAAAGAGCACAACCCAAAACAGGTACCATATCTTAGATAGAGTCAAAGTAGATGAAGAACAGATCATAATTGAAAATAAAGATATAGAGATACCTAAAAAAATTGAAGAGAAATTAAATCCCGAAAACCGGTTGTCTTATTCAGGTATGAGTGAGTTAAATGACTTCATTGAAGAAAATTATTTGTCATCTATAAAATCAGCTGCTGACCACTTAATGGACTGTGACTTACTCTTAGTAGAAAGTTACTCTCAAGTCGCAATTCCCTCTAACATTGGAAATATCGATGCAGTAGTAACGGTAGAACCCGGTAAGGCATACATAATGGAAGGAAGCCGCTACATGGACGCCGAAAATATGCAAAAAGGAATCTACCAGGAAAAAGGAATCAACGAAACAAATTCAAGAAGGGTACTAGAAATGCTTAACCCAGAAGAGATACAATTAAAACCATCAACCACAAAAAACCACAAACCAAAAGCCAAAACATACAAACAATTAACCAAAAAAATCAAAAACCACCTAAACTCAAACAAATAACAAAAAACCCAAAAAGACCACCTCTATCAAACATGGAAACAGCCAAAAACAAAAAAATAACTCCTCAATTTGTCCACAAACACATATCAATCAAATTAAACATCCCTCTCCAACCAATCATACTCTAAAAGGAAACTAGTAGAACAAAACCATCATCTCTATCACTTATCCAAAATAAAAAAGAAGACAACTTCCTAATCGCTAAATTTGATAAGTAAGAATGCCAGTCTTAGTTGGATCTAGATTACAATCTTTTTTTATTTCAGAAGATGACATTCAAATGAAGTGACCACACAGCAAAGCTGTGAGGCTTCCCTGTAACCTCATTCCCATGGAGAAAAGTTTATTTCACATCAGGCCTTTCTCATAGACCCAGCCAACAAGGGAACTTACGCTCCAAGGGAAGAATTGGATCAGGGCTAAAGGCAAAAGACCCAATATATTAGCACATAGTGGCTCCTCTTATTCCTCAATGGTTGCTCCACACCAACCACCTACATCCTCTCTACTCCAAAACTGTTTCGAGCTTACCCTAGAGAGATCTCTTTAGCCAAATGGGACAATCTGAGGTGGCCACGTAATTTATTCAAGCCAGAACACCTAATAACCAAACCTAAATTGGTCCAAGAACTAATTAAGTGTTGGTAAGGGCATTCATCCCCACAACAGAGCCATGAGGATTTCTACCATACTCTACTATAAGTAAAAAAGATAATAGGTAAAGTGACCACACAGCAAAGCTGTGGAGCTTCCCTATAGACAATTCTACCTTTCCATCGGGCTTCTCTCATTCACCCCGGTCAGCAGAGAACTTACGCTTCGGACGAAACCATCCTGCATAGTTGGCAGGTTAGTTTTGGTCGCCCCTGCATATCTAGGGCTGTTATAGATCCTCTGTAGCTTCACACTACTCGACGCCACCTATCCCAGCCCTACGGTTTCTTGAAAGGTGGAACATGTAAAGCACCCCAAAAGAGTTACTTCTGGGAGCAATAATAATAAATAGTAGTATTTATTTAAGTTTAACGAGATTCCCCTCCACAGCAAGCCATGGGGTTTTCCGTGGGGTTCTCTCTCTTATCCTATTATAAAATTAGATTGTTTCCCCTATCTTTTATTTATTATTCTTTTTTTCTTAAAGGAGTGCTTTTATTTTTTTATTTTTTTATTTTTTTTTGGTGTGGGTGTTTGGTTTGTTTATTTTTGTATCATTCCTCTTCCGTCTAGTTGTATGTAGGTTTCGTCTGCGCAGGGTATGCAGTATTGGGTTTGTTCTTTTTTTATTATTCTTGTGGCCATGACTTTTTCGTCGCATTTGTCGCAGTATTTGTCTTCGTAGATTGGTGCTTTTTTGGGGATTTTGTCTATTTGTGGGTTTTTTTCTATTTTAAATAGGTTTGTGGGTTGTTTTTTTGTGAAGTCGTATGCTATTTGTTTCCATTTTTTAGTTAATTTTTTGCTGTCTTTTTTGTCTCCGTTTTTTTCTACGATGACTTTTTGGAATAGTTCCTGTGTTTCTGGGTATTCTTTTTCTAGAAAGTCGTTTTGTTTGAAGTATAGTCTAATGGATTCTTGGTTTTTTCTTTCTATTAATGTAAAAGCTGTTTTTCCGTAGTCTCTATAGATCAAGGAGTTATTCCCGAATGTGCATCCAGTTGAATATTGTATTCCATCGCTAAAGCAGTTATTTGTTTCTATTATTGCTATTACATCTTCCATGCCTATTGAAGTTTGTTTTAGTTTTTTCATTGCATATGAACCGCCTATTACTCCTAGAGACAAGTTTGGGCAGTAGTGGCCGTGTAGTTCTCCTGCTTTTGCTAGGATGCTATCGTACTTTTCTTTTTCGACTAATGTGTTTATGTACTGTCTAGGGTTATCTAGGTTCTTTAATCCTGTTGGTTCATCTAGCCAACTAGAATACGGTTTAATATCTAGTATAGGAGTTCCATTCATGGCATCTAAGCCATAGACCTTTAGCACATTTTCGTCTTTCTCCATTAGTTGGACGGTGGTAACTCCTATTTGGGATGGCCTATGTGGGCTTCTTGAGGCAAAAACACCCCTAACTTTTCCTTCTCGTCTTTTACCTTTTAATTCATAATCATTTGACTCGTGAAAATAGAAAACTACCTTAAGGAAATCCCCCTTATCTAATCCATCTAGCCCCTCTATGTAGTTTTCATCTACTATTATTTGGCTCTCGGATTCTCTCATCTCTTTTATATCTTCTGGCTCATCAAATCTATTCTTGACCTTTCCAATAGCCTCTAAATCCATTTAAAGTAACCTCCTCTAATATACAAAAGAAACATGCCCGTTATCATAACCCAATTAATTATCAATCAGCTAAAGCACTCTTTCATTGGATCCAGAGCATTTAAAGATTAACTAGTTAGGATACTGCTCTATTTAGCCAAATATTTTTTTTATCGTTATAATACTACTTCATATCCGACTTGAATATAACTATATACTTTTAAGATAGATATAATGTTATTTAAGTCGATTTAATTAAATTATTGCCCAGATATAAGTGGTTTATGGTTTTTAATTAACTTCCGGATACATTTTATTTTTGAGCATTAAGCATAAAAATGTTATCATAATCGATCAAAATAACACGATTTATGAAGAAAAAAGGCCATCATAATAAAACTAATAATAATTTCACTACTAAACCTAGATATATCTCTTGAACCAAAAAAAAACAACTTTTGTTAAGTTAAGAAAGTTTTGAAATAAAATTTGGATTTTTGTTCTATCATTTAGTTATGGATTTAGGTTGATTCTATTTTTCTTTCAACTGCATCTAGGTTCTTTAGGTAGACGCTACTTAGGAATCCTCCTACGCTTAGGTTCATGTAGTAGGTAGAAAACCTCCATAATAATACTACGATTCCAATTGAGGGGATTTCTGCTATAGTTGAGTATACTGCTGTAAATCCGATTTCGGCTACTCCACTGCTTCCTGGAGTAAGAGGGATCATCATCACTCCTAGAACCAATGGATAACTGGACCAGGCTTCAAGAAAGAGGATTTCTCCTCCTACCCCTTCTATGATGACAAAAGGAATAGAAAACTCCAGCGTCCATAAGATAACTGTGAAACCAAAAGCCGTTATTAACTCTCCCTTCCCTCTCTTTAAATAAATCATAATGCCCTCTTGGAAGGAATCAACCTGGTGGTTAATAGATTCCACTGAACCAGGCCTAAATCCGTCAAGAGGAGCTCCGATCCATCTAAAAAGCTTTTTAACATGTTCAGGACTATACAATATTACTAAAACTATTGATATAATTAATGTAACTGCTAATCCTAATACAAGAAATAATAGCTCAATCCTAGGGATATGGAAAAGTTCTCTACTTATAAAAGCTAAACTTAATCCTCCCACGAAAACCAAGAATATTAGATCCAAGAACCGTTCTCCAAATACAATTGCACTAGATTTACCCATTGAACCATCCTCAGAATCCCTCAAAAAATAGATCCTAGAAGCTTCACCCCCAATAAACGCTGGAGTCAAACAAGCAACAAAATTACTTGATAAAATAACCTCAAACACTCTCCTGAAACTCAAATCCAATCCAATCGTCCTAGACAGTATTTGAGTTCTTATAGCCCAAAAAAACCAACCAGAAACATGTAAAAGCACAGCTACAAACACATAACTCAACTTAACCTGATATAAAGCCCTCCACAGCCCCTGCTTAGTAGAGGAATATATCAAAGCCCCAATAGTCAAAAAACTTATCGAAAGCGAAAACAACAAATACTTCGTGCTCTTCCTCATAATCCAACAAAAATATTTACAAAAAACCACCCCCTAAATCTTTGGGTCAAAACCAAAAACAAAAAACAAACCAAAAAAAACCAAACCAAAAAACACAAACACCAAACCAAAAATAAACATCTCCCAAAGAACCAAGCCAAAAAAAACCCTGTGAAGTGACCCACTACCAATCAGAGATTGGAAGGGACTTCCCTGCAACCTTATCCCAAAAGAGGGAGTTTGTTTTACCACCGAACTTATCCCATGCATTCGATCAACAAGGGAACTATTGCTTTGAGGGAAGAATTGGATTAGGCAACTACGCCATATATTAATTTAACTCTCGTGGTTCCTCTTATTCACTCTAATAGCTTAGCTTCACGCTACCCGCTACACCATTCTCAGAGCTGAAAAACTCTGAATTTGGGTTACCTTAGCTCGTTTCTTTTCCAAACCAGTCCAGCCTGTGATATACTCACATAGGCAAACAGGACTGCTGTTTGTTGTTGAGACAGTAAACTTCAACCAAACTGCCATTAATGGAATTTGGGCGTTCCAAACCTAGAAATGTATTGGATTCATCCCACTACCCAACCTAAATTCCAAGAGAATTGAGAAAAGGAGTCTTCACTGATAAAGAAATAAAATAAGATATACCTTTATCTATTCGGTTTTAGTTCTTTTATTTTGTTTCGTTTTATTTTATTTTTTTTTATTTTGGTTTTTGTTTTTTTTTCTAGGGTTTGAGTAGTTTTGCGTTTGCTGCGACTATTACTGTGCTTATTGACATGAGTAGGGCTCCTATTGCTGGTGGTAGTATTATGTTGTAGCTTGCTAGTGCTCCTGCTGCTAGGGGTATTGCGATTGCGTTGTATCCTGTAGCCCAGAATAGGTTTTGTATTATTTTTTTGTAGGTTTTTTGTCCGAATAATATTAGTTTCTTTACGTCTAGGGGATTGCTGTTTACTAGTATTATGTCTGCTGTTTCTGCTGCGATATCTGTTCCTGATCCTATTGCTATTCCTATGTTTGCTTGTGCTAGAGCTGGTGCGTCGTTTATTCCGTCTCCAGTCATTGCTACAAATTCTCCTTTATCCTGTAGTTCTTTGATTTTTTCTTGTTTTTCGTGTGGAAGAACCTCTGCAAAGTATCCATCCATCTCTAGTTCTTGGCTAACCTGTTTTGCTACTTCTTCAGTATCTCCTGTAATCATCCAACAGCTTATGTCTTTTTCTTTTAAATCGCTAATTGCTTTTTTTGATTCTTCTCTGATTATGTCTGATAGACTTATTCCTCCAATTAACTTATCTTCGAGAACTAGGTAAACAACTGTACCTAGTTTAGTTGGTTCCAGTTTCTCTGGTTTCTTTATATTCTTTTTTCTTAGGTAATTGGGTCCAACTATCTCTATCTTTTTTCCATCCACTTTTCCTTTTATTCCTTCTCCTTTAATTGCTTGAAAATCGCTTACCTCTAGGTAATTTATTTCTTCTTTCTCTGCTTTTTTTATTATTCCGTCTGCTATAGGGTGCTCGGATTCTCTTTCTAGGGATGCTGCGTATCTGAGTAGTTTGCGGTCACTGAATTCTTTTGTAGTAAAGATTTCAGTTACTTCGAAAACTCCTTTTGTGAGTGTTCCAGTTTTATCAAACAGTATTGTGGTTATTTTTCTCGAGTTTTCGAATGCTGTTCTATCTCTTATTAATAAACCATTTTGAGCTGATAAAGTTGTAGATACGGCCGTTACTAATGGTATTGCTAGGCCAAGGGCGTGAGGACATGTTATAACCATGACGGTAGCCATTCGTTCTATTGCATAGACCAAGTCTTTTCCAACTATTGTCCAGGATATAAGGGTTAATGCACCTGCAGTTAACGCTATTATAGTTAAGTAAAATGCTGCTTTATCTGCTAATCTCTGGGTTCTCGATTTAGATGACTGTGCTTCCTCTACAAGGTTAATTACTTCTGAGAGATAAGATTGGTCGCCGGCAGCCGTTACTTCTACTTCGAGAGATGTATCCCCATTTATTGAGCCTCCAAATACCTCGTCACCGCTTTTCTTTTTAATTGGCTTAGATTCTCCAGTCAACATTGATTCGTTTACATAACCTTCTCCATCCCTGATTTCTCCATCGGCCGGTATTTTTTCACCTGGCTTAACCAATACTCTGTCCCCTTCCGATAAACTGGATATTTTGACATCTACTAACTTATCTCCTTTGATTAGGTGGGCCATGGAAGGCATTAATTTAGCTAACTTCTTTAAGGACTGGGATGCAGATAGTATTGATTTCATCTCAATCCAGTGACCTAGCAACATTACATCAATCAGGGTTGCTAGTTCCCAGTAAAACACCTTACCAGGTAATCCAAGAGTAACGGTTGCACTATAGAGATAGGCAACTGAGATTGCTACGGCTATCAGCGTCATCATCCCAGGAGATTTATCCCTTAGTTCCCTGTATATAC
This sequence comes from Candidatus Methanohalarchaeum thermophilum, assembly GCA_001914405.1. Classification (GTDB taxonomy): domain Archaea; phylum Halobacteriota; class Methanonatronarchaeia; order Methanonatronarchaeales; family Methanonatronarchaeaceae; genus Methanohalarchaeum; species Methanohalarchaeum thermophilum. The sequence continues at coordinate 417,147 of MSDW01000002.1, forward strand.
CACTTAAAAATGGATATCCGCCGTATAAGTAAATAATAGATGCTAATACCAATAAAAGGATTCCTCTTCCATTGAAAGCCAGAGTAAAGTTGAACCAGCTTTGTATTGTTGGAGAAAGAAGTAGTATTGGAGCTGTTAATATTAAAGATATATAAAATCTTTTCTTAAAGTCTTTTAATTTCTCTTTATGTTCGTTATTGGCCATTTTAAGTGCCTTTGATCTTATTTTAAATATAATTGGATCTTCCATAAAAACTGTATGGGGAGGAGGGAGATTCTAGTCATCATAAATATGATTATTTTTCTTATTGTTGTTTTGAAATAATTTAGATTGGTGATTTTCGTCTTTTTTAGTGTATATAGATGTGTTGTGGTTTTTTGTGATTGATGGTTTTTTTGGTATGAGTTTCTTTATAACTTATGTGAATACAATGAGAAAGATATAAATATGTTAAAAAACAATAGTATATGGGTTTTATAATGAACTATTATGACAAATTACTCGCAGGAATATTCACATCAATGGTAACAGGAGGAGCAATAGGCCTAACACCAACCATACCAACAAACCTAAGCATAGCAATAGGAACAATAACAGCAACCATACTAATGCTTCACGGACTATTCAAAAACGCACCAATAACAGAAACAACAAACACACCAAACGCACAAACAAAAAACCCCCCAGTACTAGCAACAATTAAAAACAAAAACAAGGTAAACTAAATGGAAATAAACGAAACAATCACCGGAATAGAAATAAAAGGAACATGGCCAGAAATAGTAAAAGCCTCAGAAGAAATCACAAAAATACTAAAACAAACCACTAACCAACAAGAAATCCAAGACTGGGAGGAATGGAGACCAAGAAAAAACGAAAAACTAGAAAAAGAAGTACAAGAAAAAACAATAGAAAAAGACAAAATAAAAGACAGCGAACTAGAACAAAACAACAAAAAAGTCAAAGACGAAACAAAAAAAGCATTAAAAGACGCCAACAAAGCAATAGAAAACGTAACAAAAGACCAAGAAAAAACAGTCAACAAAACAATCTCATCAATAGACAAACTAACAAAATCAATCGACACAATACTAAGAAAAATATTCCGAACCCTACAAGAAAAAGTCTACAAAAAACTCACATTCAAAACAAGCGACCAATACTTCGACAACAACCTAATATCAGCTTCAATAGGCGCAAAAAAATCAAAAATAAAAATAAATAAAGAAAACGACCACTACAAACTATCAATAAACATAAAAGAAGAAGACATACTAAAAGACTTCAACAAAAAAATAAAAACCTCCTTTTAATCCCAAGCCCCTTATTTTCTATAACCAAAAACAAATAAAAAACCAAAACCACCTAAAAAACTCAAACTAATTTAATTTTGATAAAAGAATCCACCATTCATTGCATATTCACTAATTCTACGGTCATTGTTTTTTGGATTATTTTTCTGAGTTTTTTTGAGGAAAGGGCTAACTTATTTATGGCCTGACCATGATATTTATTTTTGATGATGAGTTTATTCTTTGATATGTTTTGGTTTGGTACTTCATTTGCTGCTGGACTTGGGTTATTAATTAATTTAATTTCTTTGATTCTACTTATCTGGGTGCTTTATGATACCTTAGTGGTTCAGGAGGGAATGGATGAGATCGAGAAATTGATCTGGATTATTGCATCCTTTATCCTACCTATCATTATTCCATTGGCTTATTATTTCATTGTAAAGGTCAATGAAACCTATTTGATGGATGGTGGTTTAGGTGCTCTCAAGTCTGGGTCTAGTGATGTAGATGAACTGGAGAAACTACACGAATTAAAGGAAAAAGGTGTATTGACCGAGAAAGAATTCGAAGAAAAAAAGAAAGAAATATTAAACAAATAAAAAGTTTTATAAAGAGGTTTTTAGGATAAGATAACCAAAATCAATAGATTAAGATACGCTTCTAGATATATAAGGGTGTTCTGGGATGGTTTTTAAAGATGGTTTTGTTTGATGTTTTTGTGGATCCGTATCTTTATTATGGTTTTTTTAATTTTTTGGTTTCTTTTTTGATTGCTTTCCTAGTTGCCTTGGTGACGATGTTTTTAATCAAATTAACTGATGAGAGAACTGAAGTTAAGGGTTTTGCTTCTATTTTAATTGGTTCTCTCTACTTCTTGACGGAAAGAGTTTTTTGGTTCCTAGGTAACAGTGTATTTGATCAAGGATTCGCTTTTTTTGTAGTTAAGATAATCGGCTTATCTGGCCTAATATTAATAGTAATAGGTGGAATTTACTTCTTCATCATCAAAAACAAAGGATCCTAAGCCACTACCAGCATGCTATATGTTGGCTTTATTGGCCTTGGTGAACCCCTTAAAATATTTTTTGTTGGATGTGGTCTATAAATATATTTGTGGTTTTTTGAGAGATGACTGAAAAAGGATGTTGTTTCGAAAAATTCTGTTATAGTTGTGATAGACCGGGTTGGGAGGGGTCGAGTGATGGATTATGTAAGGTCCATGACCCTAATAATCCCTTAGGTCCAGATGAAATGATTGAGGAGGTCCAGGAAAAGGTTGATGAAGGGGATCAGGAGTTTATTGGCTGGAGATTTCCAGAGGAAACTCATTTTAAGGACATAGAGTTTGAGGATGCTGACTTCAGGGACACGGTATGGGAAGGAATGGCTATATTTGAGGACACAACATTCAATGGAACCACGAAGTTTAATAGAGCTAGATTCGAGGGAATCACCGATTTCAACTCAGACTTCAATGGAACAACAGAGTTCAACTCAACCACATTTAAAAAAGCCGCAACATTCGATGGAGAACTAGGTGGACAACTATTTTTCTACAGAACCACCTTTGAAGACGCTGCACTATTCGAAAACTGCATATTCAACTGCGATACCCTTAGCTTCAGAGAAACCTCATTCAAAAAATATACATCCTTCCGTGAAGCCACATTCCTGGGAAACAAAGCCGAATTCATCGACATAGACTTCAACGACCTAGAACTAAACTTCAAAAAAACAATATTCAAAAACAATGAAACCGTCTTCAACTGGAAAAAAAACCCAAAAAAAGGCATATACTTCCAATTCTCAGTCACCAAAAACCTAGAATTTAGAGATATAAACCTATCAGACAAAATCTACTTACACAACGCCAAGGACTTCGAAAAAGCATACATCAAAAACTCAAAATGGGAAACAGACAAAAAAGGACCAATCATCCAAGAAGAAAAAGACAACAAACTAAAAAAAGCCGAAGACAGTTACAGACAAATAAAAAAAAGCTTAAACTCCGAAGGCCTATATAACGAAGCAGGAGAATTCTACTACAAAGAAATGCTAATGAAGAAAAAACAATACCTAAAACAAAAAAACCCAAAAGCAATCCTATACTACACCTACGAATACCTAGCCGGATACGGAGAAAAAATAACCCGCGTAATCCTAACCTGGATAGCAAACATAACCATATTCGCCCTAATATACCTAACAACAATCCAACTAAACATAAAAACACTATCAACAACAAAACAAGAACTAATCCCCCTACTAAAAGAAACAATATACTTCAGCGCCGTAACATTCTCAACCCTAGGATACGGAGACATAAACCCAATAGGAATAGGAAGATACATAGCATCAATAGAAGCACTAACAGGCGGAGCACTAATGGCCCTATTCGTACTAGTCCTCGGACGAAAATTCCTACGATAAAACCCACACCAACCTAAAAGGAACAACCCCCAGCATTTCACAGGTCCCCCCAACACTATCCAGTTTGTTCTATTGACACTCAAGTCAACGATAGTGGCTCCGACCACGGCCATAATACCTTTTAATAACAGAAAAAGACCTTTTTCTCCGTCCAAAAAGATCCTATTTTCTATTCATTCTAACGTCCTCAAATAGTTTAGAAGAACTCGAAAACTTGCCCGACATCCTGAATCCGTTTTGTATGCAATATATCTTTGTAACAGCATATAAGACCTCCCTCATTCATCACCCACCTACCCTCTAATTAGGAAAGCGACTTCTTGAGAGTATAATTAAAAAGCTTTAAATAAGATCTTTGAATATTAATTTTTAATGAAAGAGAACCGAGGACCAAGGAAGGGGAATCGAGGAGCAAGAACCCAGTTAGGATTAGATGAAAATATTGAAGCAGCCCTATCTTACTTACTAGGTTTCATAACGGGAATAATCTTGTATCTATTAGAACCCGAAAACAGGTTCATAAGATTCCACGCACTCCAAAGCACTATACTATTCGGAGCAATATTCATACTAGACAGAATAATAGCAATAACAATCACAATATCCATGTCACTACCAAGAAGACTAATAATAATACAACTACTAGGCCTAATATCAACACTAATCCTAATAGCAACAATAATACTATGGATAATCCTAATATATCAAGCATACCAAGGAAAAAAATACAAACTACCATACATAGGAGAAATCGCAGAAAAACACAAATAAACTACCTCCACCCTACTAGCTTACCGCTCGTAGAGAGAAAACTTCAGGATAAAACTGAAACTCAAAAAGTTTCCTTATTCCCTCTAGCTATCCACACCACCATTACACCTACATTAAATTCGGGCTTACCCTTCCGCACAATAATTAAAGCAGCATTAACATCAACATTAATCAAAGCACCATCACTTGCCTCAAAAAGACCTCTTGAAACTCTTCTACCTTTGTAATCCTCATATTCCTTTATTTATTCTTGATCTAGTGCACTACACTTAGTCATATAACTTTCTTCGACTAATTCAAAGTTTTATTCCATATTACTCTAACTTGTGTTTCAGTATACTGTAATATAAGATTCATACCTTCCAGGCCTATCACTTTACTTAAAACTAGTTAATAAAACATAAGAGATATTACTAATAGATTTCCCGTCATCAGACACCGAACTAC
>MSDW01000003.1 GCA_001914405.1 Candidatus Methanohalarchaeum thermophilum
AGTACTATGAGAATCCTGTTTTAACTAAATCCGGTGAAGAAAGAACAATACTATGGCATAACTCAGCCCTAAAGGATGAGGACGGAAGCATCATCGGACACCTAAGCTCTGGTATGGACATAACTGAACGAAAAAGGGTTGAGAAAAAACTAAAAAAAGAAAGAAAAAGGTTTCAAGAAATCTTTAACAACGCAAATGACGCTATTTATTTACATGATTTGACTGAGGAGGGGATGCCGAGCGAATTTATAGAGGTTAATGATGTTGCTTGTGAGATGCTTGGGTATTCGAGAGAAGAGTTTTTGGAAATGAGTCCAAGAGATATAGATTCTTCGGAAAAAGCTGATGAAGTTCCGGAAGTAATGGAGAAATTATTCAATGAAGGAGACGTCCGTTTCGAGATGAAGCATCAAGCAAAAGACGGAACGAAGATACCAGTTGAAATCAATTCTCATCTATTAGAATTAGAAGATGAAAAAAGAGTGCTTTCTGTAGCAAGAGATATATCTGAACGAAAGAAAAGAGAAGAAAAGCTTAAGAAAAACGAGAAAAGACTTAAGGGATCGCAAAGAGTTGCAAATGTAGGTAGTTGGGAAATCGATTTGGATACAGGTGAATTAACTTGGTCTGATGAGACATATAGGATATTTGGTTTACCTATTGGAGAACCAGTAACCTATGATGAGTTTTTGGAATTTATTCATCCTGAAGATCGTGATTATGTAGATAAAGAATGGAATGAGGCACTTGAAACAGGTGAATATGACATTGATCATAGGATTGTAGTTGATGATGAAATAAAATGGGTGCATGAAAAAGCTGACATAATCTTCAATGATGATGGTGAACCCATTAGGGTAGTTGGAAGTGTACAGGATATTACTGAAAGAAAAAAACGTAAAGAACGTGAGGAACTTCTACACTCCCTTCTGAGACATGATGTTCAGAACAAGGCTCAGGTGGTTGAGGGTTATTTGGAGTTGTTGAAAGAGGATCCTGAAGGAAATAAGGAATATGTGGATAAGGCGTTGAAGGCAGCGAAGGAGAGTGAAGACATTATAGAAAAGGTGAGGACACTAAGAAAAATTGAAAAAGAAGGAATAAAAGAAACGAAGATAGATTCTGTCCTAAAGGAAGTAATGGAAGAGAATCGAGATAGAGCAAATGAAAGAGGACTTGAAATCAAAAAAACCTCTTCTAGCCTCAAATGCAAAGTAAAAGCAGGTTCTTTACTAAGAGAATTATTCAACAACATAACCGAAAACGCCATACAACATAGCGAAGGAACCAAAATAAAAATAACTTGCAAAGAGAAACAAAAAGAAGTAATATGTTCCATAGAAGACGATGGAAGAGGCATACCAGACGAACAAAAAGAAAAGGTCTTCGAAAAAGGATTCAAAAGCGGAGAAACAGGAGGCTCAGGACTAGGAATGTATTTAGCAAAACAAATTATCGAGAACTACAACGGAAAAATAGAAGTCAGGGATTCAGAGCTCGGAGGAGCGAGATTTGACATTTATTTAAACAAAGCGTGAGTTTTTGTTTTTTTAAGAGGAAGATAATTTTTAGTTAAGAGCCGTTTATTTTTTATATGAGATAAGAATGGGAGAAGGAACTGAGGAAAGTGAGGATTTTTGGGAAGTCTCCCTTGGAGAGTTAGCCAAATTCTCTGTTGATAGAGCTGATTCCGGATTTTACTGGCTTAATCCAGAAGGTAAGTTCATCCAAACAAATAAAACTTATCAGGAGAACCTTGGTTACTCCAAAGACGAATTAAAAGAAATGCATATCTGGAACATCGACCAAAACCACTCCAAAAAAGATAGAAAAAAATTTTGGAAAAAACTAAAACGAGAAAAGACATGGACCTTCGAAACTGAACACCAAGCAAAGGATGGAGAAACCTATCCAGTGAAAGTGACAAGTCACTATGTAGAATTTATGAAAAGAAAAATCGAATTCGCCCTAGCAAAAGACATTAAAGAGCAAAAAGAAGCAGATAGAAGGAAAGATTTCCTAAACACATTGCTCAGACAAGACCTTGGAAGTAAATACAGAACCATTCAAGGATATCACCAACTGCTTGAAAAAGAAATGGACCTTTCAGAAGAACATAGAGAATACTTGAGAAAGGCTATTAGAGCTGGTAGAGAAGTAGATGAAGTCTTAAGTTTGGCGAAGAAATTAGATGAAATAGAAAAAATTGAATGGATTACAGAAAAAGACGTCATAAAAGTTTTGGAACACGCTATCGAGGAAATATCAGATTTAATTGAGAATGAAGGAATTGAGATAGAGCAAAGTTATCCTGAAACTCTAAGTAACGTTGAAGGAAATTATTCGTTAATAACACTTTTTTCGGAGACCATAGCAACAAGAATCCAAGTATCAGGAACAAAAGAAATCAAAATAAGTGCAAAAGAAAAAGAAGAAACTGTCTTAGTAACCATAAAAGACGATGGAAAACAATTACCAAAAGACATGTTCACAGGAAAAGCATACACAGGTGAAACTGCTGGTGTTGGTGGAGTCAGATACTACATGCTCCAAGAAATCGCAAAACACAACAACGCAAAAATCAAGGCCAAAGACTCCAAGTTAGGTGGAACCAGATTTGAGTTATATCTCCAAAAAGCTTAGAGTGGAAACCTATGGCTTATCCTGAAGCTAAAGATGTTGAAATTCCTGAGGAAATTATCGAAAAGTGGCAGAAAATAGTAGACATAATGGCGGAAGTCATCGATGTCCCAGCTGGACTCATCATGAGAGTTAAACCTCCCTATATCGAGGTTTTTAGGGCTAACAAATCTGAAGAAAACCCCTACGAAGTTGGAGAAAAAGAAGAGTTAGCAGGACTTTACTGTGAAAAAGTCATCAAATCTAAGGACAAACTTCTTGTCCCCCACGCTCAAAAAGATGAGAGATGGAAAAATAATCCTGACGTAGAGCTAGGAATGGTTTCGTATCTAGGTTTTCCATTAGAATGGCCTGATGAAGATGTCTTCGGAACTATTTGCGTCCTTGATTCTGAAGAAAACCGTTATGGAGAAAAATACGAGGACCTTATGAAGGAATTCAGAGAACTTGTCGAATCACACCTCAAACTGATTTATCAGAGAAAAGAACTCGAGAGACATATCCAAGAAAGAGAAGAAGCAGAAAAAAGAGAAGATTTCCTCCACTCACTGCTCCGGCACGATGTCAGAAACAAATTACAAATCACTCAGGGATATCTAGACCTTAGCAAGAGCCATAATCTACCCAGAAAAGTAGAAAATTACTTTTCCCAAGCAGAAGAAGCCACAAAAAAAAGCGTTGAAATAATAGAAAAAGTCAGAACTCTGAGAAAATTATCTGAAGAGGAAGAAAAGAATGAAATAAAACTCTGTCAACTCCTCCAAAACGTAATTGATAATCATAAAAAAGTATTAGAAGAAAATAAAATAGAATTAAATTGCCAAAAAAAAGAAATTAAAGCCTTAGGAGGCCCCTTATTAGAAGAACTTTTCTCAAACTTACTAGAGAACGCAGTCAAACACGCCGATTGTGAAAAAATTAAAATCTCAGTTAAAGAAGGAGAAACCCTAAATACAATCACAGTGGAAGATAACGGCAAAGGAATACCAGATGAAATTAAACCAAAAATCTTCAAAAGAGGATTCAAAGATAAAGAAACAGGAGGAACAGGACTAGGCCTCTACCTAGCCAAGGAAATAACCGAAAACTACGGTGGAAAAATAGAAGTCAGGGACTCAGAACTTGGAGGAGCCAGATTTGACGTCACCCTAAAAAAACCATAAATTCTTTCTTTGGAAGAATAAATTTCCTAAAGAGATACTTAGTTAATTATTAGTCAAAAAACCTATTTTTAAAATATTTTTTTGACTTATATGTAGGGATTAGGTGAATAGATAGTTATTAATTAGTTAAGGGAAGTAATTTTGTTTTTTAATGAAATGATATGGTGCTTGGTAATATTTTAACTTCTACAATTGTTTCAGAGTTTAATTGGTCTACTTCTATGATTTTTACGTTTCCTTTTTGGCCTATTTTTCTACTTAATTCATTAAATTTCTCAAAATCATCTAATTTCAATAATAGTGTTTCTGAGGCTTCAAATCCTAAGCCTTTGTTGTTTAAATATTTTTCTGTTTCCTTTATCTTTTCCATGTGGTTAGATGGTTCATCTGGTTTTATAATTCCTTGTTGATTTAGATGTTTGATTAATTGGTTCCTTATTTCGTGGGATTCAACTGTTTTACGATCACTAAACATTTTTTCAATTTCCTTAGCCGCTTTCCTAGCTCTTTCCGGTTTTTCTCCGACCGTAGTAAGAGATAAGGTAATTTTTTCCCTCAAAAAAGGCTCCTTGCTACCATCTTTCTTAATAACTTCTTCAACCATCTTGACTTCAATTTATATTTCTTTTCTTAAATAAATATACTCAAAAAAATTGGGAAAAAATATAGAATCAGGCCTTACCTAACAACAAATTAAATCATTTATATTATTTGGATTCTTTCATAAATTAAAATAGGTGATGTAGAGTGGAGGTATGGATGGAGGAGTCAAGAAACAATCTCAAATGTTGTTGAAATAGCATAAGCAGCCATAAAGGCGGTATTATGAGAAACAAAGTAGAGATTCTATATTATTTAATTATTTAGAAGTGATTCCTGTTCTTAGGTGTTTCTGGGGCTCTAATCCACGGTTAAAGAGTGAAACACTAAGAAATAAAGATTTCAAAATTGAAGAAGATATGTTGATTGTTTCTACTATGGATTGATGGATATGGGGTGTTTCAAATGAACTTTATAAAGTTCAAATCGCTAAACAAAAAGAGGTGATTTTATTGAAAACGAAAAAATCTAGTGGCAAGATTTTTGTTAGACTCAATAGAGGAGAAGAAGTAATAGCAAAAATGAAAGAACTGAGAAAAAAATACGATATAAAAAACGGTTTTTTTCATGGAATAGGAGCTGTAGACAAGCTTAAACTTGGAAACTACAATGTGGAAAACCAGAACTATCGAGAAAAAGAATTTAAAGGAGCTTTCGAGGTGTCAAATTTTACTGGAAACATAGGACCTGACAAAATTCACGCTCATATCACAGTAGGTGATGAGTCCTACGACACCAAAACAGGACACTGTTCAATGGCCAGAACTTCTGGGACCTTAGAAATAATCGTCCACATCTCTGACAAACCAATCTTGCAACACAAATATGACAAGGAAACAGGTTTGAACATTTTCGATTTCTAACAAGAGAAGGAGAGAACAAAGTTTCAGTCAATACCAAAAAATTTGAGGAAAAAGAGGGTTACCGATTAAGAGAAATAGACATAGCCTTTTGGAAATTTGGCGGAGATAATAGCTAAAACTAATACTCAATAGTTTTATAACAGTTTATCATAACTCTCCAACCCCTTCTCTAGGTAATCAAAGTATGAGTCCTTGATATACATTTTAGTTCTACTCATGTGGGCTAATGGAATTATATGTACCTTTTTAGGTAGTTCTTGGTCTGTTAACTCCATTTCTAAATCTGGTTTGTTTGAAAAATCTAGTTTCCATGAAGAACCATGGACATCAGTTATCCCGTCGTCTTCAGACATTTCATTTCCATCATCTTTTCCTTTCTCGACAAGTTCTAGATTAATTGAATCTCTTTCATTCAATCGGGTAATTGATTCCCAAGCTTTTCCCCCAAAGACAAAGATTATTTCTGGTTTTATATGGGCTATTTCTTCTAGAAAGATATTTAGACCCTCTTTCTTCATATCTACGAGTATGTCTCCGCCTTTTATTCTGTAACTGATGGTGTCGGTAACATATAAATCTTTAAAGAAGCACGAATGTTTTGTATTTATTTCTGAACTGTCTTCTGGGAAATAATTATCTAAATTTCTCTCATAGTTTTCTAAGTAATCTAATTTACTATTTAATTTTTCAAGGAAGCTCTCTGTGAACTCTTCTCTTAGATTATCTTTATCTCCCAACCACCTTTGGAAGAATTCTCGGTATATTTTTAAGTTATCAATAAAGCCGAAATTGACTAAGTTTTTTGCTTTTTCATGTCTCGAGTCCTCCTCTTCTTTTAGTTTTCCGGGGGTTTCCATAAGAAGCATTAGGTCGGGTTTTCCATCCCATTTTTCTCGGTAATAGTAACTGAATAAAACTTTCTTTAGTTTACACCTTGTTTCCTCAGAAGAATTTTCTAACCAATCTTCGAAACTCTTTTCTTCATCTTCTGGTAGGTTGCATGTATCTAGGTTATTTATTTCTTCCAAATCGAGAGTATTACTCTGTCCTGTATTTATATGTCGATTAATGGCTTTGCGGAAAATCTTTTTCCAAGTTTCCTCTTCTTCAACTAACTTGAAATGTTTTTCTCTTAAGTCTTCTTCAAAACTCATTACTTTAAATTAAAAACATAAAAATAAAAAACTTCAGGTATACTACATAACTCTTTTAAGAGCTTTAGTCTTCCTTTCTAAACATTAGAGGACTTCAAAATAAATACATACATACTCCTCATCTAAGCCCCCTACAGTCGGTATGTGTCGGAATCTATGGGACTTCGATAAGGGGAGAATTCATTTACTTTTTCTTTCTTTTTGCTGAATTTCAAGGTTGCTGTTTAATCTTTGATTTTATTTTTCTCTTATATAACTTTCAACATTTAGAATATATTTACCAGAAATTAATCCAAATAAAAAGGCAAAAACGACGGAAGAAAAATACTCTGGAAAGAATCTACCGAAAATATAATTAAATCGATAGGGATACATTAGAGGAAGTAGAATCATTAAAATTAGATAAATTAAAAAACCAATTGCAATTATTTTGTTTTTAAATAAATTAAATTTTGACATATCCACCATATCTGAACTTGAAGTTGCTTTTAAAGCAAAGAAAAAACTAATAATCACAATCCAAAAATTCATCATCGAATCAAGTCCATGAAGAGCAATTAAAGGGGCTAGAAACAAAAAAACAGTAACATAAAGCAGAATACTAAAAATTAGAGAATAAATGAAAACATCAAATTCCTTAAAATCAATAACCAAATCATCTTCTCTTCTGATATCAAAAAAATAGATATATCCAGCTAAGAAAAACAAAACAACCTGAATAGAAACAGCACTAAGTCCTTCATTTAGAATGTCCTGAACAAGCTCAGTAATTCCTTCAGTAAAAATCATTAATAAATAGTTAAGTAGTTAATGAATAAAATCAGTTGTTTACACCAAGGTGAAAATATTCCATTGCTTTTTTAATAATCTATATTTATGAAAACGAGTTTTTAATGTTAGAAATACCAATTTAAGATAGCTAAAAATATTATCTATTTTCTTTTTTTAATGTTTGAAGTCATTAAGTCTCAATTCATTAATTTTTTTTACAAGAGCTTTAATTAAGTTATTTTTCCATTCTTGGAAATTTCCTGTATTATAAGTTGGGGCTTCAAAGAGAACCAGCTTTTTCTCATTTTTTAGTTTGTATGTAGTTTCCATTTCTCCTTCTTGCTGGGGATATATCAAGAGGCCTGAGACATCCTCAGAGATTTGATAAGCTACTATTTGGTATATATCGCTATTTTTTCGACTTGTTTTCCATTTGGAATCAGCTACTAAAATGGTTTCTTCTTCATTTTTCATTAATATATCTGGTCTCAAATTAACAGGTGGCTTGCCTTCTAGGAGATTTTTAATTTCTTTTTGGCTGATTATATTTATTTCTGTATCCTTAAATCCTTCTTTTATGGCTTTTTCAATTACTTTTTCGAAAATAGTTTCCATATTAACTAAAATGGAGTAAGAGGCTCTTTTTCCTTCTTCGATGTCTTGGACATATGCGTTTTTTATTATCAGTGAACAGAATTCAATAATTCGTTGATAGTGACGAGAAAGTCTGTTGAGATGTATAAATTGAAGTTCAAATGGTTTTATTTTCCGAAGAGTTATTTTTTTATTCAATAATTTTTTGAAATAATCTAAATTAGATTTTAGCCCTTTCTTATTAGTTAAATGAAGTAGGATTTGGAGAGAATAAATTATAGATTGATTTACTAAATTATCTCTATTTAACTCTTCGAAATTACAAAAAAACTTACTGGAGAAATCAGTCTTCTTCTGGAGTTGTTTTTGGATATCTAAGTTACCCCTTAGGTACTTTTTTTCCATATTGACTTGATTGTAAGATTTTTTTAATCCTTTCTGTATTAAATTCTTCAGTTCATCAAGGAAGAGTTGTGCTATAGAATCGATGAAGAATTCTCCTTTTGAAAGAGCTATTTCTCCTTTTATAATTGATGCATCGGTTCCTTCGGCATAACGGAATAAAGGTAGGATATTTCCTGCTGCTTTGGGTTGTATTTGTATACTTGGTCCTTCTGGCAAAGAAATTATTCCAATAAATTGCTTAGATTTTAGTTTTACTTTTCCATCTCTGAGGAACTGAAGTCTAATTTTTTCTTTATCCGAATTTACTCTTGTTTCAAGAAAATCTAAGTCATTATCAGATAATTCAAGTGGTTTTGTTTTCTCCCATTCACCGAGTCGAATATTTTTATTAGACATTAGGCTTTAGCTTATGATTTTCCTTAACGCATCTTCTAGTTCAGAGCTATCAAAATTCCTTATTTCTAGAGTTTCCCAATCTATAAGGTCAATTTCGTTTCCTTCGAAGACTTCTCTTTTCATTCTATCAAACTGACCAAAGTAATATGTTTCTAGTAATGGTAGAACTTCGTAGCGCCAAGTATCTTTTATGGCTTCCTCGCTACTATTTTCTAAAAACAAGGAGTGGCCTATTTGCTTACCTTTTCCAAGATTACTTGATTCTATAATCTTTCTGTTAATTTTTTTTAAAGCTTTTATTGAAAGAGCTTGTAAAATCTTTCTGTCTTCTTGACTTTCCTCTATCGTGTTTTCTAGGTCTTTTTCTCCCTCAAAACCGTATTTATTTAGTATTTGATTATAATTAGGTGAGAAGTGCAAAAACCTGAATCTTCGTCTTAAGGCTGCGTCTATTAATGCGATCGATCTGTCTGCTGTATTCATTGTCCCTATTATTCTGAGGTTAGGTGGTATAGTAAATTCGTTTCCAGAGTGAGCTAAGTCTGCCTTAGTTTCATTTTTTTTACCTAGTCTTTTGTCTTTTTCTAGGAGAGTGATGGTTTCTCCGAATATTTTTGGTAAGTTTCCTCTGTTGATCTCATCAATAATTAGAATATATTTTGAAGCTTCTGCTTTGGGGTCAGCCTCCTCATACTCCTTTTTAGCTTTAATACATAACTCCTTGAATACTCCATCTTCTATTTCGTATTTTCTTTCTCCATCTTCTGTTTTAACGGTTAATCCTTCGATAAAATCTTCATAGGAGAAGGAAGGATGGAATGTAATCATCTTTATTTGTTCATCTATGTTCTCTTCGTTGTCTTGCTCTTGGAGCCACCATCTCGCAAATTTTTTTGCACTATATGTTTTTCCGGTTCCTATTGGACCATATAGAATTACTTGGTAGGTTTTCTCTATTTGATTCTTAATTTCCTCAAATACTTCCTGCTTTTCTATATCCTCTTTCTTGTTCTCCTTGTCGCTTTCATTGAGTTTGTAAAACCTGTCTTTTTGGTCTTCAAATTTGTTTTTAATTCTCTGAAATTCAATACTAGAAGGATCTTGGATTGTATCTTTTTCTTCCAGATTTTCTTTAATTTTTGATCCCGCATATAGCCCGAATTTAATGTTATTTGGTTCAAAACTTAAATAAAATTGATATGATTTTCTATGGTCTTCTTTTGAAGTAGGATATATTGCCAACCACGTTTCGTCGGAAGGAAAACCGTGCGACTGAAAAGAAACATAACGGGATGTCAAATCACCTTTACCAACTTCAGTTATTAATTGCCCAGATAAATTTTTTAGATAGGATTTTATTCGATCCTTGAAGAAGTCAATATATATTTGAGCTAAGATTTTAAAATCATCATAAGCTCGTAAAATATTTTTTTCATATTTGTTATTCACTTGTTCCTTGATTTTTTCTAAATCTGGGTTTTCTCTGTTTATAATTACTTCAAGAACCCTGAATCTAATTTCTTTAATTTTTGGGGAATCTTTGTAATATTCTTTTCTTTCTTGTAGATAGTCCATGGGAAACTCTTTTAGCTCTGAAAATAATTGACCTGTATTTTGTTTTAGCTCTGATAGTTTTTTGGCAAACTGGTAGATGTATTTTAATTGAAAATTTTCTTTAAGTGAATAATAAGTCGTAGAGGTGTAAATAAAATCTTGGGCATCGAGGGCTGTAGCTGATGTATTAGAGTTTTCGGATATGAATTCAGCGAGGTCATGGCAAAATTCGGTGAATTTAGCATATTTTTCCCCTAAAGTAAGGCTTCTAAGATTTGGTTCTTCATTATAACTGAAGTATTCAAAGAATTTTTTGAAAGAACTTTCTTTATATGGAGCATATTCCTTTAGATTATGAGCTGATAAAATATAGGCATAAAGCGGAGTTCCAAGATCTGTGGAATCTTTGAAAACGTTAATTCTTTCTTTAAGTTCTTCATCACCACTTATCAACTGATTTATCAGGTTTGTTGTTTTTTCTGGATGTGTTTTAGCGAACTCAGTTAGTTCATCAAGTTGTTTCCAGTGAACTAAGGGGCCTTGATGAGGGTTCTTTTCTTTGAGAGCCTCAATAAATTCAATAACATTATCTTTATTGATTTCTAAATCCCTTTTTAATTCATTTAGGTCTTGAAGAACTTTCCACTTGTATTCTTCATCGTATTCGTTATTTTTCTTTAACTTTTTATATTCAGAAAAAGCTAAGCCTATAGCTTTTCTATCAAAAGCATAGCCAGCAAGATTTATTCTCTCGACCATATCTACCTTTATGTAATATGGATTTAAATCCCTTCTCCAAATTTTGAGAACAAGTTACAAAACCAATTGAGTTAATTTAGATAACCACTACATTTTTACAAGATGGGATAGGAGTCTTATTTGGTTGTTTAACAAAAAAAAGGAATAAAAATAAAAAAAGAGGGATGTTTTTATATTCTGTTCTTGAAAGTTTCTATTATCTTTTCTTTTTCTTCCTCATTTGAAATCTTTTGCATTGCTGCACTTGGTTTCCAGCCAATTTTTTCTTTTAATTCCTTTGGTGAAATTGCTTCTTCTTCGCTTAAAACCATTTTCCAGTTAACTTCAACTTGGTATTCTCTGTCCATTTCTTCATATATTTGTTCCCCATCATCCACTGGTTCTCCATTCCACTCTGATTTTACTTCTCCCAACGCTTTTGCACCTTCTCCAGTCACATATGAGATTACGTAGTCTCCTCTATTCAATCTACCCAGTTTCTCTCCATATTTTTTAGGTCCATGAGTTATAACAACCCCTTTATTGTAGATTTTGGTTCCATCAGCATCATCAGGTAAGCTTGGTTTATTTGAATTGACGAAGAAATATTTTTCTTCTTCTATTAGATTTCCATGACCTGCTTCCTTTA
>MSDW01000004.1 GCA_001914405.1 Candidatus Methanohalarchaeum thermophilum
CTGGACCAAGATCCAGCTCCAATCACACAACAAAAAAGAAGCCGAATACGAAAAACTCCCCTACGCCTCTATCCGAAAACTCCTACGACAAGCAAAAGAAAAAGCCAAACTAGACAAAAAAGTCACTATCACCAAATTCAGACATAGCAGAGCAACAGACCTAGCAAAAAAAGGCTTTACTTCGTCACAACTATGTAGTTGGCTTGGTTGGGTCCAAGGAAGCGACATGCCACAAGTATACATTCATTTGGCGGGAAGGGATGTAGACGATGCCTACAAAAAAATACACGGGATCGAAGAAAAAGAAGAAAACAAAGAACCACAAATGACTCCCCGCACCTGCGTAAAATGCGGATACAAAGAAATACCACCAACAAAAGACATCTGCCCAAACTGCATGACACTACTAAACGAAAACAAAAGAAACAATTTAGAAGAAAAAGCTGAATTAATAGAACAAATCAAAGAAATCGACAAAGAAGTCATAGAAAAACTAAAAAAGATTGACAAGAAAACATTAGAAAAATCATAAAATAAACTACTAATTTTATATCATCATTGCCATTGAAAAGAAAAGTAGAATCTTTATTAAATATGCATAAAATTAAATTTCAATTTCTGTTTCTTGAGGATCAAATTTTAAATTAAAAACATTCAAATTTTCTGTATCTTCTTCAAAGTAATATACATTAATATCTGACATATACCGTTTTTTTAAATCCATAGCATTTCTTTTTTGTTGAGCTAATTTTTTCTCCTTTCCAAAGACCCACTTATGTAATTTTTCAGGTAGCTTAAAATTTAATCTATAACCTTCATTCTCATTGTATGGAATGATATACCATTTACCTCTTTCTTCAGTATCCCATTTTATCTTAACTCTATGATTTGGTTTTTCCTTGGCAAAATCTAAAAAATTATCTTTCTCTTTCTCTTTCAAGAGAAGGATGAATGGCCCCTTTACTACCCCTATAAATAAATTTCCATATCCTTCGACAGTTTCTAATAAGTTTTCTTTAATCACTTCTTTAAATCCCATTTGATTTGATTCATAGCTGGGAGTATTCCCTTCAATATCTTTTGTTCCAAAGATATTCCTACAAGCTTTCCTCAATTTTTTCTTAGAAACTGATTCAGAAAATTCTTCTTCCATCTCTTCCTTTAGTTCCCTTGCAGTTGTTTTAATTGAATCTGTTAGTTTTTGAAATATTCCACTATTTAAGTCAATAAGTGAAATCTTATGGGTGAAAGCATATTTTTGTGCATTGGAGCTAAAACCTGAAGCGGAGAATATTGAATACACATATCTAAATCTAGGTTGTGCTTTTGTAGGATCTTTTTTTAAATACTTTTGGTTAACATCTCGCAAAACTCCTATACTATTGCGAACAACATCTACTCCTACCTTTTTATTAGTATAATATTTCGCTTCTATAATTAGTCTCAAGGGTAATGTAAAAGCTGGGATCCACTCTAATTCTCCTAATACATCAACCTGATGATCTCCACCTCGTCCCTTGATCCACAAATCACCTCTTTTTTCTTTAAGTTCTTTATCTTGACTTGAATCTGTGAAGATTTTATATCCTGTTTTCATAGTTAAATTAGCTAGAACTTCTTCTAGCAGATACCCTCTAATTGAGCATTTTCTCATAGAATATCACAAATTGGGTTTTTCCTGATTTTTGGATTATATGTTTTATCCTTGAACTTAGGATTTTATATTTTTTATGTTTCTCTTTTTAGGTCAAATCATTTTTTTAGTTCTAGATTTTAAAAAAATAAAAAACTTTAAACTATTTTTTATTAACCCAAATTACTATAGTTTTAAATCTGAAAATTCTCTTCAAGAGTTTTTTATTTCTTATATTACTTACCATTAAAATCCTTTTTTTAGCTCTTAGTACATAAACAGCATTATATTTTTATGTATATTTTTTGATAGTTTTCTGGTTTGGTGGAGGACTTGTCTTGCCTTTTAATAGGTTTTTTTGGTCTAAAGATTTCACTAGACTCCCTAATGCATCTTTATCCTCTTCAACTAAGGGTTTGTATTTAATTTTATATATGTCTTGATTATTTTCATTTTCCTCTCTTTTTACATCGGTTAAATCTATTTTTTCAGGAACAGGATATCCAGATTTTTTAAATGTTTCTAAATCGTCAAGTAATCTAGAAAGTTTTTCAAATTTATCCTTTTTCTTTTTTTCTATAACAAATCTTTCAATTTCTTCACCGCTCATTGGCTCTGATCTGTCTCCTCGCCTTATATAAGGCGAGGAGACAGATCAGAGCCAATGAGCGGTGAAGAAATTGAAAGATTTGTTATAGAAAAAAAGAAAAAGGATAAATTTGAAAAACTTTCTAGATTACTTGACGATTTAGAAACATTTAAAAAATCTGGATATCCTGTTCCTGAAAAAATAGATTTAACCGATGTAAAAAGAGAGGAAAATGAAAATAATCAAGACATATATAAAATTAAATACAAACCCTTAGTTGAAGAGGATAAAGATGCATTAGGGAGTCTAGTGAAATCTTTAGACCAAAAAAACCTATTAAAAGGCAAGACAAGTCCTCCACCAAACCAGAAAACTATCAAAAAATATACATAAAAATATAATGCTGTTTATGTACTAAGAGCTAAAAAAAGGATTTTAATGGTAAGTAATATAAGAAATAAAAAAACTAGGCGATGTATTTCCTTCTATTATGTTATATGTATCTCTTTTAGCTTCAGATCTGATATCAAAATTTTGTATCTCTAGATAACCAGATTCATTTTCACTAATACCCAAAATAATTTTTTAGTCACCATTTCTAGATGTATCTTCTTCGTAAACAGTTTCTATGTCTCCTTCTTCTTTTCTTATGAAGTCTTGAACTGCTGCTCTTAGAAAATCTGATTTTGAGTCGAATTTTTTTTCTTTTATGAGTTTTTCCATTTTGTCTACCCAGTATTGGGACATTCGGAAGGTTAGTCTTTCTTTTGGCATTATTTAGTCTTACTTTTGTCACTTCTTAATGTTGTTTAATAATATTGTCGAACAATCGAAAGCTTTTTAAGGAACAGCATATTTATTTTTAATTAGGTTGTATGACAATGTGTAAACAAAGTGATGAAAAAAGTAAGCTAAAAAGAGTAAGTTTTCGAATGCCTTCTAAACTACTGAGAGATTTCGATGACAAAGTAAAACAAAGAGGTTACAAAGACAGAAGTGAAGCCTTGAGAGAGGCCACTAGAAAATTCATCAGAGAACCTAGAAAAGAGGTGAATGCCTGAAATGAGTCAAACTAAGTCTCCTTTTTCTAAAAATGAATCAGAGGAACTCCTACCAAAGGAGGTTAGGGGCAGATATAATAAATTGAAGAGAAAGTTGAGATCCTTTGACTCGGTCAGATTCATCGATGAAACCTCAAAGAGAACTAATTCAGGCCTTAGTTATAAAAAACTGATTTTCTTTAAAGGACCAATTCTCTACACCTTAAAAGCTAGAAAAAAGGCTTCAGATGGCTATTACCGAGTTAAGATCCAGAAAAAAGAAGATTTAAAGCTTGATCGAATAGCAGCAAAATCCACTGAGGGCCTTTAGATGAACTATGGAGTTATTGATGAGATATCAAGTAAAAGAGAATTCAAGAACTTCGATAACACAGTAAAAGAAAGAAGATATAAAAATAGGAGTGATGCTTTAAGACCAGCAGCTAGAGACCAAGTTAGAGGTAAAAAGGAGGTTAAGGCATAAAAATGTCTATTAGTTCTAATGAACAGTCGATTAATCAAAAATTGGACATTAATTTAGATGAAGATGATTTAAGAAATGTTATTCGGTTTTATCCGGATTCTTTGGTTAAAGCTAAGGCTGCCGTCTTGTTAGAAGAAAAATTCGAGAAAAATTCAACCAAGGTTTTAGAGGAGGCAATAAAAAATGAAAGACACAAAAAAGGGGAAAAAGAGCGGGAATAATTCCCGCCTTAAAAATAAAAATAGTTCTTTATTTCAGAAAAAGGTAACGAAGGAGACTGAAGATAGACCCAGTAATAAAATCAAGAATCAATTTAGGGATCTAGTTAGTGGTTTCTATGACTTAGGGGATCCTACTTTTTGTGGTTTAATTAATCGTACTGCTAGAGCAATCCGAAAAAAAGAGAACATTGAAAAAGAGAGGGTTGATCAATGAAGTGCCCGGTTTGCTGCCACGAGTTAAGTCAAAACAATCAATCTAATCGTAAGCTATACAGCTGCCCTAGATGCGGTTACATAAACTATAACTTCAACGGAAATATCGTTTCGAATAAGATGAGCATAGAAGAAATCAAAAAGACAGCTAAAAAATCCTTTCTAGAGAAAAAATGACTGAAACCAGACAAAAAATGACAGCAATCAAACAAAAACAACAAAAAAACCAAAAAACCAAAACTAAATCCAAAAAAGATAGAGATGCCTTAGCCACTGATGTTAAAAGTAATAGTGATGATGATGTAGATGGTAATGGTGGTAGTTGGCCTCCTGAGGCTACGGATCCGTGTTATAGGTGTAATAGAGATATCTCTGAGATTGGTTTAGGAGCTGTGATCGAGGTCAAGAAAACGATGAATTACGAGATAAAAATCTGCAAGGACTGTTTAGAAGGACTTGAATCTTTCTTAAAAATCAGAAAGATCCAACAAGAGCTGAAGAGGTGATATTTTCTAATGTCCAATAGAGTAAATCAAAAAACCAGAGACCAAGACCAAGACCAGGGCTATAAAACAAACCTAATAACTGATACCTCGATATTAGAACTCAAAGAAAGAGAGAAATTCTTGAAAAATACATTAGATGTTGATGAAATTAATTGGTTGAACGCTAAACAGGTTGATTCAGAAGAAATCAGGGCTATAGCTCCTTACGAAACAAATGACCAAAAAAAAGTAAACTATTTAGATAAGAGGTTTTGGAGTGATTATGAAACGGTCAAAGCCACTGCAAGTAAAAAAGAATCTACAGGAATAGCATTAACTTACCAAAGTAACTTTATTCCCGTTACTAGAGAAATAATTGATCAAATAGACCAAATAGACCAAGATAAAGACATTGAATCAAAGTCAGTTGAATTAAACCTAATCCTAGAACAATATCTTGACCAAGACCAAGAAAATGGCTTTGGCAGAGAGGTTAAGGTTGCTGATTTGAATGCAGATTTAATTGGAAAAGAAGTGGTTGCCAATGTTCAAGTTGCCGGATCCAAGACTCAAAAGGCTATTCCAAGAGAATTCCATGAAAAATGCCTTGCATGTGGCTGGGAAGGCCAAATACACGATTTAACAGAAAATATAGAACTTTTGAAGAATTATTTGCTTGGTTCTAAGAAGGATTGGGAAAAAATAGTTGATCCTTATAAATGTAGATCCGAAAACTGCAACAGAAAAAAAGCTGCTACCTACCGAGAAAAAGGAAACATTGATTACTCTATTTTATTTGTTCGGGATCTCATTGAGAACCAAGGGAAGTTTGAGGAAAGCAGCTACGAAACAAATAAAGTCTACCTAATAGACCAAACCGTTCCAAGGTCCAAAAAAGTCACTATAAAGGGAACTGTCATAAGAGAACCAGAAACCAGAGATATATCGATAGTGGCAACTGAAATCGAGCCATATGAAGATATCCTAGAGGACTTTGAGTTAACGGAGAGAGACAAAAAGGATTTCGAAAAACACTTCCAAGAAAAAGATCCTTGGAGCCTCAAAGACCAAGTAGCACCCGACATGGTAGGACGGCCATTCGTAAAACTATCCAGGCTCCTGGTGTTACATAGTGTAGCTGAAATACCATTCCTAGAAGGAAAAATCGATAGAGGATGCTTAAGAGAGGTTTTATTCGGAGATACTACAACCTATAAATCAGCTTCTATCAAGGATATTACAAAGGAAAACTACAACTTCGGTCCACTAATCCATGGAAATACTAGTAAAAGAACTGGATTACTTTACTCAATAGACAGCGACAACAAGACCTTGAAGTGGGGTGAGATTCCTTTAAATGACCTTGGTTATATCGGTTTAGACGAAATGCATAGCCTAAATAGTGAAGAGATTAATCAACTAAGAACTGCTCTAAGAGAACAAACTGTAAAAGTCAGTCAGATGGTTAGTGGAGAAGCTAAGACTAGGACAAGGGTTAGTGCTACATTTAATCCAGGTAAAAAGGCAAATAAGGCGATGAATGAGTATCTCTATAATTGCCAGGCTATAGAAGATACCTGGATATTTGAGTCGGCTCCCGACATAGCCCGCTGGGATATCTATATCCCTTTTTGTAATGGCGATGTTGATACTTCGAAGATTGCAGACCGAGACACATCCAGGGACCAGAGACCAATACCACCTCAAGTATTCAAAAGACATATTTACTGGGCATGGTCCAGGAAACCAGAGCACATAGAATACACCCAAGAAACCAAGGAAACGATCAAGGACCTGAGCAAGAGTTTTATGGATAGATATAGTTTTAGTAAGTTACCAATTGTAAATGACAGTTTTAGGAAAAGACTTACTAGGTTGAGTGTTGCCGCTGCAGCTCTTGACCATAGCATAGGCCAAGACCATGAGAAAGTGGTAGTTGAGCCCAAGCATGTTGAATTTTCGATTAGGTTCTATGAGCAGATGCTTGATCAACTTGATTACTTAGCTCATAAGGAACAGGTTGAGAACAAGAAAGGCTTGAGTACTGAGGAATACACTTCTTTAATTGATGAAATCGAGGAAATTCATGTTAAGATTCTTTATTCTTTGAGTGGTGGAGCTAAGAGCAGTAAGGAGCTTGCAGAGGAGTTTGATAAATCAGCCAAGACTATCCGAAGAAAGTACCGGGACTTGAAGAAACATGATTTGATGAGGACAAGGGCAGGGGTTGGAGCCGAGTTAACGCCAAAGGGCGTGACTTTCCTAGATAAACAAAGAAAAGAAAACATTGATGGTAATGATGGAACTGAGGACTTTGTCGCAAAAAATGGGACAATGTCACAAGAGAAATCTGGAAACGCTGAGGAAAATGGTAAATTACTTGACTTTAGGACAGATTTTGGGACAATGTCACAAGGGAATAACAAAACAGAATCAGAAGAAGAATCTAATTCTCAAAAACCCACGGACATTAGGACAAAAAATGGGACAAAGTCAAAACAGCCCTCAACAAAAAACGAAGACAACCAACCAGATGTAAAAACCATCGACCTATCAGACCAAGAACCAAAAACATCCCAAAGAGAAATCCAACAAGAAATAAACAAAGCCCTCATAGACGGAACATACAAACGAAAAATAATCAAACAAATATCAAACAAACTAAACACAGACAAAAAAAGAGTAAAAAAACAATTAGACAAAATACAAGGACAAAAATACATAACCGACAAATATGGCAAAATAACACTACTCGAATAAACAAAAAAACAATGACACACCCAAAAACCAAAAAACAAGACCAAAACCAAGACCAAAACCAAAAACCAAAGACACCAAACCCAACAACACTAAAAGAAAAACATTTCTCCCTAATCCAAACAACCCAAAAACTAGAACACATAAACCCAAAAAAACAGAAACCACTATCCAATACACAGACACTCCAAAAAAACAGTTACATAGTTATAGAAAAAAACAAAGCCATCAACCTAATCCAAAACAACATAGCCAAACTAATAATAACAAACTTCAGCCTAAAACAATACAAAACAACCCAAACAATCCAAAACCAAGAAATAACAATAATAACACCAAAAAACCAACCAAAACAGAACTAAACACCCAACTAAAGCCAACCAAACAAAAAACCCCAAAAACACCTATCCCCTCTCTATTAATACTAAACCTGAATAATAGAACCAATATTGGCTTCTAAACCCAGTTAGTACTAACTAACTGGGGGAAGCCCCTAAACAAGAATAAAACCCAAAAAGAGGTGTCAAAACAAATGAATATGAGGTCAAAACAAAATAAAAAAATACCACTTCCAAATAACCCCTACAAGATATATAAGGAAGAGAATTACTACAAGGTTCCTTTTCCAAGGTATATTGCTCGTATCCTAGGTTTGTCTGAAGAGGAGCTTTGTGAGAGCTACGATGTTAAGATGTTTGTTGATCGTGAAAGGAAAGAGGTCCGTTTACAACTAGTTTCTTGTGATAGTGGAGAAGAGTAGTTGTTTTTGTTGTAGAAGTAGGGATTTGGTTGTAGAGACATTTAAATGTCTTGGTTTATTATGTATCTATTTAGGTTTTTGTTGTTTTTTGTTAGCTATGTTGGTAGCTCCGACGAAATCAGCGTGGTATTCTATTCCACATTGTTTACATTTGAATTTAGTTCCTTTTCTATTGTCTTCTGAGGTGTGGCTACAGTTTGGGCATTTTTGGCTTGTGTATCTAGCTGGTACCTTGGTTACTGGTATGTCAACCATTTCTGCTTTGTATTGGATCATGCTTTGTAGTTCTCCGAATGCCCAGCTGTTTAGTTCTCTTCTGTGTTTTTTGCTTGCATCTCTATTAACTTTCTCTCTTATGTCACTTAAGTTCTCTAGTTTTATTTCTGCGTTACTTTCGTTAGCTACATCAACTATTTTTTTGCTAATAAAGTGGTTTCTTTGCTCGATGTAATTTTTTTCCTTATCCTTCAGTTCTTCGACTTTTTTTACCTGATCTGCCTCTTGGAGTCTCTTTCTAATATCACTCATCTTTTTTCTGTAGTGCCGTACCCTTGCTCCGTCAAAAAACCTCGAATCTATGTAGCTACCTTCTTCGTCCAACAACACATATACGGCGACTTTGTTTAATCCAAGGTCTACACCTAGTTTATTTAGTGTTTCTCTTTCTTTTTCAACTTCAAATGATAGGGCTTGGTTTAAGAAAAAGCCGTTATCTTTTTTAATTATTTCTGCATCTCCTAGTCTCTTGTCTTCCTTTGTTAGGTAGTGTTCTTGGTATTCTCCAACTCCTAACCGAAACCACTCTGGTCTGTATGGCTCAAGCGGTAACTTAACTCCCCATTTGCCGTTGTTTTGTTCATATGATATTATTTTGTTGCAGTTACAGAACCTGCACCAGTTCTGGTCTTTAAATTTTGGTTTCTCACCGCTGTATCCGTTTTGTTTCCAGCTATCGTAACTGTCGGCGACCTTGTATGCGCATTGGTTAGCGTCGTGACTCCGTAAGCCGTTGTTTTCTGGGAAGTATTTGTTCACCCACCTATAGAAGACGCCATCAGATTTTGCTTTGCTCCATCTATTAGGCTTAATAGACGGCATTAGATTACTGATCTCTTGGGCAATCTCTTTTTGTTTCTTTATGGTTTCTTTTATTCTTTTTTTCTTTTTTTCTGATAGATCTTTTATCTGCATCTGAAGATTAATTGTGGATTCAGGCATCTAGATAACGATCCTCCAACAATCATTAAATTAATAAGTTGTTGTTTAATAATTAATTAATGAGGAAACTGGGTTTGGGTATATCTCATTCCCAGTAGGCGGCTGTTTCACCGCTGTATAGGGGTATCTGATGAATCGGCTAGGTAGCGAGTATCCAACCTCTGCACCTGCCGTGGAGGATAGCAAGAGGGAGAGGAGAAACTCCCCGCTGGACTCGTGCGCCATAATTGGCGTCCCCGACCCCTCTGTATAAGGGGCTTAAGTAAATCGGGAAAATAGCTCATTCCTAATAGGAGTGAGCCGTTACCGCACCAGCCATTGTGTGTTGGAGAGGGAAAAGCCAACTAGCAGAACCCCTAATCCTACCGCAAGTCTAAGGGAATCCATCCATAGATTCCCGGAGAGCGGAAAAAGAAATTCTTATCTTTCAATGACTCACTTAAAAGAACAAAATAGCCCCAGTCCACGAAAAGAGAATCTATAAATATATTCTTAGAATTAATTATGCACTCAATAACCTAATCTAAACCCCGTCTTGCAACACACTAAATAACTAAATAAGGACTGAAACCAAGGACAGCTGGATAACTTCCATCTGCTCCAAAATACTTGCAATACACTAAATAACTAAATAAGGACTGAAACCACCGAGAAAAAGAATGTATTAGAGAGAAAAGACATCTTGCAATACACTAAATAACTAAATAAGGGCTTATACTTAATTTCTTGAGCACAACCAGTAAATTAGATTAAACTAATCAAAATAGGCGAACTTTTTACTTTTTATTTCTTAGTAAGATGAGTAGGTAAAAATATATTCCTATACTTTACTTTGATAAAATCATTAAAGCGTTTTAAACTTGTTATTAATATTAGTGCAGTGAATAAGAGGTAAATTAGTTTAATATGGCTCGGTGACTTACTTAGTGCTATCGGGATGCTAAGTACTAATAAAATAATTGATAGAAAGATTAGAGTGCTCCAGAAGTTTTGAAATCCTTCCGCCCTATCTACATAGTGATGGAATAATTCAGGTTTTTTATCTTGTATATATCTTCGGGCCAAGATATAAGAGTCTTCTAATTCCTTTATTTTGTCTAAATCTATTTTTTCTTTGAATTTTTTGCTTAAATTAAATTTTTCATCGATCCATGATTTAAATGAGTAATATTTTTTATTTATCCTAGAGTTAGAGTCTGATTTCTTGGTTGAAAGGTAGTCTTCTTTTTGGAAAACATTTAAATCTTTATTATTTAGGTTTTGGTTTATTTCTTCAAATTCTTCCAGGACTCCAGGCATAAATGAAGGATATTTATGTATATATTTGTAAACCCTGTAAGACATAGGTTGTATCATAAAGCACTCTTTTGTTAAATATCTGATAGGATGAATTACTATGCCAATTAAATAAATACTCAAAATTGCGGCTATTAATAAGAAAATCCCTCCAAACCCAACTTGAAAAATCGATAAATTCAATTCAATCAATTTATTAAAGAAAGGCTCTAAGAAAACAGTTTCCAGTGAAAAAACAAAATCATTCAAGAATATGGAATAGATGAAGAATATTACATAAGAAAAAGCTAAGCCAGGCATAAAATAAGTGAAGAAATCAAATATTTCCCCTACAAAGTGATATCCAATTACTATTCATCTCGCCATTTCATGTCTTGTTGAATTAATTTCTTCCATTCTTCTTTTGTTAACCAATTTTTGGCATAACCCAAGTTTACACCTAATTAAATATTGTTAAACTCAGTGGCTTTTTTCGGTGTTTTTTCTGCGTTTTTCGTTAATTATTTATATTGAGTTTAACAATATTTAATTAGGTGTAAACTTGGGTTATGCCAAAAATTGGTTAACAAAAGAAGAATGGAAGAAATTAATTCAACAAGACATGAAATGGCGAGATGAATTATTACAAAAAACTACCTATAGAGGAGCTTTAAGGATCCATGAAACCTTGAGCCTAAAATATCCATTTAACTACGAAATAGAAGAAAACAACGGATATGTTATATTAACAACTCAAAAAACCGATGAAGAGAAACCTGAAAAAGTTCCAATTGGTTCTGATTTAGTTAAAGAAACCAAGAGATACATGAAAGCAATGGATAAAGAAACTACTTATGTCTTCAGTAGCCGTCAAGGAAACCAAATGACTAGACAACGAGCCTATCAAATAATTAATGAGAGAGCCAAGGATGTTGGTATTGATAAAAAACTTGGAACACATACTCTAAGGCGATCAAGGGCAAAGCATTTGCTGGATGAGGAAGTGGATTTATCCCAAGTAAGTGCTTTATTGAGACATGAAAACCTCAAAGACACTATGGAATATCTTAAAATCGCTAAAAAAGAATTAGCCGAGTTAACTAAGCAAATTGATAAAAAATATGGATTATAGGCTCACAGTTAAGAGATCAATAGAGAGAACTAAAAAAATAGGTAAAAATATGGTTTATAAGTATACTCAAAGAATTAATCTTTAAATATTTCTTTAAATTTTTCCTTAAACTTTGTTTTGTAATCTTTCCAAAAACAATATTATTTTTTATTATAAATTTGGTTTTAAAGTGGTTAAATGAGTAAAAACATGAATCATACCGTGATCTTAGCAATATTCATGAGCTTAATTATTGGATTAATTTTACCTTCAAAGGTTGATATCTTGAATATTTTATTTGATAAGATTAGTTATGAGATGATCAGTTCTTTTAATTTTGGTTTTTTTAAAGAAACTGTTTATATTATTTATTACCTTGGCAATGCTGCTATTACGATGTTAACTAGTTTTTTAGTTATCTTTCCTTTTTTAAATTTCTTAGAGCTTCATTCTGAATTTAATCTTAAGAAAATTGATTATCAAAATTCAGAGAGGGAAGTAGAAAACAAAGAACCTTCTCAATAAAACGCCTTTAAAGGTTTTATACTAAAGGATTAAGACTACCAGACTCTGAAATTTCACAAATATATGTTATGAAGTCATTTCAAAAGTGTTAAGTAGGTTGTGTTCTTAAGTTACTTAGGTAAAAGGGATATTAGTAAATTTAAGAGAATTAAACAAGAGTCAGATAACATAATGTGTCTTGTATCTTTTTTTAGGTTTATTAAAAAGATTTCAGAGAGTTAAATTAAATATATGGATACTAAAATTTAATTTTATCTTTAAATTTTGTTTTTAATAGGTTTCGTGAAGAAGTAGAAAAACGTTCTTAGAGCTTTGTATCGAGTTTCGTTTCTTATTTTGTTAGCTTCCTAACTTTTTTATGTTGTTTCATTTTAGGTTTATTTAAGGAGGTTGCAAATTATGGAAGTTAGTAAAAAAATAAAAGAAACAGTGATTGAAGGAGAAAAAAAAGATTACGGTGATTTGATAGATAAGGCAAAAGACGAAGGCCTATCAGCTACTGATATTGTTGATATAATGGCTGAAGCTATGGACATCGTTGGTGATAAATTTGATAAAGGAGATTTCTATTTACCCCAGGTAATAACTTCTGCAAATGCATTTAACGGGATCCTAGAGATCATAGAGCCAGACTTAAGGGAAGATATATCTGGTTCTGGCAAAGGTAAAGTTGTTATCGGTGTTGTAGAGGGTGATGTACATAAGATAGGGAAAAATTTGGTTTCGACTTTACTCGATGCTGCTGGTTTTTCGGTTGTGGACTTAGGAGACGATGTAAAATCTGATGAATTTATCAATACTGCTAAAGAAGAGGAAGCTGATATTATTGGTTTATCTACAATGATGACTACTACAATGAGTGAAGTAGAGGAGGTTGTCGATAGAGTAGAAGAAGAAAGCCTGAATGAACAAACGAAAACGATAATAGGTGGAGGCCCTTGCTCTCAGGAGTATGCAAATGAAATCGGTGCAGATGGTTACGCTAAAAACGCTCAAAAAGCTGTTAAAGAAGTTTCTGAAATTTTAGAGGTGTAAATAATATGAAAAATGAAATGACACATTTAAAAAGATCGAAAGTTGCTTTAAAAGGTGACAAACCTGATAAGGTACCCGTTTTTTCAAGAGATTTGACATTTCCCCTAGATGTCGTTGATTATACAACACCCGAAGTATGTAAAGGAGGGGCTGGAGGTACATTTGATGCAGAAAAGTCTGCTGAGGCTGTTATAAAATCACAAGAAGAAATTGGACATGATGTCGTTTTAGGCAGTGTTTGGGACTTAGGATTAGCTAGCGATGTTTATGGTGGAGAAACTAAGTTTCCAGAATATGGAATTCCTAGAGTAGATGAGGCAGCATTTTCAGATAATTTAGAGAGAGTAGAAGATGTCGATCCAATTAATTTTAGGGAAGATGGAAGATATCCAGGGGTATTAGAGTCCTATGAAATCGTTAGTGAAGAAATTGGTGATGAAGTTGGTATTGCTGTTAATATTCAAGGCCCAGTTACTGAAGCTTGCTTGATGAGGGGAACAGAGAAACTTTTAATGGATATGATGGAGCGTCCAGATTTAGCAAAAGAATTAATTGATCTAGCAACCACTAACATTAAAAACTTCATTGAAGAGTGTTTTGAAGCTGGAGCAAATTTGACAACTTTCTTGGCTGCTTCAAATGATGGAACAGAGGTACTAACCCCACAATTTATGCGTGAGTTTAGTTTACCGAAAATAAAAGAGATCGTTGAATTTTCTCATGATCTTGGATATCCTGTTGTTTTCCATCCTCATGGTGTTTTTACGGAACCTGAGCATCATGAACTAGTAGATAAGTCAATTTCAACAGGAATAGATGGATTCCAGTTTGCTGAGGACAATGACTATGAGTTTGCAGCCGAAAAATGGGGTGAAGATGTCTGCATCTTAGGTGGTGTAAGTATAAAGGATGCTATTTTACCAGGTCCAGTTTCAAAGATTGAAAATGAAGTAAAAAAACGATTAAAAGACTGTGCAAAGGATGGCGGATATATAGCAATGGCTGCTTGTTCATTACATAGAGATACACCCGTTGAGAATGTAAGAGCTATGACTGAAGCTACACATAAATATGGAGAGTATCCAATAAACCTCTAACTTTATATCAAGAATATCATGAATATTAACTCAAATAGAAATAGGTGGTATACACTCATAATTGCGGTACTTACTTGTTTTAGCATATATGGAAGTATTACTGCCTATGCCGTAGCAATACCATATCTATCTCAAATTTTACAAGTTTCAGAAAATGCAGTTTCTCTAGGATCCAGTTTTTTCCTTGTAGGCTTAGCACTTTCATTAATTGTCGGTGGTATGGTTGTAGATCATATAGGAGCAAAGAAAACAGTTTTTGTCGCCTTTATTCTTCTATTAGTTCCTTTTGTATTGATACCACATGTTGGAAATATTGAGGTAGTATGGGCTTTACGATTTATTCAAGGCTGGTCATTGATATCTTGGTCTGCTTTTATGGTTTCATTTATGCCACTCTTTCCAGATAAAAAAGGACTAGCATCATCAATTTTCCTTGGAGGATCAATTGGGGGAAGTGGTGTAGGTGGGATAATCGCAGGATATATTATTCCTAACTGGGGAGTTGAAATATGTTTCTATATACTTTCCGCCATCGCTTTAATATTCTTCGTAATATGGGAATCAACCGTTAAAATACCGAAATCAAAAGTGACTGCCAAAAAAGAAGAAAAGGAAGCAAGTTATAGTCAATTAGTCAAAATGATAGAAACATGGGGATTAGTACTTATCATTGTTGCTAATATGTGGTTATATTTTGGGATGAGTACAGTTACTTCAAGTTATGGCCAATTCCTAGGATATTCAACCCAGGCAATTGGATTAGTTACCTTTGGATTTACGCCTGCCTGTATACTAGGAGCTATTCTTGGTGGGGTCCTTGGAGATAAAGCTACAGACAAATTTGCTACTCCTGGTGGAGCTAGGAGTTTGGTAATATTGGTCGCAGTGACAATAGCATTAATAGGTACTGCATTCATTCCTATAATGTCAGAAATAAATTTGATTGCATTTACTGCAATAATCTTTTTAGTTATGTTTGTAAATGCGTTGTCCCAAGGTGCTTACTGGGCGCTTCCCTTTGATGTTTATCCAGAAGAACTAAGATCAGCAGGAAGTACTTTTGGGTGTGGAATAGGAAGTTTACCTAAGTTTCTCGCACCGCTAGTTATGGGAGTTGTTCTTGCACCTGCATGGCGTTTTTCTTGGTGGACTTGTACTATATTAAGTATACTAGGGGTTATAGGAGCTTCATTTATTATAAAGAAACATAGCTTAACCTCAGCTTCTGTTAAAAGTAGTTCAAGGAGAGAGGAGCAAAAATCATCTCAGGGAGTTTCTCAAGAATAAA
This sequence comes from Candidatus Methanohalarchaeum thermophilum, assembly GCA_001914405.1. GTDB lineage: Archaea > Halobacteriota > Methanonatronarchaeia > Methanonatronarchaeales > Methanonatronarchaeaceae > Methanohalarchaeum > Methanohalarchaeum thermophilum. The sequence continues at coordinate 15,732 of MSDW01000004.1, forward strand.
AAAATTTATTTTTTATTTTTTTATATTTTAACTTTGTATTTTTTAGGTTTTAGAAGGGGAAATTGAATATGTTTGGGTTTATTGGTTTTTTGTTAATTTTCTTTTGTATTTCTTTTGTTTTTTCTATGCTCGGGAGGAGTGGTGGAACTTTATATATTCCTGTTTTGTTTTGGCTGGGAATGGATTTGGCTAGTGAGGCGATTACTATTGCCCTCTTTTTGTGTTTTGTTACTAGTTTTTTTGCCGCTGTAGT